>CAMLDI010000004.1 GCA_946478845.1 uncultured Paenibacillaceae bacterium
TAAAGGGAGGCCCCATGTGGATCTTCTGAGTAAAGGGGATAAAGGTGATAAGGGTGCCAGTAGCAATCATACTGGCACCCTTCCTTATGCTGGTTGGCTTTCTTTCCTCTCATTACTATTAGTTCTGAATGACTTATTCTTTCCTTTATTCTTTGCTTTATAGCGCCACATGACTAGGCCTGTAACCATCAAGATGCCTGGCACAATGCCGCCAATTGCATACAATACTTGTGTTAACAATCCGCCAAATTTTCCTGTATGTAATGGGAATAGCCATGTTTGGTAGAGTGATGCAAAGCTCTTATCCTCAACGGCATTGGTTTTGCCAATAATTTTTGCATTATATGGATTAACCCAAACACGGACATTTCCCGTACTAGCTGCAGATGGATCGTATGGAAGGGACAGACGGACTTCAATTCCTTCTTCTTTTCCGTTCTTCGATTTTTTGGGCATTCGAATTTGTGTAACAGTCGCCCCTGACACGCTATTTTCAGCGGCATTAATCATCTGATCGAGTGATACTTTTCCTGAGGCAAGGGGATGAACAACTAAGCTTTCGCTCGAAGGTGCGACTTTTGTTTTTAAACCAAGGGAACCTAGAAAGTCTTGTCCAAATGGAAACAATGCACCGGTTATAGAAACAAGCAGCAAGAAGGGAATGAAAGAAATGCCCAATACACGGTGCCAATCAAAATTCTTAATGTATTGATTATTGGTCCGGCGAATTGTAAATCCTTGGCTTATTTTTTTATGGCCTGGCCACCACAAATAGATCCCCGTTAGAAGAATGACAATAAAAAGAATCCCTATATATCCAACGATATCCATACCTTTATAATCTTTTAATAATAAATATTGATGAAATTCGGTTAGAAAGCCGAAAAATCCACCTGATTTTTCTGTTCCAAGTATTTTGCCTGTGCCTGGATCTATGTAAACGGTAAGTTGGTCATTTTTTTCCTTTAATCTAAAAGTATATACGCCTTTTGAACTTGATTCATCCGGGGTGTAAATACGCTGGATTTCTCCTTTTGGATAAGTTGTATGAATTGTTTGAGCCGCTGATTCATAAGAAATCCTTTCTCCGGGGGTAGCTTTGAACAATTCAGCATGCAGAGATTGTTTGATTTCGTTTTCGAAGACGAGAATACTCCCTGATAAACAAAGAAGGCAGATAAATATACCAAACAATAAACTTAGCCAAAGATGGGCCGTTCGAAAAATTTTTTTCATTAACAAAAACACCTCACATATTATTGAAAATGATAATTATTATCATTGATAATGATTATTGATTATGATTATAAAAAAACTCTATTAATTTTGTCAAAGAAAAATTTTTATTCTAATTTGCTCTTGACGAAATGAAGATAGGGGAAATATAATACGATTTAATGAAAATGATTATCATTATCGAAATGAAAGGAGGGGAATCATGTTAAATCATGGGAAGAAATTATTTATTTTATTCATGTTACTTTTTGCGATGTTGATTCCGGCAAATGTATTTGCAGAGGATTCTTGGTCTGGTGTCATCTCCCGTATTGACACATTGATGGATCAAGCCTTACAAGCTTATCAAAAAGGTGATGGGGAGAAAGCAAAGGAACTGGTAAATGAGGCCTATTTTGGCCCTTTTGAGAGCGAAAGGATGGAGCAAGCCATTCGGCTCAATATATCAGCAAAAAGGGCGGCGGAGTTGGAGTTCCAATTTAACAGGATTAAAAAAGAGATTCAATCAGGCCAAAATCAATTAAAGATTCAGAATGAAATGGATTCATTGCTTAACATGCTGCGTGAGGATGCAAGCAAACTAGAAAAACAGCAAGAAGGGTCTTTCGAGCAATGGCTTTATTCTTTTTTGATTATCGTTAGGGAAGGCGTTGAAGCGATTCTAATTATTTCTGCTATTGCCGTTTATTTAATTAAGTCCGGCAATGCCGAAAAATTAAAAGATGTTTACCAAAGTACTTTTGTTGCATTAATTGCTAGTTTTGCAACGGCTTACTTATTTTCCTCATTGTTTCATGTAAGTGGCAAAGGGCAAGAAGTTATGGAAGGTATTCTTCTTCTTACAGCAACATTGATCCTAATCTCAATGAGTTACTGGATGGTTAATAAATCTGATCCAAAACGATGGAAGAATTATATTGAAGGGAAAATTCAAGAGTCTATCAGCAAAGGAAAAAGATTGACTTTGTGGTTTGCTGTCTTTCTGGCAGTTTACAGGGAGGGAGCGGAAACCGTACTTTTCTACCAGGCAATTTTTACTGAATCTTCTGGAAATAATAGTCTAATCTGGACCGGATTGATTTCAGGATCTCTTTTGTTAATACTCTTGTTCTATCTCATACGCTATGGAAGTATGAGACTTCCTTTAAAACCTTTTTTCCTTGGTTCCGGTGTTCTTCTATTCTTATTAGCTTTTATTTTTACCGGTGAAGGGATTAAAGAGTTACAGGAAGGAGGGCTATTTAGCAGTTCAATCATACAGGGGTTACAACCTATAAGCACACTGGGGATTTATCCTACATGGGAAGGAATCAGTTTTCAATTTATCCTTTTATTTTTGGCAGGGGTAATCCTTTTGTTGAAAAAAATTCAACACAAAAAGCCGGCACAACAAATAATTGAAGACTAAGGGAGAGGCGTAATTATGAAAAAACAGGTTATTATAGCAGTCGCAGCAATCTCTTTATTGGTTTTAGGGGGATGCAGCTTAGGAAAAGAGGCAGCTTCAAAGGTACCAAACCAGTCCAGTGAACAGGCAAGTGGCGGGGAAGAAACAAAAGCAGTAAAAGAAATTCCAGTTGGCGATCCAAAAGAGGCAGAAGGATTGGAAATCGCTGGTGTTTATTTTGAAGCGGCAGAAATGATTCCAGAGGAAAAGGCGGGATTGCAACCTCCGAATGCGGATATTCATTTGGAAGCTGATATTAAGGCTACCCAAGGAAGTAAAGTAGGTTTTGGTGCGGGTGAATGGGTTCCCTATTTAACGGTAAACTATAAACTTAAAAATTTAGATAATGGGAAGGAGATTTCAGGTACATTTATGCCGATGAATGCGGCGGACGGTCCTCACTATGGTGCAAACGTTAAGATGTCGGGAGCAGGAAAGTATAAACTGAGTTTGTCCATTGAGTCACCGGAGAAACAAAATTATCTTCTCCATGTTGACAAAGGAAGCGGGGTAGAGGGACGTTTTTGGACCAAGCCCATTGAAGTGGAATGGGAGTTCCCTTATATGCCGAAAAAATAAATAAACATCCGGGCTAATCTTTTTTAGCCCGGTTTTTTAGATAGGATGGAAAGGTGGAGTGAAAATGTTAGGGATCATAGATTCTATCTTGAAATTTGGCCTGGAATTTATGTTTTTCAGTACTTTAATGGTCATTTATTTAGGTCAGTATAAAAAAAAGAGTTACATTTCTGCGTTACTGAATGGAATGATCTGGGGGACTCTTGCCGCTTTTAGTCTTTATTTTATTAAAAAATATCTTGCTAGAATTGAATTTATAGATGTACTGGAAAAAGGATTTTTATTTTTAGGGGTACTTAGTTTAGGGTGGATCTTATTTGGTTTGATGCGAAATAAAGAAACAGCAGCCAGGCCAATTCTTTTTCTTTTCGGTTTTGTTTTTAGTTTGGAACCTATTCAGAACATGTTATTTTCCTTACTGCCCCAATTATCATTGGCCAATGGATTTCATTCGGAATGGGTAGGTAAAGCAGCCGTTTGTATTGCAGGGGCCATTTTATTGTTTTGTATTGCTTACGGTATAAAAAGAACAGGGAAGAAATTGCCTTTGCGATTATTGATAGGCTTTCTATTAGCCAGTTATTTGTTGCTTTTTTTAAGGCAATTTATTGAGTTATTGCAGATTCTATTCGGTATGCAAATTATTCCCTTAACCATGTGGGCATTGGATATGCTTACTCCCTTTATCAATCATAAATATTTATTCTTTAACTTGTTATTGATTATTTTATTTTTGTTCTTTTGTATATTATCCATCCATATTTTTCGAGGGTTTGATAAGGCAAGCCTGGCGAGCACTTTTGGCAATCCGGCAGAAAAACGCAAATATTTGGCAAGAAAACGAACCAATTATCGCTGGACCTATAGTTTATGGTTTTTCCTCGTCATTATTATTTCTATTATTTACGGTAACCAAATGAGCATAGCCCAGACTTTGACTAGCAAACCTCCTGTTCAAGTAACGGATCAAAATGGCCATATCCGGATTTCTAAAGAAGAGTTAAAAGAAAAGGAATTATATTTATATCACTATACCTTTGATGAGGGGACCGATGTACGATTTTTAATTGTAAGGAAAATGAATGACAATTTTGGTGTGGCTTTAGATGCTTGTGAGATTTGTGGTGTTGCTGGTTATTACCAGAAGAATCATCAAATTATTTGTAAAAAATGCGAGTCGGTCGTTAACATGACCACGATTGGTTTTAAAGGGGGATGCAATCCGATTCCACTGAAATATGAATCCAACGATGGCGGTTTTCTTGACATAAATGTTTCTGAATTTGAAAAAGCCAAAAAGATCTTTCAATAAAGGAGGGAGACGGGTTGTTTTTCCGGATTTTATATAAATCATTTACCAGGGCGTTGAAAGAAAAACTATTGATTATTTTGACAGTTGCCTTTGGTGCATCCTTAGCTTCGGTGATGCTAAATGTTGCTCTGGATGTGGGAGATAAAATGAATCATGAACTGAAATCCTATGGTGCCAATATTCAGGTACTTCCAAAGGTCGATACGATTCCAGTGGAATTAGATGGCATTAATTTGAATCCTTTAGGGAAACAGGCTTTTTTACAGGAAGAGGATCTTAATAAATTAAAGAGTATATTTTGGGCCAATAATATTCTAGGCTTTATCCCTTATCTTGAAACGACAGGAAAAACAGAGAAAATAGAAAGGCCTGTTCCTTTGATTGGAACATGGTTTCACAAAACAGTTCATTTGTCTGATGGGAATACATTTACAACAGGCATTTCGGAGATAAAACCCTGGTGGAAATTAACAGGGGCATGGCCACAGGAAAAGGGAAATGTGCGAGAGATCATTGTTGGAAAGCAATTAGCAGAAACCTTGCAAATTGAAGCGGGGTCTGAATTGAATCTGCAGGTCAATACGCCACAGGGGTTACTTCCTTTTACTTTCCGGGTAACAGGTGTCGTTGAGGCGGGAGGAAAAGAAGATGAAGGGATTTATCTTCCCATTGGGCAACTGCAGAACATATTGGGTATACCAGGAAAAATTAGTGGGGCCGAAGTTAGTGCATTAACTGTACCTGAAAATGAACTTGCAAAGAAAGCAGCAAAAGATCCTTCTACATTGCGTGAAGGGGACTTTGACAAATGGTACTGTACGGCATATGCCGGGGCCATTGCATACCAAATTGAAGAGTCGATTCCTGGAGCAAAAGCCAAGACGGTGCGGCAAATTGCTGAATCAGAGGGGAAAATTCTTAATAAAATTCAGTTTATGATGTTAATTATCTCGCTGGCAGCGGTGATCAGTTCTGCGCTGGGGATATCGAGTCTAATGAACAGCAAAGTTTTTGAACGGGGGAAAGAAATTGCACTGATGAAAGCGATCGGTGGGACAAATCTTTCGGTAGTTGTTCTTTTTATAAGTGAAGCTCTAATAAGCGGATTGATTGGTGGTTTATTGGGCTATGGAATAGGAATTCTTCTGTCTCAATTCCTTGGCAAATCTGTATTTGGAACAGTTCTTACGATTAAATGGTTAGGGTTGCCTCTTATTCTATTATTATCTTCAGGCATATCAGTATTAGGAAGTTATCCAGCTCTGCGAAATATTGTGAAATTAGAACCGGTGAAGGCGTTACAGGGAAGATAGGAGGAAGTTTAATGGAAAGGTGGCGTATGTTTTTTCATTTTATAATGCGTGCCATATGGCATCGCAAATCCCGAACGGTGGCAGCTTTTAGCGCTATTATACTGGGAACTGGCGTAATAGGAGGGTTATCTAACGTTTATTATGATGTAAGCAATAAAATGAGCAAAGAATTCCGTACCTATGGAGCCAATTTGCTGATCTATCCTACTGATAAAAATTCCGGGTTATCATTGGAACAAGTTCATAAGATTAGCCAACAAATTCCCTATGGAAAAATCATCGGAATGACCCCTAACCAGTATAGTATGGTTTATGTAGAAAATCAGCCTCTTGTACTGGTAGGAATTTGGTTTGATCAGATGAAAAAAGTCAGCCCTTATTGGAATGTAGATGGTGAATGGGTGACGGAGCGGGGAAATCGTGAAGAAGCAATGGTTGGTGTGGAAGTAGCGGAGAAATACGGAGTGAAGCCAGGTGGAGAAATAAAGCTTAGCTTTAAAGGAGAGGAAATCCCTGTAAAAGTTAAGGGAATTGTTTCAACGGGTGGAAAAGAAGATAATCAGGTTTTTGTTAGTATGGATTTGGCAGGCCAGCTTACCGGGGAAACCAAAGGGGATATCGTGCTGGTCAATTTGCTAGAAAGAGGAAAGATGCTGGAACAAGCAGCAAAAAATTTGCAATCAGATATTCCGGAAGTTAGCATAATCCCACTAAAACAGATTTCACAGTCGGAAGATCAGCTTTTAGGGAAAATTCACCAGTTGATTTATTTTGTTGCTGTTATTATTTTCATTATCACCTTACTCACTGTAACTATGACAATGATGAGCATGATTATGGAACGACGGAAAGAAATCGGATTAAAAAAGGCATTAGGAGCTTCTGATAAAAAGTTATTAACGGAGTTTCTCGTTGAAGGTGGGATAATTGGTTTTCTGGGCAGTACGCTAGGAATCCTGCTTTCATATTATTTTGCCATGCTTATCGGTAAAATGGTCTTTGATGCTGAAATCAGTTTTCGGTTCGCCATCGTTCCCTGGTTATATATAAGTTCTTTTGTCGTGATCGGTACTGCTTTTATGTTTTCTTTAAGAAGAATTGCAGAAATTGAACCGGCTCTGGTTTTAAAAGGGGAATGAAAGGGGAGGACAGAAACATGGCTATTTTAGAAATCAACAATGTTTCAAAAGCTTACGGAAACACGTTAACATTAAAAGGGATCAACCTAATGGTCGAAGAAGGAGAATGGGTTGCAATCATGGGTCCCTCAGGTTCAGGCAAGAGTACGTTGATGAATATTATCGGTTGTTTGGATAAATCTTCTGAAGGATCTGTAATCATTAATGGAAGAGAAGCTAGCCATTTATCAAAGAAACAACTGACAGAACTGCGTCGGGAAACCATTGGATTGGTGTTTCAGCAATTTCATCTTATCCCCCATTTAACCGCTTTGGAAAATGTTATGATAGCCCAATATTATCATAGTATGCATGATGAAAAAGAAGCCATTGCAGCTTTACAAAGGGTGGGCCTTGAACAGCGAACCCATCATTTACCTTCACAATTATCGGGTGGAGAACAGCAGCGAGTTTGTATTGCCAGGGCCTTAATAAATTATCCTGCGCTCATTTTAGCTGATGAACCAACGGGGAACCTTGATGAGTCTAACGAAAAAATCATAATGGAATTATTTAGTGAACTTCATCGTGAAGGGCATACGATTGTAATGGTAACTCATGACCCTGCAGTCGCTATGTTTGCACAACGCTGCATATTTCTCGAATATGGGGAAATATCGAGAATAGAGAATTATCATTAGTATCCCTTTTGGTCAGGAAAAGAATGGCGCACGTGAAGTGCGCCTAATTTATTAAAACCAAATGGTCCCCTCAATAGTCTAATAACTATATGGACATTAGGGGGGAGGGTCATAAACAGTTAATTCATGAATTTTTCGGAATAATTTCATTAACCTTGCCGTAAATCCGTTAAAATGTAGTTTAGGTACTGCAGGATATTACTGAAAGGTGTTGTTTTAAGAATGGGTTTTTGGGGGAAGTTAGGGTCCAGTTTATTAGTTTCTAGTTTGCTATTTACCGCTTTGCCAGGACAAGTGTTCCTATCAGGAGGACCAATCTCACTGGTACAAAAAGCCTATGGGGAAGAGTTGAATTTAAGTACGGAAACGGTGGCGGCTTTAAAAGCCACAATGGCTGATTCATCGTTAACGGATTTGCAGAAAGCGCAAAAAATAGAAGAATTGATTGAAACCTTCATTAATGCTAGTAAAGAAGAATATTACATATCTAATCCAGATGAGTATGCCAGGGATACTAAGTTAATTTCCAGTGAGCTTGTGAATATTTTACGGAATTTTCCCAATAAAAATCAGGAGTTGGGAATTCTAGCAAATTCTTTGTTAAATCTTATGGAAAAAGCTCCATACAATATAAGTAGTGTAGAAATCGATGAAACGGTTGCTTTTTATAAATCTTATATTGAGGAATTAAAAGTTGTAAAAAATAAATGCGGGAATATTGTTGACGCAAAACGTATAGAAAATATTGCTCTTGAGTTTCTAAAATACGTAGAATATTGCTTCACAGGTCTTTATGTCCCTAATTCTATGGTTGTCACTTTAAGCGATTTAACAAAGAAGAAAATTAAAGAGAATTATCTTCCCATGTATACAGTGATTAATTCTTCTGGCCTTGTGAGTAAACCAGTGCCTAAAAAGGATTTTGAGTTTTCTTATTGGGACCATTACTCTGATCAGCAAGATAATCCCCAATTTACGGTTACTGCAGAAGCAGCTGCCTATTTAAAACAGTCTGGTGTGGAGAAAGTAGGCGTGGATTTCCATATCCTATTAGACATGACTTTTCCCATTTCTGCATTTGACGGGAAAACGACGATTCGTTGTAAGTTAGACCCTGCCGCCCTTGATAGCGGTTATACCAGTATTGAGGCGCCAGTGTTAAAATTTGCCTTTTTAAAGAACGATCAAATAGTAACTAAGTTACCTGCACCGGCTACCTTTAAATTTTGGTTGCCAGGCATTCAGGGGGTTAAGGATCCTTCGAAAATTAATATGTTTACCTATACAAATAATAAATGGCAGACTGGGACCAGTACATTAAAGGTGGATGAATACGGTTATGGCACCCTTTATTTCCCCGTTGCAGGAAGCGGAACCTTTTCTGCTTTTCTGAACATCCCTTCTTTTGCGGATATTAAAGGCCATTGGGCTAGCCAGTACATCCAATTTATGGCGGCAAGAGGCATTGTAAAGGGTGTGGATGCTACTCACTTTGAACCCCAGCGAAATATTACGAGAGCAGAATTTGCTAGTTTAGTGATCCATACTATGGGTCTGCAAAATGAAAAGGCAACGAATCCTTTTGCAGATGTTAAAAGTACAGATTGGTTTGCGAATGTGGTATCGATCGCTGCAAAATATAATATTGTCAGTGGGGTTACAAAAACAGAGTTCGCTCCTAAAAAACCCATAAGCCGTCAGGAAATGGCTACTATGATTGCTAGAGCCATGAAGGTCAAAAAAGATGTTCAGTTAACAAAGAGTGCAGATGAAATACTGGCACCTTTTAAAGATAAGAATACAGTAGCATCCTGGGCCCGTGAACCGATGGCGTTAGCTATTCAAGAAAGGCTGATTAATGGTGTTACATCAGACACGTTATCTCCTACATCGGAAACTACAAGAGCTCAAGCTGCCACTTTGATGTATCGATTCTATATTTTTCTCAATAATTAAGATTTGTACTTTTCTATATCATAGTATAAAATGGATTCGGTAAGTCTTGATAACGAAGAATGGATGAATGTTGATATGGATCAGTTAAAACGGGTCGAGATTTTAGGTGTGCCTTTTCTTCATGAAACCTTTGAAGGAACTGTGGAGTTATTGACCCGGGAAGTATTAAAGGATGAGAAAATTCAAGTAGTGACTGCGAACCCGGAGATCGTTATGATGTGCCGGTCTAACCCGAATTTTAAGAGAATGTTAGAAAATGCGGATATAATAACCCCGGATGGAATAGGTATTGTTATGGCATCCCGTTGGATGGGCCAACCTTTGCCGGAGAGGGTAACGGGCTTTGAGCTTTTGAATGGCTTAATGAGCCGTGCCAATAAATATGGTTGGAAATATGTTCTTTTAGGTGCTTCCCCCGCTTCTTGTAAGGGGGCAGCGGACAAATTGAAAGAGCTTTATCCAGGTGCTCAGTGCGTTGGATATTTTGATGGTTATTTTTCTCCCGAAACCGAAATAGAAATAATTGAATCCATTCGGGAGGCACGCCCACACTTTTTGTTTGTTGGTTTGGGTGCGCCAAGGCAAGAGGAATGGATTGCAAAATATTTGCAAGATTTACCGGTCAATCTTGCGATGGGGGTAGGTGGGAGTTTCGACGTTCTATCTGGTACGGTGAAAAGGGCGCCAAGAATTTGGCAGAAATTAAATATAGAATGGTTATATCGCCTTCTATCTCAACCAAAAAGATGGAGAAGGCAGTTAATGTTACCAAAGTTTGCCCTGATTGTACTATGGAATCTATTCCTTCCGCATAAGAAATAATTGTAAGGAGAGAGAGCATGGGAATCTATGTGTATGGGTTTCTCCTTGCCCTGATTGTGACTTTTTCAATTACACCTTTAGTGAAAAAGTTCGCTATTAAAATTGGGGCTGTGGACCGACCCAATTATCGTAAAGTACATCAGACCTTGATGCCTCGCCTGGGAGGATTAGCAATTTACATAGGATTTTCTCTATCCTACCTAATCTTTTTTCCTACTTCACAAGAGGCCACAGGCATTTTTCTGGGTGGTACGATTATTATTTTGCTTGGAGTATTAGATGATCGCTTTGAATTGTCTCCGAAATTAAAGCTTCTTGGGCAATTAATTGCAGCTTTAGTAGTTGTTGTAATCTATGATTTGCGGATTGAATTGATTAATTTGCCTTTTGACGGAAATCTCTATTTATATTGGGATTGGATTACGATTCCTGTAACTGTACTTTGGATTGTAGGGATTACGAATGCTGTTAATTTAATAGATGGTTTGGATGGACTTGCTGCAGGTGTGTCTGGTATTGCAACGGCAGCCATGATGGTTATGGCTTTAATTATGGGTAATCTGGTGGTTGCTTTATACTGTGTTATTTTAATTGGGGGAATTTTGGGGTTTCTCTATTATAATTTTCATCCAGCTAAGATTTTTATGGGAGATACAGGGGCTATGTTTTTAGGCTTTAACCTGGCGGCTCTCTCTATTCTAGGTTTTAAAAATGTAACGTTGTTTTCGTTTATTATGCCTATTATTATATTAGGGGTTCCTCTTTCCGATACGGTGTTTGCTATGTTGCGCCGATACTTGAATAAACGCCCGATTTCAGGAGCGGATAAGGAACATTTGCATCATTGTTTGTTAGGATTAGGGTTTTCACACCGGGAAACGGTCATGATTATCTATGTGATTAGCATTATTTTCGCAACGGCAGCGATTGTGTTCTCTCAATCCACCCTCTGGGGAGCTTTGATTCTTGTCGTTGTGCTAACAATCTTCCTCCAGTATGGAGCGGAATTAATTGGCCTTATAGGGGAGCAGAAGCGGCCTCTTATTGATATGGCACGGCGCATTGCTACCCGGAGAATGCGGCGAATGGAGAAATAAAATAGATAGAAAGAAGCCAAAGGTCGTTAAGAACCTTTGGCTTTTTTTTCACCGCAATAATCTTAAACCGCTTAAAATGACAGCCAGTGTACTTCCTTCGTGGCCAATAACACCTGATGGGAGATTAATGCTTCCGATGAAATTCCCAGCAACCAGGAGGAGAACAACGGAAATTGCAAATGTTAGGTTTTGTTTTATCACCCGATTGGTGCGGCGGCCTAAGGAGATGGCATAGGGAACCTTGGAAATGTCATCTGCCATAAGAACAACATTGGCTGTTTCCAAGGCCACATCGGTGCCAGCTGCCCCCATGGCTATTCCCACAGAGGATGCAGCCAACGCTGGGGCATCATTTACTCCATCCCCAATCATCGCTACTTTTCCATAGCGATTGCCCAGGTCCTTTACTACCTCAACTTTTTGTTCTGGCAGGAGTTGGGCATACACCTCATTTACACCAATTTGCTCACCGATTGCCTGGGCGGTGGAGTAGGTATCCCCTGTTAACATGGCTACCCTGATGCCCATTTGTTTGAGTGTTTGTACCCCTTCTTTAGCTTCAGGCCGGATAATATCCTGAATCCCTAAGATCCCCAATACTTTCTTTGGGGACTGGATAAAAATAATGGTTTTCCCTTGTTTTTCTAACCTTTCGGCCATTTCTTGTTCTTCATGGGAGAGGTATTTATTTTCTAAAAGATTGATCTTTCCGATGCGATATTCTTCTCCATTTACCATACCATGTACACCTAATCCAGGAACGGCTTGAAGTTGTGAAGCCTCGTATAACTCTATATGTTTATCATTGGCTGTTTTCACAATGGCTTTTGCAATGGGGTGTTCTGATAGGTTTTCCAAAGAAGCAGAAAGCCGCAAAAGCTCATCCTTTGTTTGCCCATGCAAAGGGATAATATCTGTAAGTCTCGGTTGCCCTTCCGTAAGGGTTCCTGTCTTGTCAAAAGCGACGACTTTAATCCCACCCATGTTTTCCAGATGGATTCCCCCTTTAAACAGGATTCCTTTTCTGGCCCCATTGGATATAGCAGATAGAATGGCAGGCATAATGGAGGAGACAAGGGCACAGGGGGAAGCCACAACGAGGAAAATCATTGCCCGATAAATGGTTTCATTCCATGTCCAACCAAAAAGGTAAGGAGGCAATACCATTAACAGGAGGGCAGAAATAATGACCACCCGGGCATAAATTCGTTCGAATTTTTCTACAAACAATTGGCTTGGGGGCATTTCACTTTGTGCTTCTTGAACCAAACGAATGATTCTGGCGAGGAGGGTGGCCTCGGCGGGTTTCGTTACTTCAATAGTCAAAGCCCCGTGGCCGTTAATGGTGCCGGCGAAAACTTCATCACCCTGGAACTTATCGACTGGAATGGATTCACCGGTAATGGAGGATTGATTGATAGCTGAATGGCCTTCATGGATTATGCCATCGGCTGGAATGCGTTCTCCTGGCTTAACCAACAACAGGTCTCCTTTTTGCAATAATTCAACCTGTATTTTTTCTTGGATATGATCTCGCAAAATTAGTGCTTCTTCCGGGCGAAGTTCCATGATAGATTGAATATCTTTGTTGGTTCGGTCCATGGTATATTTTTCAAGGGTGCCACTCAAAGAAAAAATGAAAATTAAAATAGCGCCATCCATCCAATAGCCAATACTTGCTGCTCCAATTGCAGCCACAACCATGAGCAGGTCTACATCCAGATCATGTTCTTTAATGAGAGTTTCCAGGCCTTCCTTTGCTTTTTGATATCCGCCAATAAGATAGGCCACAATAAATAAGGGAATTTCTAAAATAGCAATCCCATATTGGTCTGAATACCATGCCAAAAAAATGAAAAGGGCACACAACGCCGACATAAAGGCAGCCCCATGGCGCTCCCAGAACCTTATCTTTGTTTTTACATTAACTTGCTCTTGTTCTGCAACAGCCAATTCGCTCATTCGCATCACTTCCTATCTAGTCAATAATTAATAATGATAATCATTATTAATTATGATTGTCAATGAGTTTGAAAGTTTTGCTAACATAAAAAAAGCATCTCTTTCCTAGATAGGAAGGAGATGCTATTTTTTTCTTTATAACTACATAATAAATACGATGTAGACGATAATCGCTAAGAGGATGCGATAGATGGCAAAAGGAATCAGTTTAATTTTATTAATGAGCTTTAAGAAGAATTTGATAGAGATTAACGCAAAGATGAAGGCGCTGATGAAACCTGCTATGAAAAAGGGTAAGGCATCCATGGCAAAGTACTCTAAGTTTTTCACGAAAGAGAGTAAGCTAGCGCCAGCCATGATGGGTACGGCCATAATAAAGGTAAAGTCAGCTGCAGCCCGATGGCTCATTCCCAATAAAACCCCACCGGAAATGGTAGAGCCTGAACGGGAAAATCCTGGCCAGAGGGAAAAGCATTGCATAAGCCCTACAAAAAGTGCTTGCTTATAGGAAATCTGGTCAACAGTTTCAACTGAGGGTTTTTTCTTTCTAAACAAGTCAGCTAAAATCATGAACACTGCCCCAAGGATTAAGCCGATTAAAACGGTATAGGTGGAAAATAAATACTCATCAATGTAATCTTCAAATAAAACTCCTAAAATACCTGCAGGCAATAAGCCGATAATCACATGTCTTAATTTTAGATGGTTTTCTGTGTAGTGTTCCACTTTTTTGTGTCTGAGCCGGGTAAATAGGGTCTTTAATCCCAGCAATTCAATAAATCGGTCTTTAAAGACGACAACCACTGCTAATATAGAACCAAGCTGAATCACAACTTTAAAGGTATTGGCTGCATACTTTGATAAAAATTCTTTGGATTGCAACCACATATCATCCACAATAATCATGTGGCCTGTTGATGATACAGGAGCGAATTCCGTTAATCCTTCAACCATTCCTAGAATAATTGCTTTTAAAATTGTAATAAAATCCATTGCCGTTATTACTCCTTATCTCTGAAGTTGGATATGATTATGGATAAACATACTCATTATTTTACCAGTTACTACATACCAATCATCATTTTTTAAATTTTCTGAATTAATATGTTCACACTTTAATCCTAAAACGGATGTAATTAATTTAAATTAAGTTCCAAACAACCAGATAATAACAACCAAAAATAATAAAGATGAGAATAATAGTGATGGTCAAAAACATAATCATCCCTTTGGAAAATGTATAAGTTTGGTTATTAATATCACGGCCTTTTCTAAAATAGCCGATTGTTGTAATGATTAATACAATCATTCCAATAATGATGGAGGATAATCCAATCATTTTTGCCAATAAATCTCCAATGATAATGTTGGCAGTAAGGAAAGTAAAATGAAGATTGGTTACTAAAAAGCCTACTCCCATAATAGTAATGGAGGTTCTTACCCAAGCAAGATATGTTCTTTCATTAGCTAAGTGTTGCTGTATATATTTGGAATCCGTTGTTTGTTGATTGGAAGGGTCCATATTTTGTACCTCTAATCAGATCATTTTTTTAAAATATTATAACGTTGTATTGTTAAAATTACCAAGTTGAAACTTTTTCTAAAATATCTTCGTATAGATAGAATACGAATACCCTTATATGTCTCTTTCCACTACTAAGCACTATTTTACGATATAATAATAGTAGAAAACAAAAACTATCAAAATTTTTGGGGAGGAAAGTAACTGATGAAGAAATTAGGTGCGCTTATTTTGGCCTTAACTTTTGTATTTTCATTAAATATCGGAATCTTTGGCTCTGAAGAAGCCAGTGCAGCAAAAAGGGGCGGTGGCTTTAATTCTGGCGGGTTGAAATCTAGCACACCCTCTAATTCTACGGTTAACCCTGTAAAAAAACCGGATTCTTCAAGCAATAGCCAAATGAAAAGCACCCCTACTAAAAGTTCTAGCAAAAGCGGTTTTATGAAAGGGTTATTGTTTGGTGGTTTAGCCGGTCTGTTGCTGGGGGGATTATTTGGCGATGGCATTTTAGGTGCGATTTTAGGTTTACTTATTAATGGATTGGCCATTGCAGTGATTGTAATTCTTGCTGTGAAGATTTATAAAATCATTAAACGGAAACGTATGGAAAAAAATTGGGCTAATAGATTCTAGGTTTTCCATATTTTACAGTATTCTGCAAATAAATTACGGCACATGCTACCATTTTTCGGTGAAAAACGTGGCAATATGTAGTAAAATCAAATCATGTAATATAATATAAAAAATGACAGGTTGCCTGATTTGGCAACCTTTTTTTATTTAATGTGTTTAAATATATAGATTTAGTTAACTAATGTTCAAATTTTCTTCAATTGTATGTGAAACCTCGACATAATATACTATGAATTGGGGGACAAACCCCTGGTTTCGACAACGGGGTATGAAAAAGTCCAATATCTTCGTAGGGGTGAAAATAATGAAAAAAGTAATTATCGCTGGCATGACCGTTTTAACATTAGCTGCTACAACTTCTGTTTTTGCCGCAGGTGCATCTACTCCAGCACTTCCTCTTCCTGGTGTAACTGATGTTGCAGGTCTTGCAACTGGTACTCTTGGAAAAGTTACTGCTGTGAAAGATCTTGCTACTACTGTTGCTATGGGTGAAGTAACCAATGCTTTAGCAGTTAAAGATGCTGCTCTTGGACATGCAGTGGCAGTGAAAGATGTTGCTATGGGTGAAGTAGGCGCATTACAAGGCGTTGCTCTAAAACAAGTTAACGATGCAGTTGGCTTAGTTGCTGCAGAAAGCGGCGTTGTTAACGGAATCGTTAGCAATCCTCTTGGAACAGTTGGCGCTTTAGCTACTGATCCAGCTGGAACCATTACTGGTGTTGTAGGTGGCCAAGTTGGCACTGTACAAGGCGTTGTAACTGGCAAAGTTGGCGAAGTTCAAGGCGTTGTAACTGGTGAAGTTGCTAAAGTTCAAGGCATTGCTGCAGGCGAAGTAGGCGTAGTTAAAGGAATTGTTACAGATCAAGTTGGTAAAAAAGTTGAACTTGTAAAAGCTCTTCCTGGAGTTGTAACTGGTCTTTTAAAATAATAGATTATAACTGAACTATTCATACTATCATAAAAAATAGAGCCTCCAATTTGGGAGGCTCTATTTTTTTTTGGTAAAGAAAAACAGTTTCTAAGATAGAACATAAGTTAATATTTTATATAACTGTGGATTAATAAAAGGAATAGTAAGCAATGAAAACAGAATGGCAGGTGCATTTATGAGGAGATTTTTAACAATACTTTTAAAAAAATGGATTTCCATTCCAAGGGTCCTACGGATAGGGTTTTTAATGACTGTCGTTTTAATAATTTTAGCCTTTTTACTAGTAAAGGGATTCTCTGCAATTTTTAATTTATTTGATGGCTCATCCCCTTTAACCAGGCCAACTATTCTATTAGCACTTATTGTAGCGTACATCATTTTTCTATTTTTGAAATTTTCTTGACACCCATCTTTCGACAATATTAGAGAATCACTGTCGATATAATAGAATTGGAACATGTTCCAATATTAGTAAAGGGGGCTTGTCAATGAAGGAAATGAAGACGGAAGAAGCGGTTCTCAGGTTCTTGCGGCATGGGCATTATTTTATTCCCGGTACGGAAAAAGGGGTCGGGGAAGTGACGTATCTCTGTGCAGGAGAGGAAATATGTTATGTCCAATGTACAACGGAAACTTTCCTGAAGAAAGTTGCAGACAAATTGTGTATGGATCTTCGCCGCTTGCGGGAATTCTCCAGTGAGGTAACTGGACAGAAAAAGTTGGTTCCTCTGATCTTATCAAAAGAAGTTGTCCTTCTTCCATTTATTCATCTTCTCACAAATAATCGCCATCATCGCCAAGGTTATCTTCGTTTATCTTCCATTGAAAGTTGCGGTCCTGCACTTTTGCCTAATACATGCAATATTAAGCTGCACAAATCCCACAATATTATTTCTCTTCGCCTATCTGTTCGTCGACTTGTTGAGCATATGAGTAAGGCCCGCTTCATTCGTGATTATTATGCAGATCTTTTTCGCCCCTCAATTCCTACACAAATTGAAAATAATCATGACCAATTAGAGTCCTAACTTTGTTTTAGCCCTTTTTTCGATACATAAATTCCCCTTTTGCAATCCTATTTCCATGTTAGCTTTCTGCAGAAAAACCGTGAATGCCCTATTCTGAAAGTGCGCGTAAACCAGAATAGAACCGGTTCTGTGGAAAGGAACCAAAATGGAAGGGTTAAATGCCCAGGAAGTGCTGTTGTCGTTGGAACCATCGATTTTAAAATGGACGGCCCATTTTCAGGACAGGGAGTTGCGAGAGGAAGCAAGGCAAGTGGCCAGAGTTGCCTGTTGGAAACGGTTAGCTTATTTTAATGAAACCCGTGGGAAATCCATGAATTCTTATTTTTTTATGGTGGTTCGTTCTGCCCTGATTAATTGGTATAAAAAAGAGAAGCACTATCAAGAGGTGCATCTTCTGCCTTCTGAGCCAATGGGTGAGGAAGGAGCCTGGGAAGAGAGGGTGTCTGATCCCATACCAGTACCTTATGGTGAGGATTTAATTTGGGATGCCTGGATGGAACCCCTGACGAAATGGGAGCGTACCTGTTTAACCCTGCATCTGCGGGAAGGGTACTCTTTATTAGAGGTAGCCGAAAAGTGCCAGGTACCTTATGAGCGGGTGAAAAAGTGGAAACAGCGTGGTCTTGCCCGATTGAAAAAGAATGTAATCGAATAGGGTTCTTTTACTAAAATAAACGAAAGCCCGCTTCATCATTAGAGAAGCGGGCTTAGCATTTCCTTTTGTTTATTGTTCAAATAAGGGTTGTTTTGTCTCGTAATCTACAACTGTGACATGTGTAGGCGCTTTTGTTTTTGCAACGATATAAGGTGTGGTAATAACCTGTGCATACATTTTTCCAGGATTAGGATTGGATAATTTTACATAAAC
This sequence comes from uncultured Paenibacillaceae bacterium, assembly GCA_946478845.1. Next base: position 18,526 of record CAMLDI010000004.1, read on the forward strand.
TATGGTTTGTTCCTCTGTGGTTTTTTCCCCAACGACTTCGATGCCATAGCCTGGATTGGGGCAAGTGCCACGTGAAATGACATAAAGGTTATCCTGGTTGTGTACACCTTTTTGCATTTTTGCTTTTTGAACAAATCCTTGTTGTTCTTTTGGCAATGTGGATTCAGATACCTGTAAAAAATTTGTATTCACTGTTTTTTCACCCCGGTCATGTGTCCGATTATTCTCTATAGTATATGATGGGGTTTTTGTTATTGAACTAGTCATTTTATTTGCAGCAACGGGAACGGCAAACAGAAGGGCAAATCCGATGAAAAGTAAAATCATCTTTTTATTCATAAATGTCAACCTCCCAAAAGATATCGTACCTTTATTATTGACCGTTTACAATAGCAATTATTTCATTCATTCCCAATTCCAATTCCCATTTCCAATTCTCTTGACATAGCTTAATTGAATAAGATAAAATCTGTTAGAATGATCCGTAGTGGGTTGAGAAGGAGGTACGCATATGACGTTGAAAAAAGGACGTCGTCTTTTCACATCAGAATCAGTAACGGAAGGTCATCCAGATAAGATTTGTGACCAGATCTCCGATTCGATTTTAGACGCAATTTTAGAAAAGGATGCCAATGCCCGCGTTGCAGCTGAAACATCTGTAACAACTGGGATGGTGCTTGTAGCTGGTGAAATTACAACTAGTTGCTATGTGGATATTCCGAAAGTAGTTCGTGAAACGATTCGCGAAATTGGATATACCCGTGCTAAATACGGTTTCGATGCAGATACATGTGCTGTATTAACATCCATCGATGAACAATCTCCTGACATTGCTGCTGGCGTTGACAGAGCACTTGAGTCTCGCGAAGGGCAAATGACAGATGAAGAGATTGAAGCAATTGGTGCAGGGGACCAGGGCTTAATGTTCGGGTTTGCTTGTAACGAAACTCCTGAGTTAATGCCTCTTCCTATTGGCATGGCTCACCGTTTATCCCGTCGCCTTTCTGAAGTTCGGAAAGATGGCACCATGAAATACCTTCGCCCTGATGGGAAAACCCAGGTTACTGTAGAATATGATGGGGATAAACCAGTGCGTATTGATACCATTGTCGTTTCCACCCAGCATGATCCTTCTGTAACTTTAAAGAAAATCAAAGAAGATATGATGGAAAATGTAATTAAGCCAGTAGTTCCAGCTGAATTCCTGGATGAAAATACTAAGTATTTCATTAATCCTACCGGCCGTTTTGTAATCGGTGGACCTCAAGGGGATGCCGGGTTAACTGGCCGTAAAATTATCGTTGATACCTATGGTGGATATGCTCGCCATGGTGGCGGCGCTTTCTCCGGAAAAGATCCGACGAAAGTTGACCGTTCTGGCGCATACGCAGCCCGTTATGTTGCAAAAAATATCGTAGCAGCAGGTCTTGCAGATAAATGCGAAGTACAAGTAGCTTATGCCATCGGGGTTGCGCAACCTGTTTCCATTAGCGTTGACACCTTTGGCACAGGAAAGGTGGATGAAGAAGCATTAGTGCAATTAGTCCGCAAACACTTTGACCTTCGTCCAGCTGGCATCATTAAAGAATTGGACCTTCGCCGTCCAATTTATCGTCAAACTGCTGCCTATGGCCATTTCGGGCGTACCGATGTGGATCTTCCCTGGGAACGTACTGACAAAGCAGAACTTCTGAAACAAGAAGCGGCTAATTTATAAGATTCACTAAAAAAGAACCCTTACATCTTTAATGGTGCAGGGGTTCTTTCTTTTTTCCTTTTCTTTTCTTTATTGCCTCCACAGCCATTAGTAAAAAGGGGATAAGGATAGCGTGGGTTCCTGCATACAGAATCCAGGTACTGGCTACAAACTCACGCAAATGGATAATATGTGGACTCATGTATAAGGATAAATTCATTAATACCATTCCTAGAGGATACATCACAACCTTATTATTATTTAAGTTAAATATGTATTTTATATAAAGGGAAATGCTATAGAAAATAAGGCTTATTTTCATAAATATCGTTAAAAACCAGATGACGGATAGAAATGATTCCATCCCTTCAATGGTTTTGGCAATATTGATGGTTTTGGCCAGGGTATAAGTGGCAAAGTGAAGTCTTGCCGTTCCTTCGCTGCCAAGAACCAGGAGGGCAAACAACGTAATAAAAAAAATAATGGTGCCTCCAATGAAAACGCCAAGGAAAAATGCTCTTTCTCTTTTTTTCTGGGATTTCACATGGGGAAAAAGAATAAATAAGATGAACAATTCAAAATAGGGCAAGCCCAGAGACGTATAGGAAGAGAGTAAAACAGGTTTGATGCCGTTTTCTAAAATGGGCAACAGATTCTCCGGTTTTGCCTGTGGAATTAAAAATATAAAAAGAAAAAATAAAAGGAAAATAATGATGGGGAAAATTAATTCTCCTGTTCGAGCTAAGGTTTCAATACCATACCTTGCTCCGAAAATGATGATCAGAATAAAAGGGCCTATAGTCGCTTCAATGGGAGTATCTCTAATCACTGTAGAACTGGCAAAATCCCCAACTTCTTCTAATAGAATAGAGGATAAAAGGATAAAAAAAACCAAATATAGAAAGGCAATAAGTTTTCCAGGCCAGGAGCCAAGCACAGTTTGTATATATTCAAAATAATCGTTCTGCTGAAAAGATTGGGCCATTTTATTGTAAAAGGCAACTAATAACAAACCGATGCACAGGTTGAGGATGACTGTAATCCAGGCATCGTTTTTTCCATACATGGCGACGATATTGGGAGCAATCAGGATGGAACTTCCAATGGTATAAAGAGTTATAAGAATGACAAATTGGTTAATCCTGATTTTCTCCATCTTATCCATTTTGAACCCCGCTTTTTTTTCTGTCCTTAATCTTCTCAATCACTACTAGCAAAATGGGGATGAGAATAGCATGGGTTGCCGTATAAACAGTATATGTTCTCCCAATGAATTCCCTATAATGTAATATGTTAGGGCTTATATAAATGGATAAAAACAATAAAATAAACCCTAAAGGATATATAAGGAATTTGGTGTTTTTTAAACGGAAAATATGGCTTAAGAAAAGAGCAGAACAATATAAGGTTATAGTAATTTTCATATAAATGCTAATAAACCAGATGGAAGCAAGAAAGGCTTCAAGGCGTTCAATAATATTCGCAATACTAATGATTTTGGACATGGTATAACTTGGAAAATAAAGCCTTGCTGTGGCTTCTCCGCCTAAAACAAGAAGGGCTACCAGGGTGATGAGTAAAATTACAATTCCTCCAATGAGAACCCCTGTAAAAAATGCTTTTCCTGCTTGATCCTGTTTATTTACATAAGGAATAAGGACTAAGAGGATAAACAATTGAAAATAAGGAACGCTCATTGCAGCATAGGAAGCCAACAAAATGGGTTTAGGCCCTTCTTCAAACATAGGAAGAATATTGTTTATTTTCATTTCCGGAATTAAAAATAAAAGAAGAATAGATAAAAGAAGCAAAAACCAGGGAAACATTAATTCTCCGGAGCGGGCCAGGGTTTCAATGCCATATCTTGTTCCCATAATCACAATTAAAATGAAAATGAGAATAATAACATCTACCGGGGTTTCAACGTATAACTGAATCGTTGCAAAATCTCCAACTTCCCTTAAAAGGAGAGCGATAAGAAGAAAACAAAAAATAAAAAAAAGAGCAGATACAATTTTTGCTGGCCAGTTGCCTAAAACATCGTCTATGTATTGGAAAAAACTCCTTCCCTGAAATGATTTGGCTATTTTATTGTAAAAAAGGACTAAGAGCAATCCCAGGATTAAGCTGATGATTAAAGACATCCAACCATCTTTTTTCCCAAAGAAGGCCGCAAAATTTGGGGCAATTAGAATGGATGTGCCAATGGTATAAAAGATTACTAGTACTGTAAATTGAAGAACTCTAATTTTCTCGTTTCTGGGCATGTTGCATTCTCCTTTCACTTTGTCTTTTGAAAGCAGCAACAGCTATAAGAAGGAGAGGGAGAAGGATGGCATAGGTTCCGGTATACAGAGTCCATGTGTGTATAATAAATTCCCCAAAATAACCAGGATTTGGCGTAATGTATTCTGTTAAAAATACTAATATAAACCCTAAAGGAAACATGAGAATCTTCTTATCTTTTAAGTTGAAAACGTGGGCTAAACAAAGGGTACTGCAATAAAAGGTAAGAGCTGACTTGATATAAATGGTAATAAACCAGATTGCAGCAAGGAAAGCTTCAATCCGTTCAATGGTATGGGCAATGCTGATTGTTTTAGCCATTGCATAACTGGGAAATTGATTTCTTGCTGTTATGTCTGCTCCCAATGTGAGAAGGGCGTATAAGGTAATGAGGATAAGTACGGTTCCTCCCAAAAAAACACCCCTATAAAATGCTTTTCCTGTTTTTTCTGTTGGTTTAATGTAAGGAATGAGAATTAGAAAAAGGAATAATTCCAAATAAGGGATTCCCATATAAACATAGGTTCCAAAAAGAAGGGGTTTAACCCCGTTTTCTAACATGGGAAACAATCGTTCTGTTTTTAATTCAGGGATCAAGGCAATAAGCAGAATGAATAATAAAAGGAGTACCCAGGGAAATAAGATTTCTACCGTTCTTGCCAGGGTTTCAATTCCGTATCTTCCTCCTACAATCACGATAAGGACAAAAAAGGCAATGATCGCTTCTTTAGGGGTTTCTACGAGGGATTGGGTAACGGAAAAATGGGCCACCTGCCTAATGAGAAGGGCAGAAAGCAGGATACAATAAATAAAAAGGAGGAATGCTATTATTCTTCCAGGCCAGATCCCTAGAAGCCCTCTTACATATGTGAAGAAATCCCTTCCCTCAAAGGATGAAGAGATTTTGTTATATAAAAAAAGCAGGGGAAATCCCAGAATCAATCCAATGATCGTTACAATCCAGCCATCTTGTTTTGCCGCCTGGGCCACTACGGTAGGGGCGAGGAGAACAGATGTGCCAATGGTAAAGAGGGTGACTAATATGGTGAATTGGGACAATCTGATTTTCTCATTTTGATCCATAAGCCAACCCTCTCTTTTACTTTAAAACTTTAAAAATAGCTTCACTAATGGGTTTATATATTGTGATTATTAGGTTTAGGGGGCTTGGAAGGTCAAGGTCTATGCTTCTGGCGATGCCCAGCCCAATTCCTATAACGAGGAGGGAGAAAAAAACCCATAGTTCTTTTTTAAATTTTTTTTGAATCAGTTGTGGCACTTCAAGTAAACCAATGAGGAAAGCTAGAAAGAAAACACCCACTATTTTCCAAAACATAGGGTACTCCTTATTTTATTTTTTTTAGAAAAGAATTATTAGTTGTGCCTGTGCGTAAAATTTTCACCTTTACACTTACATCAACAGGAAGGGTGGGGAATTTCTTGTCCCAGTTCTTCTCTAGCTTTTTCCACAGTTTAGGGTCTTCCCGATGGATGGTTTCCCCGAAACCAAAAATATCCAACTTGAATTTTTTCTGCACATTTTGAATGGTTGTTTCAACGGTGTTCTTTATTTCTTTTTCTAATCTATTTTCAATCTGATAAATGGTTTTGGCTTTGGTCATATCAATATCGCAAGGGACATCTGCAACACTTGCTTCGGTGTTTATTTTTATATGAATGGTTGGCTCATCATCTATTATTTCTGCTTTGTTTTTTGTTTTAGACTTCATAATCTCCATGGAAATCAAAGGCGGTTTTTTCTTTTGGTTATCCTTTGCTTGTTCACAGGGAATAGGAATGACTGTGCTCTTTATTTTATCTAATACAAAATTCGTGCCCAGGCTTTCCTTGGATGTTAACCAACCCATTAACTTATCTTTCTTAAAGACTGCTAGGTGAATATGCTGGAGAATCACATCAGGGGATGCCGTTTGTAATTCTGAGATTTTTTCCCCTTTTTCTTCATCCCCTTTAATTTCAATTCCTGCTAAAAGAGGCTCTTTCCCTGTGCTTGTGATTTCGCCAATTAAATCATCAATGGTTGTTAAAAGAGTATGCCCCCAAAGTCTCTCAGACATTTCAACGGATTGGTGGATTTTCAAGGCTGGGATGGTCTCTAAGGGAGTGAGAATATCCAGTAAATCTTCTGCTCTTCCTTTATGTACAATTACAATATTATAATCGGCACGAAATTCATGGTCCCGTGAAAAGAAATCCAACACAGGGCCAATTCCTTCCTTGGCAAAATCATCTCCAATCGCAAGGAGGCGAAGGTGGGAAAAGTAAAGTTGCCGGGCGATTTGTGTACTCATTTTTCGCATGGCTTCAAAGGGGGTCTTGCCTCTCGCTTCAAAATTCACTATATTGGTAGTTCCTCCCCCTCCCGTGCCTTTTCCTGCAATAGAAGCAGGTTTAATCACCTGTGTTGAAAGGAGATATTCATCTTTTATTTTGTCTAAGCCCATCCCGGTAACGATACTGAGTTCATTTAATTCATTTCGGCTCCAACAACCTGTATTGACAATCAGTGTAAGTAAAATAATGGAAAATAAGATCAGTATTTTTTTCATGATTCTTGTTTATCCCCCTTTGGATCTGGTTGGGGCATATGTGTTTTATTGCGAATCAGTCTATCCTTCTTGTTCAGCAACCGGGGGCGGGAAACCATCAACCACCAGGGCAAACGAAGCATGGAATCTTTCTGGTCCTCAATATTTATAGGAGCAAAAGGAGTCATATAAGGAACGCCAAAGGATCGAAGACTGGATAGGTGCAGGACCATCCAGGTTAACCCAATGTAAATCCCATATAATCCAAAGGAAGCACCTAATGCCATCATGCCAAAGCGCAGAATGCGAGTTGAGATAGAAATATTAAAGGAAGGGAAAATAAAACTAGAAATTCCAGTACTGGCCACCACAATTAGCATGGCTGGAGAAATGAGGCCCGCTTCTGTTGCTACCGTACCGAGAATCAAGGCCCCAACAATAGAGATGGCTTGCCCTACCGCTCTTGGCATGCGCACTCCCGCTTCTCTTAGAATCTCAAAGACCGTTTCCATGAGCAATGCTTCCACAAAGGCAGGGAAGGGGATCCCTTCCCGTTGTGCAGCCAGACTTACCAATAAAGTAGGGGGAATCATCTCCTGGTGAAAAGTAGTAATGGCAATATAAAGGGCTGGGCCTAACAGGGTAATAAAAAATCCCAAATAACGCAATGCACGAACAAGGCCAAAATCTGAACGATGGAAATAGTCCTCGGGTGCTTGAAAAAATTGTACGAACAAAGCAGGTACCATCAGCACAAAAGGGGTTCCATCTACAATAATAGCCACCCTGCCTTCCAATAAACCGGCAGCGACTGCATCAGGCCGTTCTGTATTATAAACCGTTGGAAAGGGGGTAAAGGTTTTATCCTGAATCATTTCCTCGATATATCCACTCTCTAAAATACTATCAATATTGATTTTATCTAAACGGTCACGAACCTCTTGAATTACTTCCTCTTTGGCAATTCCTTTCATGTATACAATGGATATATCTGTTTTGGTAAGATTGCCGATTTGTTTCGTTTCAATCCATAAGTTAGGGTCTTTAATCTTTCGGCGAATTAATGAAGTATTTACTCGTATTAATTCAGTGAACCCTTCCTTTGGACCCCGAATGGTGGTTTGCACAGAGGGTTCTGTAATGGATCGATGTTCCGGTCCTTTGGTGCTGGCGCCAAATCCCTGGTTATACCCATCAATGAGGATTACGGTTTCCCCTGACAAAAGGGAGTGAAACAGGGATGGGAAATCAGAAAGGTTTTTTACTTCACCAATGGTAAGTGCATATTCCTTGATAAATCTTAAAAGGGATTCTCCTCCTCTTTCGTAATCAATTGCAGGGGAAGTGGTACGCACTTTAAAGAGAAAGGACTCTAAAATGGATTCCTGAATAATTTTTGCATCCACTAAACCATCTGTATACACTAAACAAGCTTTGATTTGCCCTTGTGTGCCGATGCTGATTTCTCGAATCACCAGGTCACTGCTGTTTCCCAAAGCGTTTTTAATCTCAGCAATGTTTTGCTCCAGGCTTAAATAAAGGGGTTTTTTTGGTTTTTCTTCTTGTTGTTGTTGTTGTTGTACTCCCCCGGAATTTTGTTGTTGTGATGGTGCGGGAGAAAAGCGTTTTAACATTTCTTTGAGGGATTTTTTAGCTCGCATCATTTAACAACACCTTTAAAAGGAAAATAAATCATGAATCAAATAGTATTTTTTACCGTTTATTTTTTTTTATCCTAATAAAATTCACTTTTAGGCATTTCTTTGCATAAGTTAAAAGTAACGGGAGGGAATGCCATGGAGACTCTTGTTATTTTTTTAAATACAGTTGCCCTCTATTTTATTTTTGCTTTTATTTTAACCTGGTTGAGCAAATGGGCTTTTCATCTGAACAAGATTTCTTCTATTGAGGAAAAAGAAAAAAAGGATCAGCCTTTACGAGTTGAAATTATTCTTGCAAACTCCGGGGAACAAGTGGAATATGTGATGCGCCATTTAATTTACTATTCAAAATTAAAAGGTGTGCCTATTAAGGTGTGCCCAAAAGATCAAGGCTCTGTGGATGAAACACTGACAATTCTTCATTTATTTCGGCGAGATTATCCAGGATTGATTCAGGAAGAACTTGAGGCAATTGATTATAAAGTGGATTTAAAAGAGGACCGTTAAGGTCCTTTTTATCTTTATCCCCTTCGGTCAGAAAGAGGAGGAGAGGTGTACAAAGGGTTGGCCCATATCACCTTTATCCCCTTCGGTCAGAAAGAGGAGGGGAGGGAGGTACAAAGGGTTGGTCTATATCACCTTTATCCCCTTCGGTCAGAAAGAGGAGGAGGGAGGTAGAAAGGGGCTATATCACCTTTATCCCCTTCGGTCAGAAAGAGGAGGAGAGGGGTACAAAGGGTTGGCCCATATCACCTTTATCCCCTTTAGTCAGAAAGAGGAGGAGAGAGGTAAAAAAGTAGAATTCTGATTTCCTGTTATGTGGACAAGCCATCCTTTAACATACTTGGGCTTATTAATAACAGGAGGTGTTTCAATGTAAATGATCAAAAAGTTTCCTCTAGAAACTACTGCTGCTCCTGTCTTCTCGTTTCTGATGGTAAGACACTCCTACTTCATAGTGCTGGCGTAAGTGATAGAGGTTCATTAAGACTTATTTTAGACACTATTTATAAATAAGATGAGTGTTCTTCCCTATGTCTGGAGGTGGATTCAAATGAGTTAATTGGATTATACTCAAGCTCTTACGAGCTTTGTCTGAGTAGAGGGGATAGAAATGAAAAGGGGTGTGGGAGGAGTCCCCCAAGCTCTTACGAGCTTTGTCTGAGTAGAGGGGATAGAAATGAAAAGGAGTGTGGGAGGAGTCCCCCAAGCTCTTACGAGCTTTGTCTGAGTAGAGGGGATAGAAATGAAAAGGAGTGTGGGAGGAGTCCCCGAAGCTCTTACGAGCTTTGTCTGAGTAGAGGGGAACCCTTCATATAAATGTAAAAAAGTGGTCACGGAATAGACATGAACTATGGAAAGGGTGTGTAGGAAAGGAAGGAGATAATCTTGAAAAGGTAAGGGAACAAACTGGAAGTGAAAATAGGGATTAAGGGGGATGAGATTTGTTAAACAGGGAATGGCTTCGAGGTGTTGGTAAAGCCATGGTTCATATTTTGTACCCGGATAGGGAATCATGCCAGCTTTGTGGAAAGCCGGCTGTTAGATATTCCGCAGAGAAGCTAGGAACCCTTCTTTGTGAATCATGCCAATCTGATATTCAATGGATTGGTGATAATGTATGTAAGGTATGCGGAAGAGTAGAAAATGATAATCGCCTTTGTGGTGATTGTGGTTATCGTACTGAAAGGCATTTTGTTTTTTCCCGCAGTGCTGCTGTCTATAATGAAGGAATGAAACAATTATTGTATCGTTATAAATATCAAGGGGATCGGAAAATTAGAAAGTTATTAGGCGCGATTTTGTATCAGGGGTGGAAAAAGTATTATGATCTGCCCAAGTCTAAACACCCTATTCATCTATTAACTTTTGTTCCTTTGCATGAAGAACGGTTATTCGAACGCTCTTTTAACCAGTCACAAGAGTTAGCGGAAGAGTTGAGCAAAAAAACAGGGATTCCTATGGCGGATTTATTGATTCGAGAAAAGGCGACTGACAAGCAGAGTAAACAGGGACGGGAAGAACGTTTACGGGCTTTGCGAGGGGCATTTCGGTATAAACCAGGCCTTGAGGTTGCTACTAGTGTCGCCACAGAATCTATAGGAATTTTGCTTGTGGATGATATTTATACAACGGGGGCGACCTTGAATGAAGCAGCTAGGGTAATTCGGCGGGGGCTCCCAAATGCGAAAGTTTACGGGCTGACGGTGGCACGATGAGGAAGATGTTAAAAGAATAAAAAAGGACCGATTTCCTTTGAGGGAAACAGGTCCTTTTCTATTAAACGCCAATATTTGAAACAGCAGTGCCAAAGCTGGCTATGGCAGCCCCAATTAATAAATAGATAACATACAAAATAATAACAACTGATGTTACATATTTGGAAGGTTTGTTAGAAGTTTGTTTTAAAGCGGTAATGGTAAAGAAGACTTGCCAGATAAAAAAGACAGTTATTGCGCTTAATAATGATTGTAAAAACGGGCCTGCATTTAATGTTTCCCCTATGATTCCTAAACTGAAAAAGGGAGTTAGGGTTTTAGTCAGATACATGATCGGAATGGATAATGCCATGTTAATGAGGCCAATGAATGATGAATATCCTTGGATTGCAAATTGTTTGCCGAAAGGAACATCACGGAAAAAGATCGCTAAGATAGCAGCAGCAATGACCATAGATAGAAGAATTCCAAAAAATCCTCCCACTGCAGCGAATAAGACTGTAATATTTTGGAAGAGTGGATTATTGGCCAATCCTGCAACTTCCTCCTGGGCTTGCGCAGGGAGAATATTTAAGGTCATGGACAGATAGGAGGAGAGACCTGTGAAGATTGCGGCAAGCAAACTAATGAGAAGCACTCTCCATACGAGCCCGGTGACCTTTTCTGCATCACGTAAGGTGGAAAAATGTGATGAAGGTTTGAAAATCCCTTGCCATAATTTAACCCGATGAATAGGCAGTAATTCTGGTTGGTTTGTTGTATCAATGTTTTTTACTGTTTGCAATAAAAAAACCTCCTATACCGTAGAATTTGTTTTATATTGTATAAATTTACAATATTTCGTTGTTATCTATCATATCATGTCATATAATTCATGAAAAGGTAGATTTTATAATGGAGGAGAGATATGAAAAACAAGAAATGGATCATCGTAAGCATTGTAGCAGGTGTTGTTGTCTTAGCTGGTGTAAATGTGTTTGCTCTTACCAGGGATCAGAGTGCCATTTCACAGGTGAAAGAAACGAAAACAATTAAAGTAGAGAAAAAAACCATTAGCGATTCGATTATTGCCTCCGGGGTTGTGGTTGCCGCAGATGAAGAAGTCTTGACAATAGACCCAACCAAAGGAACATTATCCAATATTTACGTATCTGTAGGGCAACAAGTTTCACCTGGGACTACTTTGTTTAAATATAAAAGTTCAGAATTGGAAGCTGAGCTGAGTTCCATTCAAAATGCAGAACAAAGGGCCAAATACCAGCAGGGTGAGCTAAAGAAACGTTTAGCAGATGTGGATAAGAAACTGAAAGCAGCAAAGAACAGTAAAGATGAACAAAAAGAAGCCATAGATATGTTGAATAAAGAGCGGCAAGCCATTTTAGGAGAAGTCCAAGCCGCTGAATTTGATAGAAAAGATACTCAATTGCGGAAGCAAAACGTACAAAAGAGAATGGGAGAGCTAGCTATTACAAGCACAATTTCCGGAACAGTAAGCGAAGTAAATAAGGTATCCCAGTTAAAAGATGGCTCGTCACAGGTTGTTGTCCGCATTGTTTCATCTTCACCTTTTAAAATTGAAGGGACATTGACAGAGTATGATTTGGTGCGCATTGCCCCGGGACAGGCAGTAAAGGTGAAAGCGAAAGTATATCCTGACCGGGAATGGAAAGGAAAAATTGAAAAGGTAAACAAGACGCCCCTCTCTTCCCTTGCAGGGGCTGGATTGATGGGTGAAGGTGCCAGCACTGGGGGTGGACAGGAGAATATTACCTCTTATCCTTATACTGTTTTGTTAGACAATAGTACCGACCTGGTCGTGGGTTTTCATGTAAATGTTGAAATTCAAACTACTGCCAAAACCGCTCTTGCACTTCCCTTTGAGGCTATTCGCAAAATTGATGGTAAGGAATATGTATGGGTGGTTAATGGCACGGTTCAGGAACAACGGGAAGTCAAAACGGGGATTTCCAATGACACCTATAAGGAAATTGTGTCTGGGGTGAAAGAAGGAGAGCTGGTGATGGCCAATCCTCCAGAAGAAGGAATCCCGGGATTGGGTGTGAATCCATGATCCGTTTGCAAAATATAGAAAAAGTATATGAGGGGCATGTGGAAGTCCCTGTGTTATATGATGTGAATTTGACAGTGGAATCAGGAGAGTTTATGGCGATTATGGGCCCTTCTGGTTCAGGAAAATCCACTTTAATGAATATTATTGGTTTTTTGGACAGGCCATCCTCGGGAGAATACTTTTTTGCTGAAAAAGATGTATCTCAGGTGGATGATGATCAGTTGGCCCGTTTGCGCAACCAATCTGTGGGATTTGTTTTTCAGCAGTTTCAACTGTTGCCTCGTCTCACTGCGTTGCAAAATGTGGAATTGCCTTTAATTTATGCCGGGGTGGGCAGAGAAGAACGATTAAAACGGGCCAGAACTGCCCTGGAAAAAGTGGGGCTGGGTGATCGGGTTTCCCATTTGCCCAATCAGTTATCCGGGGGGCAAAAACAGCGGGTAGCCATTGCCAGGGCGATGATTAATGAGCCTAAACTGATTCTGGCCGATGAGCCTACTGGTGCATTGGATACGAAATCCGGGGAACAAATTATGGAGATTTTTCAGCAATTAAACATAGAGGGGACCACCATTATTCTGGTTACCCATGAAGCTGAAATTGCAGAATATGCCCGGCGCCTCATTACCATTCGAGATGGAAAAATTCTCGAGGATCGGAGGCTGGCGGGATGAATTTCGTTGAAAGTATGAAAATGGCGTTTAGCTCTATATTGGCTCATAAGTTACGTTCCCTTTTGACTATGATTGGCATTATGATTGGCGTGGGTTCTGTCATTGCTGTGGTGGCCATTGGCCAGGGGGGAGAAGCGTCGTTAAAATCCCAATTTGTAGGCAAAGGAAACAATACGATTGAAATCAATTATCAAATAGATCAAGATTTGATGATGAATATGGATCCTATGTCTTTTTCTGAGCCCCGCTTTAAGGAGAGGGACATTTATGAGTTAGAGAAAATTCCGGAGATTAGCCGGGTGATTTATTCCAACTCTGATTTTCAACCTGTATTTTTTCGGGATCAAACAAGCCAGGGCCAATTAACCGGGGTGACCCATGGTTTTACGGATATTCGCCCTTTGACGATTTTGGAAGGGCGGAATTTAACAGCGACGGATTTGGATGGGGCCCGTAAAGTAGCCATAATCAGTGAGGAAGTAAAAAATAAGTTATTTGGCGAAAAAAGCCCCATTGGAGAAATGATTGAAGTGAAGAATACCCCATTTAAAGTGGTGGGAGTTTTTAAAGATAGTGCAGGAGGAATGTTTGGTTTTGGGGGGATGGAAGAAATCATTCTTCCTATTTCTCTCTGGCCGATGATGTATGGGAAGTTGGAAATACAGTCTTTAACCATTAAAGCAAAAGATGGGGACAATATTGAGTTAGCCGGGCAAAAAGCAGTGAATTTATTAAATGGCAAAAGCGAATTTACCGATGGCCGTTATGAAGTGATGAATTTCAAACAAATCCAGGAATCCATTGCATCTGTGACCCGCATTACTACAGCTATTATTGCTGGGATTGCCAGCATTTCTCTTCTGGTTGGGGGCATTGGAGTAATGAATATTATGCTTGTTTCTGTTACGGAACGTACCAGAGAAATCGGGATTCGCAAAGCCCTGGGGGCAACCCGCAAAAATATTTTGATCCAGTTTCTTATTGAGTCCATGGCCCTTACTCTTCTTGGGGGATCTGTGGGGATTGCTCTGGGAACCGGTGGGGCCTATATAGTTTCGTACTTTGCAAAATGGCCTCCCCTGGTCTCTTTCCCTGTAGTAGTGGGAGGGGTTCTCTTTTCTATGGTGATTGGGGTCATTTTTGGCATCCTTCCTGCCAATAAAGCGGCAAAAATGGACCCGATAGAAGCCCTCCGTTACGAATAATAAAGGCTATAATTAAAGAAAAAGGAGGGAATGCATCTTATGGATTTTATCTTTCTTTATTTGGCTGCCCTTTTTCTTGTGTTCGGTATTCTTATTAAAAAATTTAAGTTTTACTGGCTTATCTCCGGGTATAATACGGCCTCTAAGGAACGGAGAGAGCAAATAGACAAAGAAGGCCTTGGCAGATTTATGGGGAATTATTTTTATGCTATGGCTGGTCTGCTAGTGGTTGCTTTTTTATTGATGTGGTTTGATTTTGAGAAGATTTCATTTTACGTATTTTTGCTTATCCTATTGTCCACGGTTTATGTCATTATTGGGGCACAAAAATATGATAAAGGGGCTTACCATCCTGATGGCCGTTTGAAAAAGGGCCCTAAAATCACCGTTGGAATTATCATTGTTGTCATTTTAGGGGTGCTTGGTGCTACTTTATATGGATTGGTCCCAACGAAGTATGACCTGAATCAGGATTCATTGACCATTAAGGGCATGTATGGGGAAACCATCCCCTTTAAAAACATGAAAAAGGTGGAATTGGTGGATTCTTTGCCACAAATCAAGTTACGTACCAATGGGTATGCCTTAAACAATGTATTAAAGGGACACTTTAAACTGGAGCAGTTAGGAACGGGCAAGTTGTTTATCCAGCTGGGCAAATCTCCATATATTATCATCCATACGGATGAAAGATACTATATCATTAATGAATCCGAAGGGTCCAAAACACGGGAACTTTATGAGAAAATTAGAATGATTTGGGAAAAGTCAAGTAGTGATATTCGACAAGAAAAACCCTGCTTTAGTGTCGAATACACTAGGGAAAAGTCGAGCGTTTCTGTTTGACGGGCTATTGTTAGGGATGGTATCATCAGATTGTGAGGACGAGGTAATACAGCGCTTCAACCTCAACAAAGCTCTTATTTTTTTGGGGAAAGGGATGTATTAGATGCAAGGTAAAGTTAAATGGTTTAACGCAGAAAAAGGGTATGGTTTCATTGAAAGAGAAAACGGTGACGATGTATTCGTTCACTTCTCCGCTATTCAAACTGATGGTTTCAAAACTCTCGACGAAGGACAAAGCGTAGAGTTCGAAATCGTTCAAGGCGAACGTGGACCACAAGCTGCTAACGTTATCAAATTATAATAGATCTCTTTTCTACAAACCTACATCAGTCATACATAGTTAAGACCGATTATTTAGGAAAGTAAAGAGTGGTTATTGCTGATAACTAACACCCCCTGGGCATACAGGGGGTTTTTTCATGTGAATCTATTATAAAAAGAAAAAGAGCGCGGTTGCTGAAGCGCTCTTAAAAGTTTTTGACAAAGTATACAGTTTGCTTTTCTGTCTTTTCTATATGCCATCCCATTTTTTTATAAAAATGGATCGCTCGGTCATTTCCTTTTATCACGGAAAGGCCTACAGATTGAATTTGCTCTTCCTGCAACTGTTCATGGAGAGATGCCATCATCTTAGTGGAGATTCCCTTTCCTTGAAATTGGGGAAGCACGCCAATGGATAACAGGCGTGGATTCTTCTGATTTTTCTCAGAATCATTTTTCTTTGGGATGAGAAGGGATTGGATGACCTTCATCCCTGTTTTGATTCTGGAGAAGATGCCCGCTCTAATTACTTTATTCCCTAGCAACAGTTGCTTGATTAACGAACTGATGATAAACCCCAGGTTTTTTCTGAAAAAATTCCCCATTACAGGTCCTTTGTTTTTGGAACAAAGGATAAATCCCACTAATTCCTCGCCTGCAAATGCGCCAATGGCAATGGTTTGTCCATCCTCTAAAAAAGCAGAATAGTATCTTTGCAAAAACTCGTCCCCGAGATTGGTTAGAAAATAATCTTCAAATGCTTTCTTATGGGTTCTCACTATTCCTTCTAGATGGTTATGGTGTATGGCTGTTACAACAATATTTTCTCCAGAATTCATAATAACAACCTCCTTTACCGTTAATCCTAAAGGAGAAACATGAAGGATATATGAAGGATAGGCAAAGTTTCCATTAAGTGTAGCATTCACAAATTTGCCTTATAAGATAAGCAATCTTTGTCTTTTTCTGAAGGAATTGAATGTCCATTTAAGGAATATAATAAGTATAGTTTGAAAGGAGGAGTATATATGCAATACATCGTCCGTGGAGAACACATCGAAGTAACACCCGCACTGCGAGATTATGCCGAGAAGAAAGTGGGGCGACTAGAGAAATATTTTGACAATACCACTCCCTTCAGCTGCTATGTTACCCTTCGCGTATTGCGCGGGGAACAGACAGTAGAAGTAACAATACCAATGCCTGGTGTTATCCTCCGAGCAGAAGATACTCATGAAGATATGTATGCTGCCATTGATTTGGTGGTTGAAAAATTAGAACGCCAAATTCGTAAATATAAAACAAAAATTAACCGTAAATTCCGGCACCAGGGCCAAAGGATTTTTGTAGATCCTGAGCCGGTAGCAGCAGCAGTTGTGGTTGAAGACGAAACTGAAGATGCGTTGCAAATCGTAAAAACGAAACGCTTCAACCTGAAGCCAATGGATGCTGAAGAAGCCGCTTTACAAATGGACATGCTAGGACACAACTTCTTCGTTTTCAGCAATGCAGAAACTGATGAAGTGAATGTGGTTTATCGCCGTAAGGATGGCCGATATGGATTAATCGAGCCTGAACAGGCGTAATGAAGTACAACGAAGATAAAAGGCGCTGGCAGCTTGTCTGCCAACGTCTTTTTCGTTTTCTTGTTTGGATGTATAAAAATTGACCGCAAGGTCTCTGGTTGAAGAAGCTATTGAATCAAATCAGTTGCCTTTTTGCGAGCCGATACAAAGGGAAACTGAAAGGAAGGCGAAAAAAAGCCTTCAACAGTCTCACTTCCTGAGTTACCCAGATGTTTTGAAGGCGCGCCTGAATTGAAGTTGACCGCCACTCTTACTATCATGGTAGGCGAGGAAGAGGCACGATTTGATTCAATAAGCTTCTCCTTTTTCGTTTTCTTGTCATCTACTAGTGTTACTGTTAAAATTAAAATTTAGGTAATAATTTACGTCCGCTTTTGAATTTAAAGCGGGTAGTGGAAGGGGATTTCCATGCTAGGATTATTGAAAAAAATAATCGGTGACACAAATGAGCGGGATATTAAGAAGTACATGAAACGGGTGGAAAAAATCAATGCCCTCGAGCCCGCTATGCAAGCTTTAACAGATGAACAACTTCAAGCAAAAACGGAAGAATTCAAACAACGTTATGCCAACGGGGAAACCCTTAACGATCTTTTACATGAAGCTTTTGCTGTAGTTCGGGAAGCTTCTCGCAGGGTTACTACCATGCGTCATTTTGATGTGCAATTAATTGGCGGTATGGTTCTCCATGAAGGGAAAATTTCTGAAATGCGTACTGGTGAAGGGAAAACCCTGGTTGCTACTTTGCCAGCTTATTTGAATGCTTTATCAGGCAAAGGTGTACACATTGTTACGGTGAACGAATACTTGGCTAGCCGTGATGCGGAGGAAATGGGCCAAATCTATAGTTTTCTTGGCTTAACCTGGGCTGTTAATTTAAATGCTATGTCCCCTGAAGAAAAACAAATCGCCTATGCTGCAGATATTACTTATGGAACGAATAATGAATTTGGTTTTGATTATTTGCGGGATAACATGGTTTTATATAAAGAACATATGGTACAAAGGGAATTAAACTTTTGTATTGTAGATGAAGTGGATAGTATCTTAATTGATGAAGCGAGAACCCCTTTGATTATTTCTGGACAAGCGGAAAAATCAACGGAATTGTATTATATTGCCGCACGTTTTGTTCCCCAATTAAAAGAGGAAGAGCACTTTACTGTGGATTTGAAGGCCCATTCTGTTGCTTTAACAGATAAAGGGGTGGAAATGGTTGAAAAAAGTTTCCACATTGATAATCTCTTTGATACCGAGCATATGCTTTTAAACCATCATATTAATAATGCATTAAAAGCCAATGTGTTAATGAAGCGTGATGTACAGTATGTGGTTGAAGAAGGGGAAATTATCATTGTTGATGAATTCACTGGCCGCTTAATGCAGGGTCGGCGCTACAGTGATGGCTTGCATCAGGCTATTGAGGCTAAAGAAAGCTTGAAGGTGCAAAATGAGAGCATGACCCTGGCGACCATTACCCTGCAGAACTACTTCCGTATGTATAAAAAATTAGGCGGTATGACGGGTACTGCCAAAACGGAAGAAGAAGAATTCAAGAAAATTTATGGCCTTGAAGTTATTGTGGTTCCCACCAATATGCCTATGATTCGGGAAGACCGCGCCGATGTAATTTATAAAACGGAAATGGGTAAGTTTAGAGCGGCTGTAAGGGAAATTGAAGAGTTGCACAAAGTGGGCCGCCCTGTGCTTGTTGGGACCACATCCATTGAAAAGTCTGAACTTCTTTCAGCCTTATTGAAGAAAAAAGGTATTAAGCATAATGTATTAAATGCTAAGCAACATGCCCGTGAAGCGGAGATTGTTGCTTCTGCCGGCGAAAAAAATGCGGTAACCATTGCTACTAACATGGCTGGACGGGGTACGGACATTAAGCTAGGCGAAGGTGTGGCAGAAATCGGAGGGCTTCATATTATAGGTACCGAGCGCCATGAAAGCCGCCGCATAGATAATCAGTTGCGGGGTCGTGCGGGACGCCAGGGGGACCCAGGCTCTACCCAGTTCTTTATCTCTTTAGAAGATGAGCTGATGAAGAAATTTGGCTCTGATAATATTAAGGGAATGATGGAGCGCCTTGGCATGGATGAAGACACTCCAATTGAAAGCCGCATGGTTTCTAAAGCCATTGAAGCTTCGCAAAAACGGGTGGAAGGGGCTAACTTTGATACCCGGCGTATGGTTTTGCAGTATGATGATGTTATGAACCAGCAGCGTATGATTATTTATAAACAACGCCGTGATGTTATAGAGTCTGAATCCCTTGAACCTGTAGTATTAGGCATGATGAACTCCCATGTGAAACGCCTGGTTGATGTTCATTGCCCTGAAAATTTGGAACAGGATGAGTGGGATTTAGATAAACTCATTGAACATTGCAACAATACCTTCCTTCATGAAGGCCAGATTACCGTACAGGATATCTGGGGCAAGGAACGGGAAGAAATTAGTGAAGTGTTTGAGAAAACCATTGAAAAGCTCTACCGTGCCCGTTTAGAGGAAATGGGGGAAGAGAATTTCCGTGAGTTTGAAAAAGTGGTTGTGCTCCGTGCTGTTGATAGCAAATGGATGGATCATATCGATGCCATGGATCAATTCCGCCAGGGGGTTTATCTCCGGGCCTACGGGCAAATTGACCCTCTTCGTGAATACCAGATTGAAGGCTTTGAAATGTTTAATGCTATGATTGGTTCCATTGAAGAAGAGGTTTCTCTCTTTATTATGAAAGCGCAAATCGGCAACAATCTGGAGCGGCAAGAAGTTGCCAAAGGCCAGGCGGTAGCTTCTGGCGGTGGCGAGGATAAAGTTGAGAAAAAACCAGTTCGTAAGGAAGATAAAATAGGCCGCAATGCCCCTTGCCCTTGTGGAAGTGGGAAGAAGTATAAAAACTGTCACGGTAAGGAGTGATCGCATTGCCATTGACAGAGGCAAAGCAACAAATGGCCGGGATTGTAAAACGCCTGGCTGAAATCAGGGGGTCTCTTTGACTTACCTGGAAAAGAAAAGCAAATTTCTGCACTGGAAGTTAAAATGACCGCTCCTAACTTTTGGGATGATAATGAAGCAGCCCAAAAAGTCATTGGGGAATTAAATGGACTAAAAGAATCTGTGAATCGCATGCAAGACCTGGAGAGCCAGACTGATGATATTCAGGTGATGATGGACCTGGTTGCAGAGGAAAATGATATGAGCCTCATTCCTGATATTCAAGAAGGAGTAAAGAAATTAGGCGAAGATCTTTCCGCTTTTGAATTGCAGCTTTTATTAAACCATCCCTATGATAAGATGAATGCGATTCTTGAACTTCATCCAGGTGCAGGGGGGACGGAATCCCAGGACTGGGCCGCCATGCTTCTGCGCATGTATACTCGCTGGGCAGAAGGGCATGGCTATAAAGTAGAAACTCTCGATTACCTTCCTGGAGATGAAGCAGGGATTAAAAGTGTGACTCTCCTCATTAAAGGGCATAACGCCTATGGGTATTTGAAAGCAGAAAAAGGAGTGCATCGTCTTGTGCGTATTTCTCCTTTTGATGCCTCTGGGCGGCGTCATACTTCTTTTGCATCCTGTGATGTGGTGCCGGAAATTGATGACGATATTACCATTGAAATTCGCCCTGATGAACTTAAAATTGATACTTATCGGGCCAGTGGCGCTGGTGGACAGCATATTAATACCACGGATTCCGCGGTGCGCATTACCCATATCCCCACTGGTGTGGTGGTGAGCTGCCAGAGTGAGCGCTCCCAGATTCAGAACCGGGAGCATGCCATGAAAATGTTGCGTTCCAAATTATATGAAAAGAAAATTCAGGAGCAAGAAGAAGAAGCGGCGAAAATGCGGGGCGAACAAAAAGATATCGCCTGGGGCAGCCAGATTCGTTCCTATGTTTTTCATCCTTACAGCATGGTGAAGGACCATCGCACTGGGGTGGAAACTGCCGTCGTTCAGGCAGTCATGGATGGAGAGATTGATCAATTTATTGATGGTTACCTACGAATGCAAATGAACCAGTTATAGATGTTAATGGAGGATGGGATAATGAGTAAACTAGCAGGAGAACAGATGGCAGAACTCCAGGGTCATGCCAATAACATTCGACAGGAAATAGTGAAGATGGTGGCAGCAGCCAATTCCGGCCATCCAGGGGGATCCCTTTCCGCCGCAGATATTGTGACGGTATTATATTTCCATGAAATGAATATTTATTCAGATAAACCAACGGATCCAGACCGGGACCGTTTTATTCTCAGTAAAGGCCATGCAAGCCCTGTCCTTTATGCAGCATTAGCGGAAAAAGGATTTTTTCCTAAAGAAGAATTAGCGACTTTCCGTAAATTAAATACCCGTTTACAGGGCCATCCTAGCCGTAAGCTCCTCCCTGGGGTGGAGCAAAGCACCGGTTCTCTTGGACAAGGATTATCCTCTGGAATTGGTATGGCTTTAGCTGGCCGCATGGATCAAAAAGATTACCGTGTGTATGTGATGATGGGCGATGGGGAAATTCAGGAAGGCATGGTTTGGGAAGCAGTGATGGCTGCAGGACATTATGGCCTTGATAACCTTTGTGCTTTTGTAGATTTCAACCATTTGCAAATTGATGGCAATGTGGAAGAGGTTATGAACCCTAACCCAATCGATGAAAAATTCCGTGCCTTTAACTGGAATGTCATTGAAATCGATGGCCATGACATGGAGCAAATTATTTCCGCTTTAGATGAAGCAAAACAAGTAAAAGGCAAACCAACCATGATCCTTGCCCATACGGTAAAAGGCAAAGGGATTTCTTATATGGAAAATGTATGCGGCTGGCATGGAACCGCTCCAAATAGCGAGCAATTGCAAAAAGCATTAGATGAGTTATGCGGAAAAGGAGGCGAACAATAATGGAGAAAACAGTACAAAAGAAAGCCACCCGTGACGCATATGGTGAAGCATTAGTTGAAGTAGGCAAAAAAAATCCAAACGTGGTTGTTTTGGATGCAGACCTTTCTAAGTCCACGAAAACCAATGATTTTAAACAGGTGTTTCCTGACCGTTTTATTAATGCCGGGATTGCGGAAGCGAATATGATTGGCATGGCTGCCGGATTGGCTTCTTGTGGCAAAGTTCCTTTTGCCAGCACCTTTGCCCTGTTCGGCTCTCTTCGGGTTGCTGATATGATTCGCAACTCTGTTTGTTATCCTAATTTAAATGTGAAAATTGCAGTTACCCACCAGGGGTTAACTCTTGGGGAAGATGGGGCTTCCCATCAAGCTGTAGAAGATGTAGCTCTTTTGCGGGCTATGCCAAACATGACCGTAATCATTCCAGCAGATGCGACGGAAACGAAAAAAGCCATTCATGCGGCCACGGAAACGTATGGTCCTATGTACATACGCATGGGTCGTCCCAGTGTACCTGTCATTTTCGATGACAGCTATGACTTCCAAATTGGAAAAGGGATACAAATCCGCGAAGGGAACGATGTAGCCATTATTGCTACTGGTGTGATGGTTCATATCGCTTTAGAAGCAGCAGAACTTCTTGCCCAGGAAGGAATCAATGCCCGTGTCATCAATATGGCTACCATTAAGCCAATTGATGAAGAAATCATTGTGAAAGCAGCTCAAGAAACCAAAGGGATTGTAACTGCTGAAGAGTGCAATATCTTAGGTGGCCTTGGGGCTGCCGTTGCGGAAGTCCTTTGCGAGAAGCATCCAGCACCATTGCGCCGGGTTGGGGTGGAAGACACCTTCGGGGAATCGGGCAAACCTGATGAGTTATTGCAAAAATATGGCTTAACTGCTGAAAAAATTGCTGCCAAAGCCAGGGAACTGTTATAAAAGAATATTTTGTTAATAAAACCATCCTCTTCTGTTCATACTATTGTTGAACTAAACAGAGGAGGTAGAATCCCGGATGAAAAAGTATTTTGCGATTTTTGGGATTATCATGTTGCTAGCCTTTGGTGCTGCTTGTACCACAAATAAAGGCGGCACAACTAACGGCGGAACTACCAATGGCGGAGTGGATACGGCCGCTGCCGAACAGTTATACACTAAAAATTGTCAGGTTTGTCATGGTGCGAATCTAGCTGGTGGCGTTGGACCGACTTTAACTAAAGTAGGAAGTCTTTACAAAGATTCTGCTGAGTTGAAGGAAAAAATCACTAAAGGCAGTGAGATTCCTGGTAAATCAGGGGCAACAGGAGTAATGACATCTAATTTAGTAAATGATGCTGATGCACAAAAATTGGCTGATTGGTTAATGACGAAAAAATAAGCCTATCGCTGTTGCTTTAAGAAAAAAAGGGCTTTTCCCCCGGGGGAGGGCTCTTTTTTCTATTGAATTATTATTCTATTCAACGTATAATAATTCATAATTTATATTAGGCGTATTAGGTCGGGGGGAAATCAGGTTGAAAATTTCTATTATTGGTGCCACCGGTTATAGTGGAGTTGAATTAATCCGAATTCTTCTCTCCCATCCGGTTGGTGAAATTGTTTCTGTTTATTCTAATTCACAAGCGGGGAAAACCATTCAAGAAGTGTATCCCCATTTAAATACAATTTTCACAGAAGAATTGCAGGCGATCCATATTGAAAAAATCCAGGAAGAAGCAGATGTAGTGTTCATTGCTACTCCTTCCGGGGTTAGCGGGAAGCTGGTTCCCCAATTAATGAATGGAACCTTAAAAATTATTGATTTATCCGGAGATTTACGTTTGGAAACGCCTGAGCTTTATACAAAATGGTACAACAAAGAAACCTCACCAAAAGAGGTGTTGGACCAGGCTGTTTATGGTTTAACTGAGTGGATGGGAGAGAAAGTGAAAGATGCAACCCTCCTCTCAAATCCAGGATGCTATCCTACAGCAACCTTACTGGCCCTCTTGCCTCTTCTAAAGGAAGGCTTAATTGATGAGAAATCCATTATAGTGGATGCTAAGTCAGGGGTAACCGGTGCAGGACGTTCTGTTTCTTTAGGTTCACATTTTTGTGAAGTGAATGAAAGCATTTCTGCGTACAAAGTGGCAAAACACCAGCATATTCCGGAAATTGAACAAACCCTTTCCCGTTTGACAGGAAAAGAGGCGTTGATTTCCTTTACGCCACACCTTGTCCCAATGAATCGGGGCATTCTATCTACCATTTATGCTTCTTTAATAGAAGGGGTGACAGAAGAACAGGTGACACAGGCATATAGCAATGCCTATGAAGAAAAATATTTTGTCCGTTTGCGCCCAGGTGCCCATCCGAAAACGAAAGAAGTGACAGGCTCTAATTTCTGTGACATTGCCTGGCACGTAGATTCCCGTACCAAACGGGTGGTTGTCCTTTCTGCCATTGATAATGTGGTAAAAGGCGCGGCAGGCCAGGCGGTACAAAATATGAATTTGATGTTTGGTTTGCCTGAAGATACAGGCTTAAAAATGGCTCCTGTTTATCCGTAAGTTTCCTGTAAATTTTTTAAGATATAGAAGGTGTACAATGATGCAAAGATTAGTGATTAAATGTGGCGGTTCTACGCTGGATCGATTGCCCGCTTCTTTTTATCAAGATTTAGTGGACCTGGCGGGGCAGGGATGGGAGCCGGTGATTGTCCATGGCGGCGGCCCTGCAATCTCCCGTACTTTAGAAAAAATGGGGATTGCCCCTCATTTTATTGACGGGTTGCGTGTCACTGATGAACCCACCTTAGAAGTGGTGAAAATGGTTCTTCTTGGCCAGACCAATAAACAGGTGGTTGGAAATTTGGAGTTGGCTGGGGGAAAGTCTGTAGGGATTAGCGGCATTGATGGTTCTGCCATTGAAGTGAGTGCAGGCCCTGCCCACCTTGGCTTTGTTGGTACTATTGAAAAAGTGCACCCCGCCCTTTTGGAAACTCTCTTAAAAGGCGGATACATACCTGTTGTTGCTCCTTTAGGGGTGGATGATAAAGGGCAGGTTTACAATATTAATGCAGATACGGCAGCAGGCGCTGTTGCCGGTTCTCTCGGGGTCGGCCAATTAGTGATGGTGACAGATGTCCCCGGAGTAATGAAAGAAATAGATGGGGAGAAAAAAGTATTGCCCCAGTTAACAGAAGTTGAGATTGAAGCCTTAATTGAATCTGGGGTGATTTACGGAGGAATGATTCCCAAAGTGCGAGCTGCCCTGGATGCTTTAGGAAATGAAGTGAAAGAAGTTTTGATTATTAACGGCTATGAACCTGGCATCTTAAAACAGGTAGCCAGTGGTGCAGCTGTAGGCACGAAAATTATGAAGAGTGGGGTGACCGCAAATGAGTAGCCTGTTTC
The DNA here is from genome assembly GCA_946478845.1 of uncultured Paenibacillaceae bacterium. The sequence continues at coordinate 43,876 of CAMLDI010000004.1, forward strand.
CCAATTATGGACGTTGGCCAATCTCGATTGTAAAAGGGGAAGGAAATTATCTTTGGGATGAGCAAGGGAAACGATATCTGGACATGGTATCTGGTATTGCGGTAACATCTCTCGGAAATGTACCTCCAAAAGTAAAAGCAAAAGTACAGGAGCAATTAGATACCTTATGGCATTGTTCCAATCTCTTTAATATCCCCCGGCAAGAAGCTCTTGCTGATAAATTAGTGTCTCTTACCTGTGGCGACCGGGCTTTTTTCTGCAATAGCGGAGCGGAAGCCAACGAAGCGGCGATTAAATTAGCCCGCCGTTACGCTCAGCGGGTACTTAATGAAGACCGTTATGAAGTGATTACCTTTACCCAATCTTTCCACGGCAGAACCCTGGCAACCTTAACGGCAACAGGCCAGGACAAAGTTAAAGATGGATTCGCTCCTCTGCCTGAAGGGTTTAAAACCGTTCCTTATAACGATGCAAAAGCATTGCGTGAAGCAATTACCGATAAAACCATTGCTATTATGTTGGAAATGGTGCAGGGAGAAGGGGGCGTAAATCCTGCCGACCCCGCTTTTGTGGAAGAAATCAAAGCCCTTTGTGCTGAACATAACTTATTAATTATTGTCGATGAAGTACAAACAGGAATTGGCCGGACAGGCAAATGGTTTGCCTACCAGCATTTTGATGTGGAACCTGACATCATTACTATGGCGAAAGGATTGGGAAGCGGCTTCCCTATCGGTGCCATTGTGGGGAAAGAAAAACTGGCACCTGCATTTGGCCCAGGAACCCATGGCACAACCTTTGGCGGCAATCCTTTAGCATCCACCGCTGGATTGGCAACCTTAGAAACCATCGAAGAGGATGGATACATTCAAAAAGTAAATGAAATGGGAGAGTACCTGCGCACCCAATTGGAAGGGTTAAAAGCTTCCCATCCTAATATTCTTGATGTTCGAGGAAAAGGGTTAATTGTTGGCGTGGAAATGGATGCTCCTGTAGGGGATCTTGTGGCAGCTTTACGGGAAGAAGGGATCCTTTTACTCATGGCTGGCCCAAATGTGATTCGGATTTTGCCTCCCTTTACCATTACAGAAGAGGAAATTGATGAAGCTGTGCATGCTCTGGCAAGGGTTCTTGAAGGAAATCTGGCAGCAAGATGATAAAAGGGAGTTGAGAGAGATGAAGGGATACCTTGTGTTGAGCACCGGAGAAGTGTTTGAAGGGCACTGGTTTGGGGATGATACCGCCCGTACTGGAGAAGTGGTTTTTAATACAGGGATGACCGGATACCAGGAAGTCATGTCTGATCCTTCTTATGCAGGCCAGATTGTGACATTTACCTATCCGCTCATCGGAAATTATGGAATAAATGATTTAGATTATGAAAGCATTCGCCCTGCTTGCCGGGGATTAATTGTGGGGGATTTATGCGAAGAGCCTAGTCACTACCAATCAGGGGCTTCTTTAGGGGACATTGCAAAAAAATTCGGCATTGCAGGCCTTTCTGGCATTGATACAAGGGCCATCACCCATATTGTGCGTACCCATGGGGAAGTGTATGGCCGATTGACCACTGACCTTGAGGAAGCAAAACAACCTCTTGCCCCTCAACCTTTGCATGGGTTGGTACCTTCCGTTTCTGTCAGTGAATCCCAAACCTATGGATTAGAGAATCAAGGGCCAAAAGTGGCTTTAATTGATTTTGGTTATAAAAAGAATATTTTAGAAAGCCTTTTAAACGTTGGATGCCAGGTGACTGTTGTTCCTTACAGCGTGACAGTAAAAGACATCGATGCTTTAGGGTTGGATGGTGTATTCCTTTCTAATGGGCCTGGGGATCCCAAAGATTTGGAAGCCCAATTGCCTGAGTTAAAATCCATTATCGAAAAATACCCAACCATGGGAATCTGCCTTGGGCACCAATTGATTTCCTTGATTTTTGGTTGTGATACGGAACGTTTGCCTTATGGGCATCGGGGCGCCAACCATCCTGTTAAAGATTTGCGGACAGGAAAAGTGTTTATCACCTCACAAAATCATGGCTATGTGGTAAAAGAAGAGTCTCTGGAAGGGGCTCCTTTGCGCATGACCTTCCGCAATGTGAATGATAAATCAACAGAAGGGGTAGAGCACGAAACCCTGCCTATTTTCTCTGTACAATTCCATCCGGAAGCCCATCCAGGACCTAGTGACACCACTTATTTATTTCATCAATTTGTGCAACAATGCCAGGCGACAGGAGAGAAGAGCTATGCCTAAATTACCTGATATTCATCGCGTGTTAGTCATCGGTTCTGGCGCCATTGTTATTGGCCAGGCCGCAGAATTTGACTATGCTGGCGCCCAGGCTTGTTTAGCCCTGCGTGAGGAAGGCGTCGAAGTTATTCTTGTAAACAACAACCCGGCTACCATTATGACTGACGAAGAAGTGGCTGACCGGATTTATATGGAACCACTCACTGTGGAAGCCCTGGAAAAAATCATTGCCAAAGAGCGCCCTGACGGAATTCTTCCTACCCTGGGGGGACAAACAGGATTAAACCTGGCAGTGGAATTGGCCAAAGCAGGCATCCTGGAAAAATACAATGTAAAATTGTTAGGCACACCCCTTGATACCATTATCAAAGGGGAAGACCGGGAAGAATTTAAGAAAATGATGCAAGACATCGGGGAACCTGTTCCTGAAAGTAAAACGGTGAACACGGTGGAAGATGCGGTGGCTTTTGCCAACAGCATTGGTTTTCCTGTGATTGTACGCCCAGCCTATACCCTTGGCGGTGCAGGGGGCGGGATTGCCGAAAATGAGGAAGAGTTGCGGGTGGTTGCCAAGCGGGGTCTCGCCGCTAGCCCCATTACTCAGGTTCTCATTGAACGCAGTGTAAAAGGGTGGAAAGAGATTGAATATGAAGTCATGCGGGATGCCAACGACACCTGCATTATTGTATGTAACATGGAAAACTTTGATCCTGTAGGCATACATACAGGGGATTCTATTGTCTTCGCCCCGTCTCAAACCTTGACGGACCGCCAGTACCAGATGCTTCGTTCCGTTTCCTGTAAAGTCATTCGTTCCCTGGGAGTTGTGGGGGGATGTAATATTCAGTTTGCACTGGATCCTCACAGTGAACAATACTATCTCATTGAGGTAAATCCACGGGTAAGCCGTTCCTCTGCCCTTGCTTCTAAAGCAACAGGGTATCCTATTGCCCGTACAGCGGCCAAGTTAGCCCTGGGGTACCACCTGGATGAAGTGGTGAATCCCATTACCGGTTATACCTATGCTAGCTTTGAACCTGCCATTGACTATATCGTGGCAAAAATTCCACGCTGGCCTTTTGATAAGTTCCCTCATGCCGACCGTTCCCTTGGTACCCAGATGAAAGCGACCGGGGAAGTGATGTCCATTGACCGTACCCTGGAAGGGGCATTATTGAAAGGGGTACGTTCTTTAGAAATTGGGGTCCAGCATATTGAATTAAATTACTTGAAAGAGTTCTCCCAGGATGAAATTTTAGCTGTGTTAAAAGATGCCACAGACCAGCGCCTCTTCTACATTGCAGAAGCCATGCGCCGGGGCATGACCGTAGATGAAATCCATGAGATTACCAAAGTGGACCGGTTCTTCCTTCGGGCAATCCGCCGCATCATCCATATTGAAGAACAGCTTAAAGAAAAATCATGGGAAACCATCGAGCAAGAAACCATTAAAGAAGCCAAATTACGGGGCTTATCTGATGCCACCATTGCCAACCTTTGCGGGGTAAGCTTTGAAGAAGTCCGTGAAAAGCAACAACAATGGGGCATGAATCCTGCTTATAAATTGGTTGATACTTGTGCCGCTGAGTTTGTGGCAGCGACACCATACTATTATTCCACCTGGCAGGGGAATGATGAGGTGCCTGTGAAGAAAGAAGGGCGCAAAGTCCTTGTTCTTGGTTCCGGCCCCATTCGCATTGGCCAGGGGATTGAGTTTGACTATTGCTCCGTTCATGCAGCCAAATCCTTGCGCCGCCAGGGAATTCAGGCAGTAGTCATCAACAACAACCCGGAAACCGTATCTACGGACTTTAACACCGCAGACCAGCTGTATTTTGAACCATTGGCCTTAGAAGACGTATTAAACGTCATCGAAAAAGAACAGGTTGATGGAGTGATGGTGCAATTTGGCGGGCAAACTGCCATTAACCTAGCTGCCAAATTAGAAAAAGCCGGGGTTAAGGTATACGGGACTTCTGTAGAGGCTATTGATGCGGTTGAAGACCGGGAACTGTTCTATGATATGCTGCGGAAATTGAATATCCCTCACATTCCTGGTGAAGGGGTAAACAGCCAGCAAGGATCCCACCTGGTAGCAGAAGAAATCGGCTATCCTGTCCTTATTCGCCCTTCTTATGTCATTGGGGGCCGGGGCATGGCAGTTCTGAACAGTCCGGAAGAACTGGACCAATACTTTACAGATTGGGAACGATATACTTCAGCGGGAGCTTTATTCCCACTGTTGATTGATAAATACGTATCTGGTATGGAAGTAGAAGTAGACGCCATCTGTGATGGTAAGGATGTGCTGATTCCTGGCATCTTCCAACATATTGAACGGGCTGGGGTTCACTCTGGCGATAGTATGGCCATCTTCCCATCTCCCCACTTAACGGCAGAACAACGGAAAGAAATTGCGAAATACGCAGCCATGATTGCCAAAGAAATGAAAGCCGTTGGATTAATTAACATCCAATTGGTCATTGATAAAGAGGGAACCATTTATGTACTGGAAGTTAATCCACGGGCTTCCCGTACCGTACCTATTGTCAGCAAAGTAACCAGTGTTCCAATGGTTGCCCTGGCAACCCGGGCACAAATGGGAGAAAAACTGGCTGATATGGGATACGGCACAGGGTTAATGAAACGAATCTCTTTCTATGCGGTGAAAGCCCCTGTGTTCTCTACCATCAAATTAAATGGGGTAGACCCGGCTCTTGGGCCAGAAATGAAATCCACCGGGGAAGTCATTGGCCTTTCCTACTCCGTGGATGAGGCAATTGGAAAAGCCATCGCCTGGAAAGATGGGGTTTGTGAATGGTTGCAGGAAGGGGATACCTTATTGATTTCCCTTTCTGATCAAGATAAAGAGGATTTTGTTCCTCATATTGGCGGGTTAAAAGAATTGAACTTGAACATTTTGGCTACACCTGGGACTGCAGAATTCCTGAAAGGTTATGGGTTGCAGATTGGGGAAGTGATTGATTCCAAAGAACGGGTTCGGGAAATCTGTACCCAACAACAGGTGAAAGCCTTCGTAAATACGCCAACCCTTGGCAACAAGCGGGGGCGTTTCGGATTTGAATTAAGACAGTTGGCCCTGGCTTTCAATATTCCGTGTTTTACCTTCCTGGATACCTTTGCTTCTTATTTGGATGTGCACGGATTTGTTCCAGGAGAAGCCGTTGATTTAGGGAAGTATCTTGCCGGGGAAACGAGAAAGGAGCCGATCGCATGAGCATGGATAAAAGTATGATCGCTGCACAATTAAAAGGCCGTGATTTTCTTACGCTAGAAGATTTCACAAAAGAAGAATTGACGTATTTATTGGATTTGGCTGCGCAATTGAAAAAGGAACAAAAAGAAGGGATTCCCCATCCACACCTGGCAGGGAAAACCCTGGGGATGATTTTCGAAAAATCTTCTACCCGTACCCGTGTTTCTTTTGAAGTGGGGATGTATCAATTAGGCGGGATTGGCATGTTTTTAAGCAGCCGGGATTTGCAAATTGGCCGTGGGGAACCCATTCCAGATACAGCGCGAGTTCTTTCCCGTTACCTGGATGGGATTATGATTCGTACTTTCTCACAGGACATGGTGGCTGAATTAGCTGAATATGCTTCCATTCCGATTATCAATGGATTAACGGATAAGCATCACCCTTGCCAGATCATGGCCGATTTCCAAACCATCATTGAGCAAAAAGGCTCTTTGGAAGGGCTGAAATTGGTCTATATAGGGGATGGCAACAATATGGCCCATTCCTATATGGTGGGTGCAGCCATTATGGGGATGGACGTAGCCATTGCATCACCAGAAGGATATATGCCTGCTCCAGATGTCACTGAGTTAACATTGAAACTTGCTGAGAAATCTGGCAGCAAAGTCCTGATTACAACAGATCCCAAGAAAGCCGTTGCAGGTGCTGACGTGATTTGCACCGACGTATGGGCAAGCATGGGACAGGAAGCCGAACAAAAAGAACGGGAAGGGAAGTTCAAAGGCTTCCAAGTGAATGAAGAGTTAGTGAGCGTTGCAAAACCTGACTACATGTTCTTGCACTGCTTGCCAGCACACCGTGGTGAAGAGGTATCTGCGGGAGTAATTGACGGACCTCATTCCGTAATTTTTGATGAAGCGGAAAACAGGTTGCATGCACAAAAAGCAGTGATGGTGGCTACCATGGGTTCTGGACTTAAGTAATTGTATATGAAAAGACACGGTTTGCCGGGCAACTTCCCGGTACCGTGTCTTTTTTGTATATGGTGTGTGCCCCTTTTGCGCTCCTTATCACCTTTATCCCCATGGGTCAGGACAGCTCGTAAGAGCTGGGGAGTGTGACTCAATGTCATACTTTATCATCTTTATCCCCTTAATTCAGGTATAGCTCGTAAGAGCTGCTTACATTTTAACGTATAAGTATAAGTTTGAGGGGGACCGATGGTGCCTCTTTTTATTGTAGAAAACCGGAGGACCATCAACATTTTTTAACCAACGGTGTTCGGGGCCTTTAATCCCATCTTTTACCCATATATCACCCCTGTTTCCCCAGCCAGTTGTCCTGAGCCAGGTAATATATGATCCAATAACCTGTGGTTCTCCATCAAGTTCATGTTTCTTAGGAAAGGTAATCTGTTTTTGTTCACCGGCCTTTATGTTTATGGCATATAAAGACGGAAACACAGGTGGAACCGGCCCTTCTTTCCACTCCTTGATTTCTTTTGCACGGGCAACAATTAATTGATCTGGAGAGAACCAATCTAACCCAAGGTCAATATATCCTTTAGGAGTAAATTCTTTTCCTTTATTCGTAGCAGGAATGTCCAACAGGGTGGTTCTTTTGTTATCGATAAAATATCTTCCCTCACCATTAATGAAGGCTAGCTGATTTTTGGCAGGAGCCCATTTTATCCATTCTTTATTTCCAAGCATTTTTCCAACAACCTGAAAATGGTTTCCTGTTTCCGATAGGATGCAAAGTGTGTTGCTATCCGCGGACATGGCTGCAGTGGGGGTTGCCAGAAAACTAACCCATCTTCCGTCAGGACTCCACTGAAAATATTCAGCATCAATCGCAAATAGGCCACTTTCACTTGTTTGAATGGTGTAAAAAGGTTTTATTTTGTCTGTATCAAGATTAGCATCCGCAGGGACTTTAAAAAGTTGAACAGGTTCCCATCCTGTAGGAAGCAAATTAGATTGTGATGATACGATAAATTCTTTTCCGTTGGGAAACCATGCGAAATCACTAACACCGAGAGAAACATTCTCGAACCCTTGTGGGCGTGCATTCTTTGTTTTTGTAACATTTAGTACCCCATTTATAGTGTAAGCTAGTTGATTTGAAATTGGGGACCATTTAAAATTTCTTGTTTCATGTTTTGGATATGGCTGATAGCTTTCCTTTTGCTTTGTATCATAAATATATAAGTATGTTTTTTCTTCATTTTTATCTCCATCTAAATAGGCAATAAACCGGCCATCTTTTGACCACTGGGGAGAATAAACATACCGACCCGAGGTAAGTTGTATTTCTTTATCTCCCTCTTTGATCCATAAATTATGGTCTCTAATAAAAGCAGCTTTAAGGGGAACTTCAGCAGAAACATTTGATGCAAAAATAAAACTGAAACATAGTATTAGTAAAATCCGAATTCCCATAAACAATCCCTCCCTCACATAGGTTGTCCGTATTAATGGATAAAGCTTAAATCCATTTATTTACATAAGGACTAATGTTTGTTATAATATAAATAAGAACAAATGTTCTAATGGGGGCGGGTAATATGTTTGAGGAGCTGCTAAGTTTTGAGGAATTTCAGGATCGGTTCAGTACTGAAGAGGAGTGTATGGACTACTTGTATCAGGCCAAATGGCCCCTGGGGTTCCTTTGTCCGGAATGTGGCCATTCCCACGCTTATGTCATCACTACGCGAAATCATCCTCTCTACGAGTGCAGCAATTGCCATCACCAAACCTCACTCACTGTGGGTACAATTCTCGAGGGAACCCGCACCGATTTGCGCAAATGGTTCATCGCCTTTTACTTTGTTTCCACGCCTAAAGGCATTAGCGCCCTTAAACTGAAAGATATCATTCATGTCACCTATAAAACTGCCTGGTCCATATTGCACAAAATCCGCCATGCCATTAGCGCTGAGGATGCTTCATGCCCTTTGTCTGGCAGTGTCTTTGTAAACCAAAACATTCATGGCCGAATTCGTGGCATCGAAAGCCTGGAAAAGCAGGAGACCTTATATGTAGGAGCATCTTTAGACCAGGAGGATGAACCGAAATATTTAAAGATAAAATTATTGAATGATAAAATGGATCCTACTTTAAAGTTTCCCATTGAAAAAAACAGGCTCATTCGCAGGAATTTCTTGAGGGAACATGTGGAACCCCAGCCTGCATATTTGGATTTTTATTATAAATTTAGACATCATTCAGTGTTTAAGTTATTTAAAGAGGCCAAACAATGGATTTATAAGACCTTCAACGGCTTATGCCATAAACGCATGCAGCCCTATTTAGATGAGGTTTGTTATCGGATTAATTTGAAGTTAAATCATGAGCCTATTTTCACCAACCTGGTGGAACTATGCATGAGTATAAAAAAGGAACCCAAAGGGGAAGTTGCTGATCCCTGGGTCCCTCTCATTTAGATGGAATTTATTAAGCTCAACTGTTTGCCATGCAAGCCATAAATATATAGAATATAGCACTAAAAAAGATGGAACAGAAAACAGTATATATTATAAAGTATTCACTTTTTTCAACAATTGACTTCATTGAAACGATAAAGAATAACATGAAAAAGAATGCTGCAATAACTCCTAAAATGTCCATTATATCTCCTCCAGATCTCATTCATAGGAAAAAACAATTATTTATTTATCATAATGTGCGATTACTTTATAAACTAATTTCCCTTTTTCCAGTTTTCCGTTGATCTCCCAACCATAGGATAATACGATTTGTTCTTGATCATGAGGAATAACCTCACGGGTACCATAGACACTTGTTGGGGGATGGCTAAAATCTACTCCTTTAAAGGAATACATTCCACCTGTTTTTTCACCTACATATTGATAAAAACCAGTTAATGGTTCTTTGCCTAGATAAAAAATTTGAATTTCTGTAGACCAGGGATACTTGTCATGATTATACGCAACCTCTGGAGTAAATATTGGCTTCGTTGTTTCTGCTTGAAACATGTCCATATTTTGTTTTGATACTAATTCAAGAGTTACGTTACTTGGATAGGATGGCGCTTTTTCACATCCAGAGAAGATAATAAGAATCAAAAAAACAAATACAATAAAAAAACCATATGCCCTCATTTTCACCTAACCTCACCCCAAAAAGCCTCTATTAAGAATATTTTAGCTGAAATACTAACCCTTCCATTTTTAGAATAAGTCAAAATAGTTAAAAGAAATTGTTCAGCTCTTGCGAGCTTTAGCTGAGTAAAGGGGATAGAGGTGATAAGGAGTGAGGAGTGGGGACCTACCCCAGCTCTTGAGAGCTTTAACTGATTAGATGGGATAGAGGTGATAAAGAGCACAAAAGGGTGCCCAACAGGTTCCCATTATGCATGGAAAGGGATACAATGGAAAAAAATATTCAGATGGGATAAGCCAGAAGGGAAGTGGGAGTTTTGTTTCGTAAAATCACAAATGATGTATTAGAAAAAAGGAAAGCGCCAATGCAAAAGTTAAGGGTGACAACGGATCCGGCGATGTTTCCTTTTGAAATAACGGATGAGATTGATTCATTGCAGCAAGGGATTATAGGCCAGGACAGAGCGGTCCATGCTATGGAGTTCGGGCTGAAAGTGAAGCAAAGGGGATACAATTTGTTTTTGGTAGGTCCAGTTGGCACGGGGAAAACAACCTATGCTGAAACTCTTGTGCGACATATTGCCAAAGAAAAGGGAAAGCCGAAAGACTGGTGTTACGTTTATAACTTTAAACATCCTGATTCGCCTAAAGCTCTTTCATTTCCCAGTGGGACAGGCACTGTATTTGAAAAGAAAATGGCTGAATTATTGCGGGATGTAGAACGAGAAATTCGCAAGGCTATTACAAGTGATGATTATGAAAAGCAACGTGGCTTCATTTTAGATTCCTTTGAGAAAAAAGCGGAGGAGATGTGGGGTGGGCTGTCCCAGTTTGCCAGGGAGTTGAATTTTTCTCTGGAGAGGACCCAGCAGGGGAATTTTGCCCTTGTACCTATGCAATTTGGAAAGCGGATGTCTAAGGAGGAGTTTAAAGCTCTTCCAGATACGGTGCAACAAGAGTATAAGGAAAGAAATAAACGAATCGAGGAAAAAATTGCGGAGTCTATGCGCACCATGCAGACCCTGGAAAAGGAAGTAGAGAAGGCAGTTAAAAAGCTAAACCAGGAAGTTGTTGGCCGTGGAATTTTCCCGCTTTTTCAACCTTTGTTTGATTCCTATAAAGACGATGAGAAAGTGGTTTCTTATTTACAGGAGTATCAACAAGATGTAATTGAGAATTATCAATTTTTTCAAGAGGAAACCCAGGAGGAAAATCCCATGATGGGATTATTGCGGGGTGGGCAACAAAAGGAAAAGTTGACCCGCTACAAAGTAAATGTGCTGGTAGATCAGAGCCGGCAAGAAGGTTCGCCAGTGATTAGTGAAACCAATCCTACATACTATAACCTTTTTGGCAAGGTGGAGTACAAAAGTTCCTTTGGGACAATGGTGACGGATTTTACCATGATTAAGCCAGGGGCCCTGCATTTAGCCAACGGGGGGTACTTAATCTTGCAAATTGTGGATCTTTTAAGCAATCCCTTCTCCTGGCAAGTGTTAAAAAGGACATTAAAAACAGGCAGTATTCGCATTGAAAATGTTTTTGAAGAGAGGGGAATGGTGGCTTCCACTGGGCTGAAACCTGAACCTATTCCCGTGGAGATTAAGGTTCTGCTGATTGGCACACCTTATTACTATCAACTTCTCTCTGAACTGGATGAAGATTTTCATAAGCTGTTTAAAGTAAAAGTGGAATTTGATACGGAAATGGACAAAGATGTGGAGCATCATCTAACCTTTGCTTCTTTTGTGCGCAGTTACTGTGAAAAAGAAGGGCTTCTTCCTTTCCATCGCACCGCTCTTGCTTCCATGGTGGATTATAGTTCCCGCCTGGTAGAAAATCAGGGGAAGATGACCACCCGTTTTAATAATTTGACCCGTTTAATGGTGGAAGCTAGTTTTTGGGCAGAGGAAGAAGGGGCAAAGGCTGTAACAGATATTCATGTGAGGCGGGCGATTAAGGAGCAGGAGTATCGCTCTAATAGGGTAGATGAAAAAATTAGAGAGATGATTGTGGAAGGAACCATCATGGTAGATGTGACCGGGGAACGGGTAGGGCAAATCAATGGCCTTGCCGTTCTGGATATGGGGGACTATTCCTTTGGTTCTCCCCATCGCATAACTGCCCAAACTTTTGTGGGACGCACGGGCATTATTAACATAGAAAGAGAAACCTCTTTGAGCGGGCAAATTCACCATAAAGGCCTTCTTATTTTAAGCGGGTACCTGGCAGGGAAGTTTGCCCAGGATAAGCCGTTGCCTTTGTCTGCTAGCATTACTTTTGAGCAAACTTACAGCATGATTGATGGGGATAGTGCATCAAGTACAGAGTTATATGCCCTCCTCTCCTCCCTTTCTGGCCTTCCCATTAAACAGGGAATCGCTGTGACTGGCTCTGTCAATCAATGGGGTGAAGTCCAACCCATTGGTGGGGTGAACGATAAAATCGAAGGGTTTTATGGGGTTTGCAAGGCAGTAGGTTTCACGGGAGAACAAGGGGTGATGATTCCCCATCAGAATGTGAAAAACCTTATGCTAAAAGATGAAGTGATTCAAGCTGTTAATCAAGGGTTATTCCATATTTGGCAGGTGCGAACTGTTGAAGAAGGGATTGAAATCTTAACCGGGGTTGAAGCCGGAATTTCTGATAAAGAAGGCAAATATCCTGAGGGTACCGTATTTTTTGAAATCAATCGCCGTTTAGAGAAAATGTATTCATCCATTGTCGATGGCAGCGGGAACCAAACCCTTCTTCAAATCATCGAATCACAGGAAGATGATGAGGAGGCATCCAATCCTCCTGAACCTGAGCAACCGGGACAATCAGGTGAGGGAACACGCAAATTCAAATAGCGAGAATTGTCTGAATTTGACCTTTTTCTTAAAAAAGTTATTGCATTTTTATTAATAAGAATGCATAATATTGCATATCGATTGAATTTGCGCTGTGTTATGCGCATTGAAGGGGAGAAATGTAACAATGGCAAGAGAAAAAATCGTATTAGCCTATTCTGGCGGTTTAGATACATCCTGTGCAATTAAATGGTTACAAGAAAACTATAATTACGATGTTATTGCGGTAGCTCTTGATGTAGGCGAAGGCAAAAACTTAGATTTCGTTCGTGATAAAGCCATTCAAGTAGGTGCCTTTAAATCTTATGTAGTTGATGCGAAGGAACTTTTTGCTGAAGAATTCGTTCTTCCTGCATTAAAAGCAAATGCTATGTATGAAGGAAAATATCCAGTTGTATCCGCTCTTTCCCGTCCGTTGATTTCTAAAGTATTAGTTGATATTGCTGCTGAAGAAGGCGCAGTGGCTATTGCCCACGGTTGCACTGGCAAAGGGAATGACCAGGTTCGTTTCGACGTTTCCATCATGGCATTAAATCCTGATTTGAAAATTGTTGCACCTGTTCGTGAATGGGGCATGAGCCGTGATGAAGAAATTGCTTACGCACAAAAACACGACATTCCGATTCCAATTAACTTAGATAACCCATATTCTATCGACCAAAACCTTTGGGGCCGTGCTTGCGAATGTGGTGTATTAGAAAACCCATGGTGTGAACCTCCAAAAGGCGCTTATGATTTAACGGCTGAATTGGAAGACACTCCAGATACTCCAGAAGAAATCGAAATCGAATTCGTTAAAGGGAAGCCAGTCGCATTAAATGGCAAACAATATCCACTTGGCGAAATGATTCTTGAATTAAATAAAATTGCTGGCAAACATGGCGTAGGCCGTATTGACCACGTAGAAAACCGTTTGGTTGGCATTAAATCCCGTGAAGTGTATGAAGCTCCAGGTGCCATTACATTAATTATGGCTCACCGTGAATTGGAATTCTTAACCTTGCCACGTGAAGTGATCCAATTCAAACCAATCGTTGAACAAAAATTAACGCAAGTGATTTATGAAGGCCTTTGGTTCTCTCCAATTACTGATGCTCTTAAAGCATTTGTTGAAGAAACCCAAACCTTCGTATCTGGTACAATCCGCATTAAATTGTTCAAAGGCCATGCTATCGTAGTGGGCAGAAAATCCGAGCATTCCCTCTATGATGAGAACCTAGCTACTTACGGTACTGAAGATACTTTCGATCACAAAGCAGCTCTCGGGTTCATTGAACTTTATGGAATGCAAACCAAATTGTACTCTCAAGTAAACCGTAAAAGCTTAGACAATACGCCTAAAGCGGTTATTATCGAAAAAAAGGAAGCTGTTAAGCAATGAAATTATGGGGCGGTCGCTTTACAAAACCCACAGATAAACTCGTAGAGGAGTACACAGCCTCTATTGAATTCGATAAAAAAATGTGGAAAGAAGACATTACCGGCAGTTTGGCCCACGTGAAAATGTTGGGCCGCTGCGGCATCATTGGCGAAGATGAAGCAGCAACCATTGCAGAAGGTTTGAAAAAAGTGGCTGCTCGCATTGATGCTGGGGATGTTGAGTGGAGCATTTCCAACGAAGACGTTCATATGAACGTGGAAAAAATGCTTTTAGAAGAAGTTGGGCCAGTAGGGGGGAAACTTCACACTGGGCGCAGCCGAAATGACCAGGTAACAACAGACATGCACCTGTACCTCCGGGCACGGGTAATTGAAATTGTTGACCTTGCTGTAAAAGTGCAAGAAGCGCTCATTGAGCAAGCAAAAGTGAACCTGGATACCATTCTGCCAGGGTACACCCATTTGCAGCGGGCACAACCCGTGCTTTTTGCCCATCATTTAATGGCTTATGCCTCTATGATGCAACGGGATATTGAACGATTCCAGGATAGCTGGAAACGGATTAATGTTCTTCCATTAGGGGCTGGTGCTCTTGCGGGAACGACCTTCCCAATTGACCGCCATTTTGTGGCTCAGCAATTAAAATTTGATGGCGTGTATATCAATAGCATGGATGCTGTAAGTGATCGGGATTTCATCGTTGAATTCCTTGCCAATGCTTCGCTGTTGATTGCTCATCTTTCTCGTCTTAGTGAAGAATTCATTCTCTGGATGAGCAACGAATTTAACTTTGTTGAATTGGATGATGCATTCTGTACTGGCTCCAGTATCATGCCTCAAAAGAAAAACCCTGACGTAGCTGAATTAGTTCGGGGTAAAACAGGACGTGTGTATGGCAATTTAATGGGCATGCTGACTGTGATTAAAGGTCTTCCTCTTGCTTACAATAAGGACATGCAGGAAGATAAAGAAGGCATGTTTGATACGGTTTATACATTGCATGGGGCTTTGTCCCTCTTTGCTGGCATGATTTCAACCATGAAAGTGAAGAAAGACAACATGCGCAAAGCAGTGCAAGAAGACTTCTCAAACGCTACGGACTTAGCGGATTACCTTGTTAACAAAGGCATGCCATTCCGTCAGGCTCATGAAGTCGTTGGAAAAACCGTACTCTATTGCATTGAACAAAATAAATTCTTATTGGATCTTTCCCTCGAAGAGTACAAGCAATTCTCTGAACTCTTTGAAGAGGATATTTACAAGGCCCTTGATACGCAACAAGTGGTGAATGCCCGTGATTGTTTCGGGGGTACAGCAAGCAACCGTGTGGCTGAACAAATCGCCATTGCTGAAGAATTGCTGCAAGCCAACCATGCCTGGGTAGATACCCATATTGAAAAGATTCAACTTGATTTGTTATAGGAATATAAGGCCACCTTCTCGTTGTGTGAGAGGGTGGCCTTTTTGTATATGGGGATAAGTGTGGTCCTTATCATCTCTATCCCATTAAGTCAGGTGGTATATTTATTGCAATTTTTGTTAAAAAGAACATTTATAATTGTATGCATTTAATTATAAATGGCAATTATGTGGATATTGTATATAATGGTGTTAACAAAATGCCTTATTTTTAGTTGTTTTTGTGATTTTTATAATAATTGGGCAAGGTGATGCAGATGGCTAAGTATGAACCGCTTAGTAAAGTTTTTTATAAACCGGAATGTAACTATCATGCTGAATATGAAAAACGTTTTAATGGATATGGAACTTATAAAACGAATTTAAAAATCATTCCAATATTAAAAGGAAAACATGTTGGTGAGGAAGTAGAATTATTTATTGTAAATACGCCTGAATTAATGAAATTAAATGAGGAAATTTGGGAAAATAGCATCAAAATACGTTTAATGGTTAATAAAATGCCTGATATCGCCCTAATGCCATTCTTTTATAAATTATTAATTAATGAACTTCAAAGTACGAATGAAATTGAAGGTGTGCATAGTACAAAAAAGGAACTATCTGAAAAACTTTCTATGCTTGAGACGAAAAAAACCAGGATAGACAAAAAATTTATGGGTTTTATAAAAACCTATCAATATATTGATGAAATAAAACCATTTACTAAGGTTGAGGATTTTAGGGAGATGTATGATTTAGTAGTAGCAGATGAAGTTGACAAAAAAGATTACCCTGATGGGGAGCTTTTTAGGAAAGGTACTGTAAATATTACTGATGGTGTTAAACAAACACATGTCGGTGTTTACCCAGAATCAAAAATTAGAGAGGATTTAAATAATCTAATCCAATTTTTAAACACCTCATATGTTCCGGATTTATACAAACTTATGATTGCTCACTACTATTACGAATATATCCATCCTTTTTATGATGGGAATGGAAGAACAGGAAGGCTATTGGTTTGTAGTTATGTTGCGAGGAAACTTGAACAATTTACGGCAGTCACTTTGTCTTACTCCATTAATCAAGATAAATTAAAATATTATAAAGCTTTGCAAGAACTTTCTATACCTAATAATAAAGGAGAGGCTACATTTTTTTGTCAGACAATGCTTGAAATATTAAGAAATGGCCAAAATTATTTAATTGATGATCTAAGCTTAGGTTTAAACAAAACCGAAAAAATAAATCAACACATGAATATGCTTGATTATGATAAAAAGGAGAAGGAGATATTACAAGCTTTACTTCAAATTGATATATTTGGCAGAAGTGATGGTGGGGTAACAAATACAGAATTAGGGAGAAACTTGCAAATTAGTCGGGCAAAAGTAGATAGGACCTTAGAGGATTTTGAAAAACAAGGAATCGTAAAAAAGATTAAAAGTAGACCTGTTACTTATCAAGTAGAAGAAGATTATGTAGATCAGGTGTTAAATAATTAATATAAATTACAGTTAAAGGGGAGTGTTTTGCAACATCCCCCTTATTTTTTTGCCTTATTACTTTCGAGTGATTTTCGGTAAATAATTAAGTCCTCTACAGTAACCACAGGCATGTTGTTTTTTTCTGCGAATGATACTATTTCATTTATTCTCGCCATTGTTCCATCTGGATTAGTAAGTTCACACAATACCCCAAAGGGCTGTAATTCTGCAAGACGCATCAAATCAACAGTAGCTTCCGTATGGCCAGCTCGTTCTAGTACGCCGCCATGACAAGCTCGTAATGGAAAAACATGACCAGGTCGATGTAAATCCTCGGGTTTAGCATTCGTTTTAATAGCTGTCCTAATTGTTGTAACTCGATCTTTAGCAGAAACCCCCGTAGTAACTCCCTTTGCTGCTTCAATACTTATAGTAAAAGCAGTTTTGTATCGGCTTGTATTGTTCTCTACCATTAAGGGTAATTCAAGTGCGTTTACTTTTTCATCTGTTAAACAAAGACAAACGATGCCACTGCATTCACGAATTAACATAGCCATTTGTTCTTCTGTTAGATTTTCCGCTGAGAAAATTAAATCCCCTTCATTTTCCCGTTTCTCGTCATCTGTTACAAGAACTCCCTGGCCATTATGAAGAGATTCGATTGCTTTTTCTACCCGTTGATAAGAATTACCGAATTGAGTTAATAGAGTCTGATTCATGGCAATACCTCCAGTATAATTACAGATTTACCTGAATCAGGGCGTAGATAAAGACAGCTAACATTACATAGGTAGCCTATTAAAAATAAGATATATAAGTGATTTCAACTGTTTTATCCTCTTTCATCCGGACTATTACCGTCGGCTCTGGAATTTAATCAGATCTGCTGACCTTCTCACAAAAGAGAAGCGCTCGCGGGCTCCCTTATAAAAAGGTTACCGCCGGTGGGGATTTCCACCCCGCCCTGAGAATAACTTATTGCTAAATATAACACTAAAAAAATTATTTTTATAGTCTATGTAATAAATTGTCATGTTATGGTACTAATACTATGAGGTAGAATGTGAAATGATAGAATTATTTGGGGATTATTATTAATTTTTGGAGATTTTATTGTTAATTAATAGTATTTTTAATAAAAAAAAGGTATGATTAGGAGATCTATCCTTATGAAAAAGAAACGTTTTTTATTAGGTATTTTTTTGTGCATAATCATAGTAAATATCAATGGGGTTAAATCTATCAATTCTATAAGTAAGGAAATAGAGGCAGAATCCAAAAACAAGGAATCAGAAATAGCAAATGCACTTGAAGTAACCAAAGCACCGGTGGAAACAAAAACAAAAACGGAAACGGAAACGGAAAAAGCTTCTTCTGCACTTATTCATGTGCTAATCATTGAACAGAAACCTGAACTCTATAATGGATGTGAGGTTACTAGTTTAACCATGTTGCTCAATTGGGCGGGAGTATCTGTGAATAAATTAGAGGTTGCAAATTGTATCCAGAAAGATCCCACACCAGCAAGGGAAGATGCTAGCGGTGAGATTATCTATTGGGGCAACCCGAACAAAGGGTTTGTCGGTGATATTACTGGACTTAACGAAGGTTACTCTGTTAATCACGGCCCCGTAGTGAAGCTTTTAAATAAGTACATGCCTGGTAAAGGGGTCGACCTTACAGGTTCCTCATTTCAACAAGTATTGGATTATGTGATAGAAGGTAAACCCGTTGCCGTTTGGAGTACCATTTCTTTCGCTCCAACAAATGATTGGGAAACGTGGGAAAGTCCCGATGGGCCTGTAAAAGCAACTTTCCAAGAACATTGTGTTCTTTTAGTTGGTTTTAATCAAAATAAAAAGGTTGTTTATATTAATGATCCATTAGATGGAGCCAGGGCAAAAGCCGTTCCTATGGATAACTTCGTAAAAAGTTGGAAACAGTTGGGGAGTCAGGCGGTTACTATTAAATAAAATAACAGGATTGGTAATAAGGTAAGCCACCTTCTTTCTTTTTGAGTGAAGGTGGCTTTTTGTATTGCTCCTGTGTTCAGTGAGTCCTTTGCGTTACTATCCCATTGGGTCATGTTCTATTAATCAAGCAAAAATTTTATAGTCTATGTAACAAATTGTCATGTTATGGTACTAATACTACGAAAGAATTAATTGAGCCTGGAAAAAGGAGAGGCAATATGGAGCTGGAGGAACTATATAGAGAAATACAACCGCGAATCTATGCATTTTTCTTTGTGAAGACCTCCAGAAGAGAAATTGCTGAAGATTTAACCCAGGAGGTCTTTTACGAGGCAATCAAAGGATTGCCCAGGTTTTCTCACAATTCAACGATTCAAACCTGGTTATTTTCTATAGCGAAGAACCGGTTGAGAAAATACTACCGTTCTAAAAAATACAAGAAAGATTTAAATACTCTCTATTTAAATGAGGAGAAGGTCACAAATACGCCGGAAGAGGAGTTGCTGAAAAAAGAGGAGCAACAAAGCCTGATCCAACAGATCAATCAATTAGATAATCTATCGAAAGAGATTGTTACCCTGCGGGTGTACGGTGGACTGTCATTTAAAGAAATTGGCATTCTCATAGAAAAAAGTGAGAACTATGCGAGAATTACCTTCCACCGAGCCAAGCTTAAACTGCAAAAAGAAATGGAGGGATACCATGGATAAACATGTGCGTTCCATCATTGAGGACTTGCTTCCTCTTTATAACGAAGGACTCCTGAGTGAAGAAACCAACAAATGGTTTGAAAAACAGGTGCAGGGGAATGAAGAATTACAGGCCCTTATTGCCCAAACCAGTCAACCACTGGTAAAAGTGGAGATTGAATCAACTGTTGAACACGACCAGATGATGAGAAAAATAAAACGCAAACTTTCTATATATCAGTTAATTTTTATGGGTATTTCTTTTTTTCTTGCCATTAACACATCCATGTTGAATGAAAGTTTTGGCTTTGTGTTGTGGTATGCAGTGTTAGGCGTTCTCGGGTATCTCTTTTATAAAGATATGAAAATTGTGTTTCTAATCTCGTTTATGCCTATTTTTATCTGGTCCATAGGAAGTAATATTGCAGACTATCGAGCAGGAAACATTTCTCCACAGGTAACCTTTGCATCCTATTTAATTGAATCTTTTATGGGGAGCCTCATGTTTGGGTTAATCCATTATTTATTTGCTTTCATTGGGAGTGTAATCGGATTCCTCATTTTAAAGATAAAGGAAAAGGGCTGAGAGCATGAAAACAAATAAAATCTTATATAGTCTATTGCTTATCGTTCTCATTGGGTTTGTCCTGGTGGCCTATAATTTATTTAATGGCAATCCCATAAGCAAATATTATGCGACAAAGGCGTTGGAAACTTATATAAAAAATACTTATCCTGATAAAAAGTTGCAGATTGATCATAGTTATTATGATGCCCATACGGAATATCCTGGATATATTTTTGAAGTCACTGAAATAGGAGGGACAGCTTCCAATGAAGGTGGACCAAAGAAACATCAATTTAAATTAGGTGGATTTTCCAATTTCACTATTGAAATAGATACCATAAAAATAGAAAGTTCGGATGAAACTTTGACTAATAAATTAGAAAAAGAAGCAAATAAAGAAATTCAAACACTTTTATCCAATTATATAAAACCTCCATTTTCTGTTAGTGTGACCCTTGTTATTAAAAGAGACCAGGTGCCTCCTAATAGTAAATGGAGCAAAGAAATGAAGATGGAAAATTTCTCAATCCATGTATCTTTGGCATCCCCTAATATAAAAAAGGAAGATTTATTGAATGATGCGAAAACCATACAGGCGGCATTGAATAAGCATGGGTATCCCTATAACGAGGTTACCGTCAGTGGGACATCGCAACCCGAAGTAGATAATCCTTCGTCTTATAGTAAATTGCAAAGTACGTTTAAGAAAGACACTCAACTGCAAATAAAGGATGTCATAGAATTTCAGTTTTAAAAACAGAGGAAAAGGGCTGAGAGCATGAAAAACGACAAAAAATTATATTTTGTATTGCTCTTTATACTAATTGGTGTTGTCCTGTTTATTTATAATCATTTGAATGGTAATCCCATAAGCAAGTTTTTTGCCACAAAAATATTAGAAAACTATTTGAAAGAAAACTATCCTACTAAAGAGTTACGAGTAAATGAAGGTATTTATTTATCTAATCGTAGAGTATATGATTTTACAGTTATTGAAATTATTACTACCTCTTCGAAAGAAAGACTTCCCAAGAAACAAGAATTTATTCTAAGGGGTACATTTAAACCGACTGTGATTACGGATAGCATATACTCTGAAAATTTGGATCAGGATTTAATGAGAAAATTAGAAGAAGAGGCGGGAAAAGAAATTGAATTACTATTAAGCAAGCAAGTGAAATCTTTGCATTCTGTTAGTGCAGGATTGGAAATCCAAAAGGGTGAGCTTCCTCCAGATACGCGGTGGAGCAAAGATTTAAAATTTGAAAAACCAGTCTCCTTATTTATTGTTTTAGATTCAAAAGGTGTATCGAAAGAAGATGTATTAAAAGATGTAAAAGAAATTCAGTCTATTTTAAATAAAAATGGATATAACTACCGTTCTGTTGGTATTAATTCAAGCCTAATTCAAGGAGAAGAAATCGGACGGCTTACATATTCAACTAGTTTTAAAAAAGATACAGAACTAGAGCTAAGGGATATAGAAGAGGAGTTGCTTCAATGAAAATAAGGAAGAAGATCTTTTATAGTATTTTGCTCCTCTTTCTTCTTGGATTTGTGTTGGATGCCATAATTCAAAGGAATATGAATTTGTGCTAAAGGGTGTTTTTAAACCTGTCGTACTCGTTGATAGTATTTACACAGAAAATTTAGATGAAGATGCAATGCAAAAATTAGGGGATGAAGCAGGAAAAGAAATTTACTCCCTTTTATCAGATCATATAAAGTCCATCACTGCTGTTGAAGTGAAGCTTCAATTCCAAAAAGGCACGTTTCCTCCCAATAGTCATTGGGACAAAAAAATGAAACCTGATCATTTTTTAATTTATGTATTTTTAGACGCTACGAATGCAACGGAGGAAAGTGTATTTAAAGATGCTAAGTCGATACAGGGAATTTTAAATAAGCAGGGATATAATTATCATTCTGTAGGGGTAAATGGGAATGTTATTGATAAAAATCAGTATATTAAACCGGGATTAGAGCATATTGGCTATGGGAAATTTTCAATGGATTTTACCAAAGATTCTAAGTTAGAGTTAAAGAATGTGGAAAAGTATAGAAGCCCAGAGTTCATACTTCCCATTGTAGTCGTGTTGTTCACGGTCCCTATTATTGCAACACTTATCATTTTATCAATTAAAAAAAGAAACAAAGGATAGGGCATTAGGTTCTATCCCTTTTTTCATTTTTACTGATTAATGGGGATAAAGGTGATAAGGGTTGTAAAAGGAGAAGCGGGTCAATTCATACAGTAAATTTATACCACCATATATCTTGTAATGCAAGATATATGGTGGTATATTAAAAACAACACATAACCCTTGCATTGCAAGATAAATCAAAGGAGGTGAACCTATGGCTGATTCCACGCAAATGTTAAAGGGAATTTTAGATGGCTGTATTTTATCCATTATTCAAGAAGGGGAGATTTACGGCTATGAATTAGCAGAAAAATTGCAAAGCTATGGGTTTCAGTCCTTCAGTGAGGGAACGATTTATCCTTTATTATTACGCATGCAAAAAGAAAATCTAGTAACAACCACCTTGAAAAAATCCACTGCCGGACCCAAACGAAAATATTACTCGTTGACTACAAAGGGTGAAGAGGAATTAGATCAATTCAAATCGCGGTGGGAAGAGATTAGTTTGGCAGTTAATAACGTATTAAATAAAGGGGGGCGCTAAATTGTTATCACCAAAAGCAGAACAATTTTTGATTGAGTTGCGCATGTATTTAATCCAGCGAGGGAAAAACGAAAAGGATATTCAGGAAATTACGGATGAACTAGAAGCCCATCTTATTGAAGCCGAACAAAATGGGAAAAATATTGACGATATCATCGGCAAAAGCCCAAAACAATATATGAAAAGCATTGGTGAATCCATGCCCCTTGATAAGAAGCAAATGCTTACTCTGGTACCATTGACAATCTTGGTTATCATGGCTACTATGAGCTATTCTCCTGCCCTTTCCGGAGAATTCTCTTTATCTAAAAATATGCTTTTTTTTGGTTCAATTATCGTTGTTTTATCTCTGGGGATTTTTTCCTTTTTCCTTTTTAAAGCTGTTCCTAAATTAGTGAAAGCTCCTATTTGGTTAATCGTCCTTAATATAGCTGTGTCACTGTTTGTTTCAGGTGTTTGGGTAGCTTTTTATTTTTGGTTAAAGGATCAACCCGATACCACTCTCTTTACAGCAACTGAAACGCAAAATTATATGATTGCTGCCGCTTGTTACATAATTTTTATTGTATTTGCAATCTATACAAAGTCCTGGTTGTTCATTTTCATGGTATTTTCATTTTCCATTGCCCCCATTGGCAATCGTCTAATTCCTGAGGAATTAAATAAAGACCCATTGTTTATCGCCATCGCCGGTACCATTACATTACTCATAACTATTGCAATCCTTGTCCTATTATTTAAAAAAGCAAATAAAAAAGGATAGACCTTGTAGGTGCAACAAGAGGTTGCACCTTGATGCACCTATAACTATCTTTACTTTAGCTATACACTCCATCAATACTGGAAATAAAAAAAGGTGATGAGTAACATGATTTTTAGTGAACGATTAAAAAAGGAACGAGAAAAAAGAGGTTGGTCACAAACTGATCTCGCTGAAAAAATCCATGTTAGTCGTCAATCAGTTTCAAAATGGGAAACTGGTAAGAACTATCCAAGTATCGAAGTTATCATTGATTTGAGTGATTTATTCGATATTACGATAGATGAAATGTTGAGGAGTGATGAAGAATTGAAGGAAAAAGTAATTCGAGATAGTAAGAAATTGGCGTACCCGAAATGGAAAACGTTCTTTGATGTTATGTTTGTATTAGGGGCATTTTTATTAGTTTCTAAATTAATTATCATAGGCTTAAATCGTTTTGTTGATACAAATATAATAATCCCAGATGGCTTACCCAAAATCATATCAAATTTCTTACCATTAGTTTTAATGACAATTGGTGGCATTGGTTCAAATCAGTTAAAAAATAAATATATTGATTAATCAATCAAAGGTAGCGATAACGCTACCTTTTTTTTAAATAGATTGTCGAAAATACCCCCTTAAAAAATCCTCCTGATTAATAGGGATAAAGGTGATTAGGAGAACACCATTAGTCCACAATCCGCTCCTCTAAAATTTGTCAACCCATTTTCCTAGTAAAATGTGTAATTTTATTCACAAAAAATATGCCATAAATTGTCGTTTCTTCGTAGATGATAGTGTTATAATAGATAGCGGGCTTGCAATTGGTGTAATTTCCTAGGAAATTGAAGAAAAAAAGAGTAGTTTGGGTGATAATTTTGATCATTATGCAGAATGTTGGTAAGACATATGCAAATGGAACCGTGGCACTCCATGATATTAATGTCGAAATTGGAGCCGGTGAGTTTGTGTATGTGGTTGGTCCCAGTGGGGCTGGAAAATCAACTTTTATTAAGTTGATGTATCGGGAAGAGAAGGCGAGTCTTGGAGAAATATTTATTAATGGTTTTCACGTCCACCAGTTGCAAGAGGAAAATATTCCCTTTCTTCGAAGAGGAATCGGAGTTGTTTTTCAAGATTTTAAGTTGCTCCCTCGTTTAACAGTTTTTGAGAATGTTGCTTTTGCCTTAGAGGTTATTGAAACAGATCCGGAAGAAATCCAAGCCAGAGTGATGGAAGTGCTAGAATTGGTAGGGTTGGCCCATAAAGCCAGAAATCTGCCTGGCCAGCTTTCAGGGGGAGAACAGCAACGGGTAGCTGTAGCAAGGGCTCTCGTCAATCGCCCTCAATTGGTGATTGCTGATGAACCTACGGGAAACCTGGATCCGGAAACATCTGATGGAATCATGAACCTCTTTGCAGAAATTAATCAGAAAGGCACAACTGTTGTCATGGCGACCCATAACAAAGAGATTGTTAACAACATGAAAAGACGGGTAATTGCTTTTGAGGGTGGCCATATTGTCCGGGATGAAGAGAAAGGGGAATACGGCTATGCCTATTAACAAAAAAACCCTGGGACGTCATATCCGGGAAGGAACGAAAAGCCTATTCCGAAATAGTTGGATGACAGTTGCGTCTGTAAGTGCTGTGACGATTACCCTTCTGATTGTTGGCGTGTTTTTAACTTTTGCTTTTAATGTGAACCACATAGTCAGTTCCATAGAAAATGATGTCGAAGTAAAGGCATATTTAGATATAACTGTTGACCGAGAAACGGCTAAAAAACATGTGGAAGCGGAATTGAAAAAGTTAGATGGAGTCGAACAAATTACTTTTATTACGAAAGAAGAAGGGTTAAAGAATTTCAAGGCTAAGTTCGGGGAAAAAGCAGATTTATTAAACTCTCTTGAAAAAGACAATTTTTTACCGGATTCTTTTGTTGTAAAAGCGGAAACACCTCAGAAAACCGAAGAACTTGGGCAAAAAATCAAAACCATTAAATATGTGAAATCGATTAATACCGGTGGGGATACAACGAAAAAGTTGTTTGCTGTGACATCCTTAGTCCGGACCATTGGCATTGTGTTTGTAATCGGTCTTGGTTTTACAGCGATTTTCCTGATTTCCAATACCATTAAATTAACGATTATGGCTCGTCAAACAGAAATAGAAATTATGAAACTAGTAGGTGCTACTAATAACTTTATTCGCTGGCCCTTTTTCGTAGAGGGGACATTGATTGGTTTGGCAGGCGCCTTAATTCCAATATTGATTATTTTAGTAGGTTATGGTTATTTACTTCGCTTTATTCAAGTGCAACTTTCCCTCTATTTTCTAGATTTACTGCCTCTGTATCCCTTGATTTTACAAGTTTCTCTTATTCTTAGTGGGATTGGTCTTTTCATCGGTGTTTGGGGAAGTTTAATTTCCGTCCGTCGTTTCTTGCGAATTTAAATCTATTTATTAAAAATACAGTTTGGGAGAACGAGATTTACTGGAGGGCTTTATGAAAAAGAGAGTGATTATTCCCCTGGTTACTGCGGCAACTTTTGCATTTGGGGTACCTATGTCTACTTATGCACAAAGCAGTCGTTTACAAATATTGAATCAACAAATTCAAGAAAAGGAAGCAATTAAGTCCACTGAACAAAATGAGTTGAATGCCATTAGCAGCAAGGTAGCTGCTTCAGAAAACCAATTAGCTTCCATTCAAAGGCAGGTTGCAGATCTTAAAGCCCAGTCAAACCAGGCAGGAAAAGATCTGGAAGCGGCAAAAGAACGGGTGAAACAGCGGGAAGAGATTTTGAAGAAACGGATTTCTGCGATGTATGAAGCAGGAGATGGTTCGTACATTGACGTTTTGCTCGGGGCGAAAAGTTTTGGAGATTTTGTTGAACGGGTTGAATTTCTGAAACTGATTATCGAACAGGATACGCAAATTTTAGAAGAAAATAAAAAAGACATTGATTTAATAGAAACAAAAAGAAAAGTAATTGAAAGAAACCTGACAACTGTTAAACAAAAAGAAGCAGAATATGCAAAAGTGGCATCAGGTTTAAATGCACAAAAAAGAGATCAAGAACGGGTAGTTAGCAGATTGAAATCCCAGATTAGTGATTTGAATGAAGCAAGACAGGATGAAATTAATGCGGCCATGTCTGTGGTGAATCAAGGAGCCAGCCAGTATGCAGGGTCTGGAAATTATTCAGGAGGGAAGTTCATCTGGCCAGTACGGGGTACTATTACTTCTTATTTTGGCTATCGTTCTGACCCTTTTACAGGCCGCAGCAGTTACCATGATGGATTGGATATTGCTGCACCGGGAGGAACCCCCATTTATGCAGCAGAAAGCGGTACTGTTTCCTTTGCTGGCACAATGAATGGGTTCGGCAATGTTGTCATTGTCTTTCACGGAAATGGATTAAGCAGTTTTTATGCCCATATTCGCAATGGAGGCATTAAAGTGTCTGAAGGCCAATCTGTTAGCAAAGGACAATATATTGCCCAGGTAGGCGCTACAGGACGTGCTACGGGGAACCATCTCCATTTTTCTGTAATAAAAAATGGGACAAAAGTTGACCCCATGTCCTATTTGCGATAATCTTTCCATATAATAAGGGAAGAAGTCGTTGGTAAAAGGGGTGCTTAGGTGTGCAAATTAAACGGCGTACCCTTGTGGGAATTCTTCTTGTTACGATTATTTCCACAAGCGTACTAACCCTGGCTGGTCTTAAGTTTGCTGTACAAACTTTTGGAGTGCAAGTTCCATTTTTGAAGTCTGTCAATGTAGGAGAGTTGGGTGCTGATTTCAAAAAAATAGCTGAAGCTCTGGCGATTATTGAAAAGGATTCCCTGGAAAAAGTAGATCGAGTCAAGTTAATTGATGGCGCCATTGAAGGTATGATTAAACAATTAGACGACCCTTATTCTACGTATTTAAATCCGAAAGCGGCAGGAGAGTTCCATTCTTCTCTCCAATCTAGTTTTCAGGGAATCGGTGCTGAAGTGACATTGAAAAACGGGAAAGTGACCATTGTTTCCCCTTTTAAAGGGTCTCCAGCAGAAAAAGCAGGCCTTCATCCAGAAGATCAAATTATTACAGTTGACGGGAAAAGTGTGGAAGGCCTTAGTTTGACAGATGCAGTAAGCAAGATTCGTGGACCAAAGGGGTCAAAAGTTGTTCTGGAAATTATGCGTGCAGGTTTAAATACACCGATGGCCATTACAGTGGTTCGGGATGAGATTCCAATTATCACTGTTTATTCCAGTGTAATTAACCAGGATGGCAAGAAAATAGGAAAGATTGAAATTACCCAGTTTTCAACAGAGACGGCTGACGATTTTAAGAAACAGTTGGCTGAATTAGAAGATCAGGGAATCCAGGGATTAATTGTGGATGTACGGGGTAATCCGGGAGGCCTGTTAAATTCAGTAATCGATATTGGGAACCTTCTTGTGCCAAAGGGAGGCACCATTGTCAAAATTGAATATAGCGATGGCAAGAAAGAGTCATTTGCTTCAGAGAATCGCAATGGCAAATATCCAATCGTTGTTTTAGCTGATAAGGGAAGTGCCAGTGCGGCCGAGATTCTTGCGGCAGCTTTAAAAGAAAATGGCTCAAAAGTGATTGGAACGACTACGTTTGGTAAAGGGACGGTACAAAATACCCAAGATCTGTCTGATCAAAGCCAATTAAAGCTGACCATTGCCAAATGGTTGACTCCTAAAAACAATTGGATCCATAAAAAAGGATTGGCTCCAGATATTGCAATTGAACAACCCGGGTATTTCAAAGCTGTGGCTCTTCCTGGAAATAAAACATTGCAGAAAGAAATGAACGGAACAGAAGTACAGAATCTCCAGTTGATTTTAACCGGTTTAGGTTTAAATCCAGGACGGAATGATGGTTATTTTGATGCTGGTACAGAACAGGCTGTGAAAGCCTTCCAGGCGAAAATGAAATTGGAGCAAACTGGTAAAGTAGAAGGAAAAACAGCTGAATTATTGCAAACAGAATTGTTAAATAAGATGAAAGACCCGAAAAATGATGCTCAATTGCAAAAGGCAATTCAAGTCATGGTTGATTTGGTGAAATAATTTCATAGCAGGAATTCATTTTGTTCCTGTCGAAAAAATAACCACAGCGAGTTTATGGCTGTGGTTATTTTTTTATATATTTTTTTATACATGATGGGGGATTAATTATGGAATATTGGATGGATTTATCGCTAAAATTTCTTGGGCAGATTCCCCGATTTTTCTTAAATCCTATGTTGTATATTATCCTTATTCTCCTACTGTTACAGTATCGGCGGGAAGTGGTACTGCAACGCCGCCTGTTTCATGTGCGGGTGTCCTCAGCGGTAGGGGAGTTGCTTAAAGCCATGGGCAGAGGTGTGCTTGGAGGATTGTTGATTACCCTTTTTTTATTTGCTCTGGGGATTTCCTTTTCTTATAAGGAACTTATACTCCTTGAAGGCGTAACGGTTCTTCTAGGGTTTATTAATATGCGTTATTTTCATATGGGAATTGGTGCAGGGGCTTTGTTGCTTCTTTCTTATGCTGCGGGTGTAATTCCAACGTTGCAAGGGGAGTGGCCTGCACTTTTGCAAGAGAGTTTACTAGAAATTAATTCTCGTTCCATTACTCTATTAGCAGGTGCTATGTTTGTAATGGAAGGAATTTGGTTAGGAAAAGGGAAAAGGGAAGGTTTTTTCCCTATTGTAGTGGATGGAAAAAGGGGAAGAACTGTTGGGGCCTATCAAATTCGCCGATTTTCTTTTTATCCTATGATGGTGCTTCTCGGAAATGGTTTTTTTCCTTTGCCAGGGATTACAGGGTATGAAGATGTTGCCAGAACAGGATTGCCAGAGGAGAAACTTTTTCATGCGCAAAAGGGATACTGGATCATTGGCCTTGTGTTATTAGGGGTCGCCTGGTTTATTCCTATGGCAGACCTGATGATGCTGGCCACTGGATTATGGATTATTCTGGCCAATGAAGCCATTCGTTGGACAGGCCGCTGGAAAGAAAAAGGGAAGAGTCCTTTTTTTGGCCGGGTGCCCAATGGTGTTAAGGTGATGGCTTTAATTCCAGGGAGTCCTGCTGCAAACATGGATATTGAAATTGGAGACGTTATTGTAAAACTGAATGGGGTTGCAGTTTCACACCAAAATGACATATATCCCTTATTGCAGCGACAATCGTCATTTTGTAAAATGGAAGTGTTGAATAAGGAAGGAAATATTAAATATTTACATCGTTCGTTGTACCAGGGGGAACCCCATGGATTAGGGGTGGTTCCGGCACCTGATCAATATGCCCGTCAGTATGTGAAAGTAGGGCCTTTATCCCTCTTTGGTTTATTTTCTTCCAGGATCCGTTATCTAAATGAACGTCCAGTCAACCAGGAATTAGGGCAAGGAAAGGATGTTTCCATGTGATTGTCAATTATATTATTGCGGCATTATTGCCAGGGATACTTGTTGCACTTATTGCACGTTTTTCTTTAAATATTTGGGTGGGTTTTATCGGCTCTCTAGGGATTATGATGGCAGTGTTCGATGGCGCTTATCAACCTCTGCCGGTGATTATTACAGGCGTTGTATCAGGATTGATTGGTTTATGGTTTGGTTACAAGTGGATAAAAAATAAGAGTTTAACCAAGTAGAAGGCTGCTTTCCGCAAAAGCGGCCTTTTTCCTATTGATATAGCCCTGTGGTATAATGTTCGGATAAAGGAATGGTGATTTTCTTGAATAAAGAGATGAAGAATTTCGAGCTGGTTTCCGAATATAGCCCTCAAGGGGATCAGCCTACAGCTATTGTGGAACTGGAAGAAGGGATAAAAAAAGGGGCAAAACACCAGACATTGCTTGGTGCTACAGGGACAGGGAAAACCTATACCATTGCCCAGGTGATTGCCAGGACCAATAAACCTACTCTTGTGATTGCCCATAATAAAACTCTTGCTGCCCAGCTTACCAGTGAGTTTAAGGAGTTTTTCCCCAACAATGCAGTAGAGTATTTTGTCAGTTATTACGATTATTATCAACCAGAAGCCTACATTCCCCAAACGGATACTTATATTGAGAAAGATGCCAGTATTAATGATGAAATTGATAAATTGCGCCACTCCGCTACCAGTTCATTATTTGAACGGTCTGATGTGATTATCGTAGCCAGTGTTTCTTGCATTTATGGGTTAGGTTCACCGGAAGAATATCAATCTCTCCTTTTATCTCTACGCAGAGGGATGGAAGTGAGTCGGGAAGAGGTATTGTATCGTTTAATCGATATTCAATATGACCGCAACGATATTAATTTTATCCGGGGGACGTTCCGGGTTCGGGGAGATGTTGTAGAAATCTTTCCTGCCTCCAATAGTGAACATGCTATTCGCATTGAATTTTTTGGAGATGAAATTGAACGAATTACGGAAATAGATGTTCTCACAGGAGAAATCCTTGGGGAACGGGAACACGCGGCTATTTTTCCTGCTTCCCACTATGTAACTGGACCTGATAAAATGCAAAGAGCCATTAAAAGCATCGAGGTGGAACTGGAAGAGCAGTTGGCTAAATTTAAGGCAGAAGGGAAGCTGTTGGAAGCCCAACGTTTAGAACAAAGAACCCGTTATGATATTGAATTGTTGCAAGAGATGGGTTTTTGTTCCGGGGTAGAAAATTACTCCCGCCATTTGACGGGATTGCCTCCAGGGGCTACACCCTATACTTTGCTAGATTATTTTCCAGATGATTTTCTTATTGTGGTGGACGAGTCCCATATTACCATTCCCCAAATTCGGGGCATGTACAAGGGGGATAAAGCAAGGAAAGACATGCTTATTAATTACGGATTCCGTCTTCCTTCTGCTGCGGATAACCGTCCCTTGCGTTTTGATGAATTCGAAAAGCACATCCCTCAAATCATTTATGTTTCTGCCACACCAGGTCCTTATGAAATGGAAAAAGCCCCTGAGTTTGTGGAACAGGTGATTCGTCCTACAGGATTGTTGGACCCTACCCTGGAAGTGCGGGGGACGAAAGGGCAAATCGATGATTTAATCGGGGAAATCAATGCCCGGACTCAACAAAATGAGCGGGTGCTGGTCACTACATTGACGAAAAAGATGTCAGAGGATTTGACTGATTATTTGAAAGAGATTGGCATTCGAGTCCGGTATCTCCATTCAGAAATTAAAACCATTGAACGAATGCAAATCATTCGGGACCTGCGGTTAGGTGAATTCGATGTATTGATCGGAATTAATCTATTGCGGGAAGGGCTGGACATTCCCGAAGTATCCCTGGTGGCTATTCTGGATGCAGATAAGGAAGGTTTTTTGCGCAATGAACGTTCCCTGATCCAAACCATTGGACGTGCTGCAAGGAATGCCCATGGCCACGTCATTATGTATGCAGATAAGGTGACACTTTCTATGCAAAAAGCATTGGATGAAACCAATCGAAGACGGGTACGGCAAATTGCTTATAACGAGGAGCATGGCATTACCCCTCGTACCATCCAGAAGTCTATTCGTGATGTGATCGAAGCAACAAAAGCTGCTGAAAGCAAAGAAAGCTATTTGCCGGAAAAAGCCTATTCCAAAATGACGAAAAAAGAACGCAAGGATCTGATGGTTCGTTTGGAGCAAGAAATGAAGGATGCAGCAAGGCATCTTGATTTTGAACGTGCTGCTGAATTGCGGGATTTATTATTAGAAATTAAAGGGGAAGGAAGCGTTGGTAAAGGATGAGCCGCGAAAATATTGAAATAAAAGGCGCGCGGGCTAACAATTTAAAAAACATTAATGTCACCATCCCCCGGGATCAATTTGTGGTTTTAACAGGATTGTCTGGTTCAGGAAAGTCGTCTCTGGCTTTTGATACCATTTATGCAGAAGGGCAACGGCGGTATGTGGAGTCACTTTCTGCTTATGCCCGCCAATTTTTAGGGCAAATGGATAAACCGGATGTAGATTCCATTGAAGGATTGTCTCCGGCGATTTCCATTGACCAGAAAACCACTAGCCGCAATCCCCGTTCCACTGTGGGAACCGTTACGGAAATTTATGATTATTTGCGGTTGCTCTACGCCCGGATTGGCCGTCCCCATTGCCCAAATCATGGAATCGAAATTACTTCCCAGACAATAGAACAAATGGCTGATCGGATTTTAGATTATCCTGAAAAAACCCGATTGCAAATTCTGGCCCCTCTGGTTCAGGGACGCAAAGGGGAACATGTAAAAGTGTTGGAAGATATTCGCACTCAAGGGTTTGTTCGGGTGCGTATTGATGGTGAAGTCCGCGAGGTTACTGAAGAAATTAAATTAGAGAAAAACAAAAAGCATAATATCGAAGTCGTGATTGACCGCATTGTGGTGAAACCAGATATTCGCTCCCGCCTATCTGATTCTCTGGAGACCGCGTTGAAATTAGCGGGAGGCCGGGTTCTTGTGGATATGATCGGGCAGGAAGAGCTCCTTTTTAGCCAGAATTTTGCCTGCCCTATTTGCGGCTTCAGTATTGATGAGCTAGAACCCCGTATGTTTTCATTTAACAGTCCCTTTGGGGCCTGTACTTCCTGTGATGGGCTGGGCAACCGTCTGGAAGTGGATCCTGAATTAATCGTTCCTGATCCTACGAAAAGTATAGCGGAAGGGGCTCTAGAACCCTGGAATTCTACCACTTCCCTCTACTATAGTTCCATTCTCCAGGGGGTGGCAGACCATTATGGTTTTGATTTAAATACCCCTTTTAATCAATTAACGGAGCAACAGCAGCATGTCCTTCTTTTTGGCAGTGGAGAAGAAAAGGTTCATCTTCGCTACAAAAGTGATTTTAGCGATGTGGCGCGAGATGTCTATGCTTCCTTTGAAGGAGTCGCTAATAATATTTACCGCAGGTTTAAGGAAACCAATTCTGATCAAATGAGGGAATCGTTGAAAAGCTATCTGAGTGAAAAGCTTTGCCCCTCATGTAAAGGACAACGGCTAAAACCAGAAACCCTGGCTGTTTATATCAACGGGGAAAATATCGCCTATGCTACCAGCCTGTCTGTGAATCAAGCCTATGACTTTTTTAGCAATCTGGAATTAACGGATAAGGAAGAGCAAATTGCCCGTTTAATATTAAAAGAAATCAAAGAGCGCCTTGGCTTCTTAAAGAATGTGGGATTGGATTATCTGACTTTAAGCCGGGCTGCAGGCACCCTATCCGGTGGGGAAGCCCAGCGGATTCGCCTGGCCACCCAGATTGGTTCTTCTCTCATGGGTGTGTTATATATTCTTGATGAGCCTAGCATTGGTTTGCATCAGCGGGATAATGACCGTTTAATCAAAACCCTTGAACATATGCGGGATTTAGGGAACACCTTGATTGTGGTAGAACATGATGAAGATACCATGATGGCTGCGGATTATATTATTGATATTGGACCTGGGGCAGGAATCCATGGGGGAGAAGTGATGGCGAAAGGGACTCCGAAGGAAATCATGGAAAACCCGGATTCCTTAACAGGCCAGTATTTAAGCGGCAAGAAATTCATCCCTGTTCCTTTAAATCGGAGAGAACCAGGAGACCGGTGGATTCAGGTTACAGGTGCCCGGGAAAATAATCTGAAAAACGTCAATTTGAAGGTACCCATGGGGTTATTCACCTGTGTCACTGGGGTATCCGGTTCTGGGAAATCTACGCTCATTAATGAAATACTCCATAAAAGCCTTGCCCGGGAATTGCATCGGGCGAAAGATAAACCCGGGGTTTTTGAGGGATTGGAAGGCATTGAGAATATCGACAAAGTGATTGATATCAATCAGGCGCCTATTGGCCGCACTCCTCGCTCAAACCCGGCTACTTATACTGGTGTTTTTGATGATATTCGGGATTTATTTGCCCAGACTAATGAGGCAAAAGTGCGGGGCTATCAAAAGGGGCGGTTTAGTTTTAATGTGAAAGGCGGCCGCTGCGAAGCCTGCCGCGGGGATGGGATTATTAAAATTGAAATGCATTTTCTTCCAGATGTGTATGTTCCCTGCGAGGTTTGCCATGGGAAACGGTACAATCGGGAGACTCTCCAGGTGAAATATAAGGGAAAAAATATCGCCGATGTACTGGATATGACGGTGGAAGATGCTGTGGAATTTTTCACGAACATTCCCCGCATAAAACGGAAAATACAGACTCTGTTTGATGTGGGTTTAGGTTATATGAAACTGGGCCAACCGGCGACCACCTTGTCAGGAGGTGAGGCCCAACGGGTCAAACTGGCTTCCGAATTATACCGCCGTTCTACAGGAAAAACCTTGTATATTCTGGATGAGCCTACAACAGGCCTTCATATTGCAGATATTGATCGTCTCCTTCAAGTATTGCAGCGCCTGGTTGAACAAGGGGATTCAGTGCTTGTGATTGAACATAACTTAGATGTGATTAAAACCGCCGATTATATTATTGACCTGGGACCAGAAGGTGGAGACCGGGGAGGACGAATTGTGGCAGAAGGAACCCCTGAACATGTTTGCCAGGTGAAAGAATCCTACACTGGGCATTACTTAAAACCCATTTTGGAAAGGGATCAAAAGCGGACGGAAGAAAGGTGGCAGGCCCTTGAGGAAAATCCATGTTCGTAATATTGTGCAAAATTTCCAATGGAAAGTAATCAGTGGTGAAGGAGGAATCCTTCGGGAAGTGAAGGAAAGTGACCTTAGCCGGCCAGGCCTTGTGCTGGCTGGCTGCAAAGATTACTATCCTTCCCACAGGGTGCAATTATTAGGGTTAACGGAAATTACCTATTTGAAAAATCTGAGCAAAGGGGTACAACGAGAACGGATTATGGATATGCTGCAGGATGATACTCCCTGTATTTGTGTAGGGAGAAATCTGGATGTGCCTGAAGAATTGATTAAATGTTCCATGGAGAAAAATGTTCCAATTATTTCATCCTCTTTAGCCACAACAAAATTATCCAGCAAATTAACTACCTATTTAGAAGGGCAATTGGCGCCTACCACCACGTTGCACGGGGTTCTTGTGGATGTGTATGGGGTTGGGGTGTTGATTGTAGGGCAAAGCTCCATTGGGAAAAGTGAAACCGCTCTGGAATTGGTCAAACGGGGACATCGGCTCATTGCAGATGATGCGGTAGAGATTCGCCAGACTCAGGAAAATCAACTGATCGGCAGTGCCCCGGAATTGATTCAGCACTTATTAGAGATTCGGGGCGTGGGGATTATTAATGTGATGACCCTCTTTGGTGCAGGGGCTGTGCGCAATTATAAACGGATTTCTCTTGTCATTCGCCTGGAAATCTGGGATCCCAATAAGGTGTATGACCGTCTTGGGCTTGATGAAGATAAGATGAAAATTATGGATACAGAGGTGCCCCAAATTACGGTACCTGTCCGGCCAGGACGAAATCTGGCCATTATTTTAGAAGTGGCTTCTATGAATTTCCGTTTGAAACGAATGGGTTATAATGCGGCAGTGCATTTCAGCAAGAAATTAACGGATACCATCGAAGAAGCTGTAGAAGATATGTAATGTAAGGAGGTGGATCTTAGGTGTTAACAGGTGTTATTGATCCTGTGGCCTTACAATTAGGTCCAATTGCTATCCATTGGTATGGTGTTATTATTGGTTCTGCTGCCCTGATTGGTTTAATTCTTGCTTTAAAAGAAGCAGAAAAGCAGGGGTTTAATAAAGATTTGATTTTGGATTTGATTATGTATGCAATTCCAGTGGCCCTCATCTGTGCAAGGGCCTATTATGTAATTTTTCGTTGGAATGAATATTATTCGATCTATCCTGAAGAAATTATTGCCATCTGGCATGGTGGCCTGGCCATTCATGGTGGCCTCATCGGCGCATTTATTACAGGCATTATATTTGCCAGGGTGAAAAAAATCTCCTTCTGGCGGGTAGGGGATTTGTTGGCCCCCAGTATTATCCTGGGACAGGCCATTGGCCGTTGGGGCAACTTTATGAACCAGGAAGCCCATGGAGGCCCCGTCTCTCTTTCTTTCCTGGAAAGCCTGCATTTGCCCACCTTTATCATTGAGCAAATGTATATTGAAAATCCTATTACAGGACAATACCAATATTACCATCCTACTTTTTTATATGAATCCCTTTGGAATCTCCTTGGATTCATTGCCCTTCTTATTTTCCGCCGTAAGCTTCCTTTAAAACGAGGAGAAGTATTCTTAACCTATTTAGTCTGGTA
This sequence comes from uncultured Paenibacillaceae bacterium, assembly GCA_946478845.1. The sequence continues at coordinate 80,483 of CAMLDI010000004.1, forward strand.
TTCTGTGGGACGTTTCTTTGTGGAAGGGTTGCGCACAGATAGTTTAATGTTGTTTGGTGGGTTAAGGGCGGCACAAGTGGTAAGCTTGCTGTTTATTATTGTTGCTGTGGTGTTGTTTATTGTCCGGCGTAAAAAAGGCTATGCCAGTGAACCATATGGGGCTTGATCGGAGGCTTTTAAAAGATTATGAAATACCAGTATGTTTTATTTGATTTAGATGGAACCCTTATTGATACCAATGATTTGATTATGACTTCTTTTCTTTATACCTTAGATTTATATTATCCGGGAAAATATACGAAAGAAGATTTAATTCCCCATATGGGAGAACCTCTTTATGATCAAATGCTTCTCTTTGGGCCGGAACGCGCACAGGAACTTGTGGAAGTTTATCGGGAACATAATGAAAGAGTCCATGATGAGCTAGTGAAGGAATTCCCTGGGGTGATCGACACCCTCTCCGCTTTACAGGGGATGGGGATTAAAATGGCGGTGGTTACTTCCAAAATGCGGCGAACCGCAGAAATGGGCCTTCGCCTTTTCGGGTTAGAGAAGTATATGGATAGTGTGATTTGCTATCAAGATACAGAAAAACATAAACCGGACCCAGCTCCCCTGGTGAAATCCATGAATGAATTAGGGGCAGATCCGGCCAAAACGATTATGATTGGAGATAGCCAGTATGATGTTTTGGCTGCTCATAATACAGGCATTGATTCTGCAGGTGTTGCCTGGAGCTGGAAAGGGGCAGACTTTTTGCAGAGTTTTTCCCCTACCTATATGATTCATCATATGGGGGAATTACTAGACATAGTGAAGAATTCCCCGGGAAGGTAATTTGAGGTGCTGTATGATGGGAAAACGAAAAACGGAAAGGTATTCGGTTCAGGGAGGGAATTCCCTGTGGCAAATCTATAAAACCGTATCCTTTTGGAAAGTGTTAAAATGTTTTTTGGTGGTGCAAAGCGCCCGTTATATTCCCTGGATTCCCGTGAAAAACTGGATGTACCGCACCTTCCTGGGCATGAAAATTGGCGAGAAAACGGCAGTTGCTCTCATGGTGATGATGGATACCATGTATCCGGAGCGAATTTCCATTGGGTCCAATAGCATTATTGGCTATAATACAACGATTTTAGCCCATGAATATCTCATTAATGAGTATCGGTTAGGGAATGTTTCGATAGGCAATGAGGTGATGATTGGCGCCAATTGTACCATATTGCCCGGGGTAACCATTGGGGATGGGGCCATTGTATCCGCAGGGACCCTTGTACATAAAAATGTTCCTCCTGGTGCCTTTGTTGGAGGCAATCCAATGGAGATCATTCGCCAGGGGAAGGGTGATTTTGATGTTAATTTATAAAAATGGGGAAGTCCACCATGAACAACACATACGCCTTCCGTTAGAAGATGAAGTGGGTTTTATTCGCCTCTTCCGTCCGACGATAGAGGAAATCAAACACTTTTTAGGGGAGGTCTTTTCCTGCCATCCCCTGGTCGTGGAAGACTGTGTTTATCTGGAACGGCAACGGCCCAAAGTGGATACTTATAAAAATCATGCCCTGGTGATGTTCTCCAGTTTGCGGGAGGATTTAACCTTCAGCAAAATGGGAATTATCATCGGGAAGAATTATATCATTGCCATGTATCACGAAGTGATTCCCACCCTGGATGAACTTAAAGAGGATTTTCAACAGGTGCCGGAACGAATGGAACATCCAGGCCTTGTTCTATATCATTTATTAGACAGCTGTGTGGATCAATATATGTCTATCACGGATATCATTGAGGAGAAGGTGGATTCTCTGGAAACTGCCCTCTATAACAACCCCATGGGGAAACTATCCCAGGAAATTTTCCAATTGAAAAGGCGCATGCATGGGATTCGCCGTACCTTTGTGGAGGAGCGGGATGTACTGGGAACCTTAATGCACACCCAATTCCCTTATACACGGGAAGAGACCAATTTGTATTTAATGGATGTGTATGACCATTTAAATAGGGTTGTGGATTCGGTGGATAGTTTTCGTGAGGCCTTAACCTCCATTTTAGAATTGCAGGTTTCCTTAAAAGGGGACCGCATGAATGAAATTATGAAAACCCTGACTCTTGTGAGCACCTTCTTCTTGCCCTTAACCTTTATTGTAGGGTTGTATGGGACCAATTTGCGCTTGCCTGAATACCAGTGGGTTTTAGGTTATCCCTACCTGTGGGTGGTATTAATCGCAACCACCCTATTTATGTATTTTTATTTTAAAAGGAAAAACTGGTGGTAAGGGGTATGGTTGACGGGGGAAGGGCAGCAGGGTATACTACTGTAAACAGATACTTTAGCGTGATAAAGAGATAAAGTGATAAAGCGATAAAGTGATAAAGAGGAGTGATGAGCGATGTCCAAACCTCTAGGATTTGAAAAACCCTTAGGGATGAGAGATATATTGCCTGGTGCGTTACAAAAACAACGTTGGTTGCAACACCGTTTGCTAGAATCCATGAGCCAGTGGGGTTATCGAGAGATTTTAACTCCTACCCTTGAATACTATGATACCGTTGGCGGGGCAAGTGCGACCCTGGATGAACGGTTATTTAAATTATTAGACCGCCAGGGTAAAACCCTGGTGCTTCGCCCTGATATGACCGCACCTATTGCACGGGTGGCTTCTTCCATGTTAAAAGAGGAGCCATTTCCTCTTCGCCTTATGTATTCTTCCAATGTATTTCGCGCCCAGGCGAAAGAAGCAGGAAGAAATGCAGAATACTTTCAAACCGGTGTTGAGCTTATTGGGTCCAATAACGTAGATGCAGATGCAGAAGTAATTGCTCTGGCCGTATCCGTGTTAAAAGCCGCAGGGTTAAAAGAGTTTAAAATTGCCATTGGCCATGTTGGGTTCCTCGAAGGATTATTAGAGGAAACAGTAGACCAACCTGATCATCGGGAAGAGTTAAAAGGGTATCTTCATAACCGGAATTTTGTTGGGTTCCGCAAGTATGTAGAAAGCCTTAGCTTAGCAAAAGAAAAAGAAGAACGGTTAAAAGAATTGCTTACTCTCCGTGGAGGGGAAGAATTGATTAAGCGGGCGGAAGCCATTACCATCAATGGCGAAGCCCGCAAAGCAGTAACGAACCTGCGCCAGCTGTGGGACGCTTTAGAAGCCTATCAGTTAACAGATTCTGTTCTCTTTGATTTGAATCTCTTAAGCAATTTAAATTACTATACAGGGATTTTATTTGAAGGCTATGCAGCAGGCCAGGGTTTCCCCATTTGTACTGGAGGCCGTTACGATGGACTTATGGCCCAGTTTGGCCGCCCTGCACCTGCTACGGGTTTCGCAGTGCAAATGGACCGATTAATGGAAGCAACGTCTTTTGCGGCTGAAGAAATGCCAAGAACCCTTGTTTTATATACCGAGGAACAGCGTACCATCGCTTTTGAAAAGGCCCGTCTTCTACGCCAGGAAACAGGGATTGTGGTGACCCAGCGAAAAGAAGAATGGAATCCGCGTAACAGTGATCGTTATGATCGAGTATTGGATTTGACAAAGGAGGAGAACTAACATGTCCCGGCAACAAGAAAAATTAATTGTCGCGATGCCAAAAGGGCGAATTTTTGAAGAGGCCGTTGATCTCCTTCGTCGTGCAGGAGTTAATTTGCCTCCTGAGTTTGAAGATTCACGGAAGTTGATTATCCCTGTTCCTGAAGCAGGAATGGATTTTATATTGGCCAAGCCGACAGATGTGCCTACCTATGTGGAATATGGGGTTGCGGATATTGGGGTTGTGGGAAAAGACGTTCTTCTTGAAGAGGATCGGGATGTTTATGAATTGTTAGATTTGAACATTAGCAAATGTAAAATGGCGGTGGCGGGCCTTCCTGATTGGAAAGATGATGGCAATCAACCTCGCGTGGCTACCAAGTTCCCCCGCATTGCCTCCAAGTTTTTCCGGGAGAAAGGGCAACAGGTGGAAGTCATTAAATTAAATGGTTCCATTGAGTTAGCCCCCATTATTGGCCTGGCTGACCGCATTGTGGATATTGTTTCTACAGGGCAGACCTTAAGGGAAAACGGCCTTGTGGTCCATGAAGAGATTTTGCCAATTTCCACTCGTTTAATTGCCAATCGGGTAAGCTATCGTATGAAAAGTGAAGCCATTGATTATGTGTACCAAAAATTTGCTTCTGTGGTGGAAAAGAAGGAGGTATAGTCCATGTTACGCATTGTGGATGCCGCAGAATTCAGCACCCGGCGGGATGTAGAAAATGGAACAGAAACTCAGCGTGCTGCTGTTTTAGAAATATTAGATCGTGTAAAAAAAGAAGGGGATGCTGCTGTCAAAAGCTATACGGAAAAGTTTGACGGCATTGCTTTAGATACCCTGCGAGTGACAGCCGAAGAAATGGAAGAGGCTCTTTCCCTCATTGATCCTGCTGTTCGCCAGGCGTTGCGGGAAGCTGCAGGCCATATTCGGGCTTACCATGAAAAACAACTTCGCCCTTCCTGGATGATGACTGAGGAAAAAGGAACCATGTTAGGACAAATCATCCGCCCTTTGCGCCGGGTAGGCCTGTATGTTCCAGGGGGCACGGCAGCTTATCCTTCCTCTGTTTTAATGAATGCGATTCCCGCCCAGGTGGCCGGGGTTGCTGAAATTGTAATGGTCACACCTCCAGGAAAAGACGGAAAACTAAATCCTGGTGTCCTTACAGCAGCTTATGATTTAGGCATTCAGGAAATCTATAAAATTGGCGGGGCACAGGCCATTGGGGCTCTTACCTATGGAACAGAATCTATTGCACCTGTTGATAAAATTGTGGGGCCTGGCAATATTTTTGTCGCTTTAGCTAAACGGGAAGTATTCGGCTTTGTTGACATAGATATGGTGGCTGGTCCCAGTGAAATTCTTGTGGTTGCTGATGGCACGGCCAATCCTGCATATGTAGCGGCAGACCTTCTCTCCCAGGCAGAACATGACAGGATGGCATCGTCTGTTTTAGTGACTCCATCGAAAAAGTTAGCCCTGGCTGTGCAGGCAGAGGTTGAATCTCAATTGGCTACTTTGCCACGCCGGGAAATCGCTCAGGCGTCTATTGAAGACCATGGGGCCATTTGCCTGGTGAATGATTTAGATGAGGCTTTTGACATGGTGAATCGGTTAGCACCTGAACACTTAGAAGTGATGTTGGAAAACCCCATGAATTACCTTGGGAAGATTCAAAATGCAGGTGCCATTTTCCTTGGTTCCTATAGCTCAGAACCTGTTGGGGATTACTTTGCTGGCCCAAATCACGTATTGCCAACCAATGGAACGGCCCGTTTCTCATCGCCATTAAATGTGGATGATTTTATGAAGAAATCTAGTTTAATTTACTATAGTAAAGGTGATCTTTTGGCCAACGGATCTAAAATTGTATCTTTAGCCCGCCAGGAAGGGTTGGAAGCCCATGCCCGTGCCATTCAGGTACGCCTGGATCAAGAAAGTCAGGAAAGGGAGTAAGTCATGAGAGAATCTACCGTGGTTCGCAAAACGAATGAAACAAATATTGCCCTTACCTTTGGCCTTGATGGGGAAGGGACTGGCTCTATTCATACGGATGTTCCTTTTATGGATCATATGCTTGACCTTGTTGCCAAGCATGGCCAGTTTCATCTAGATATCCAGGCGAAAGGGGACATTGAAATTGATGACCACCATGTCACAGAAGATGTGGCCATTTGCCTGGGACAGGCATTGCGGGAGGCTTTAGGAGATAAAAAAGGAATTAAACGGTATGCCTCGGTATTCCTTCCCATGGATGAAGCCTTGGCCCAGGTTGTTATTGATATTAGCAACCGTCCCCATCTGGAATATCGGGCTGAGTTTCCTTCTGCTAGTGTAGGAAACTTCCAAACGGAATTGGTCCATGAGTTTTTATGGAAACTGGCCTTAGAGGCCCGGATTACCCTGCATATTATCGTTCATTATGGACGGAATACCCATCATATGATTGAAGCAGTCTTTAAAGCCCTTGGACGTGCATTGGATGAAGCTACCCAGTTGGATCCCCGGGTGAAGGGGGTTCCTTCAACGAAAGGAATGTTGTAAATGATTGCAATTATTGACTATGGCATGGGAAATTTACATAGCGTAAGCAAAGCAGTAGAACGATTGGGGCATGACTATTGTTTTGTCTCTACCAGAGAAGAGTTAATGAAAGCAGAAGGAGCCATTCTTCCAGGGGTAGGCGCTTTTGGCGACGCCATGAAAAATCTCCAGGAAAAAGGCCTCATTGAACCCATTAAAGAATATGTGGCAGCAGGAAAACCTCTTCTGGGGATTTGCCTGGGCATGCAAATTCTCTTCGAATCCAGCAATGAACACGGGCAACATACAGGACTTGGCCTTTTGCCAGGACACATTGCCCGTTTTGAAGGAGATTATAAGGTCCCCCATATGGGTTGGAATCAATTGAAATTCTTGCAAGACAGCCCTGTCTTAAACGATGTAGAAGAAGGGTATGTGTACTTTGTCCATTCCTATTTTCTCCAACCAGAAGAATGCAATCGCTCTGTGTTGCTGGCTACCACTGATTATTATCAAGAAGTGCCTGCCATTGTGGGCCAGGGGAATTTATTCGGCATGCAATTCCATCCGGAGAAAAGCGGAGCTGTTGGCATGAAGCTATTGCAAAACTTCACTGAATTCGTAGAGAAGGTATAGAGGGGGGAAGGAACATGAGTTTTATTATTTATCCAGCCATTGATATGCGTGGGGGAAAATGCGTCCGCCTTTTGCAAGGGGATTACAATAAGGAAACCGTATACGGGGATTCTCCATTGGAAATGGCGAAACAATGGGCGTCTCAGGGTGCAGAATTTATTCATCTGGTAGATTTGGATGCCGCTAAAGTGGGGAAACCTGTGAATGATGAGTGGGTATTATCCATTGCCCGTGAATTGGATGTGCCTGTACAAATCGGCGGCGGTTTGCGCCGCATGGAAGATGTGGACCGCTATTTGCAAAACGGGGTACAACGGGTGATTTTAGGCACTGCTGCCATTCAAGACCGTCCTTTTACAGAAAAAGTATTGGCTAAATATGGAGACCGTGTTGCCATTGGCATTGATGCCCGGGATGGCTATGTTGCTACTCATGGCTGGTTAGAAACGTCTTCTGTAACTGCAGAAGAATTAGCGAAAGAATTGATTGCCAAAGGTGCAGAAACCTTTATTTATACAGATATTTCCCGGGATGGAACCTTAGAGGGCCCAAATACGGAAAGCATTGTCCGTTTAGCGAAAGCCACTGGCAAAAACGTAATTGCTTCAGGTGGGGTTAGTGTGGCAGAAGACCTCTATGATTTGGCTCGTTATGCAAAAGATGGCGTTGGCGGTGCTATTGTTGGAAAAGCTCTTTACACCCAGCGCATTGATCTAGCAGAAGCCATTGCCATAGTGAAGGAAAAGGAGGGGGAATCATGTTAACGAAACGGATTATCCCTTGCCTTGATGTCAAAGAAGGACGGGTTGTAAAAGGGATTAGTTTTGTGAATCTCCGGGATGCCGGGGATCCTGTAGAACTGGCAAAACGGTATAGTGATGAAGGGGCAGATGAACTGGTATTTCTTGATATCTCTGCCTCCCACGAAGGCCGGCAAACCATGGTTGAAGTGGTGGAGAACACAGCGGCAAATGTGACCATCCCTTTTACAGTTGGCGGTGGAATCAACACTGTGGAAGATATGAAGGGGATTCTTCGTGCCGGAGCGGATAAAGTGTCGGTGAATACTGCAGCAGTGAACCGTCCTGAATTAATTAAAGAGGGCTCTGAAATGTTCGGCGCCCAATGTATTGTAGTAGCCATTGATGCGAAATCCAAAGAAGATGGCAGCGGGTGGGAAGTGTACACCCACGGAGGACGTACACCCACAGGCATTGATGCCGTAGAATGGGCAAAAAAAGCGGAGTCTCTTGGAGCGGGAGAAATCCTTCTTACCAGCATGGATTGTGATGGGCAAAAAGATGGGTTTAACCTGCCTTTAACCCGGGCCATTTCCGAAGCTGTAGGCATTCCAGTCATTGCTTCCGGCGGGGCAGGAAACAAAGAGCACTTCTCTGCTGCTTTCATTGAAGGAAAAGCAGATGCAGCCCTGGCAGCCTCCATTTTCCACTATGAAGAGACATCCATTAAAGAAGTAAAAGATTATTTGCAAAAACAAAAGGTCCACGTACGGGTCGTATAGGAGACGAAGATCATGGATATTAAGTTTGATGAAAAAGGCCTTGTACCTGCCATCGTACAAGACGTTCAAAGCAAAGAAGTAATGATGATGGCTTATATGAACGAAGAATCATTGCAAAAAACCCTGGAAACGAAAGAAACCTGGTTCTTTAGCCGTTCCCGCAATGAATTGTGGAACAAGGGGGCTACCAGCGGAAATACACAAAAAGTGGTTGATGTATTGTATGATTGCGATTCTGACACACTTCTGGTGAAAGTCTTCCCAGCAGGTCCCGCTTGCCATCGCAATACCTACACCTGTTTTACAGATACCCTTCTTGGAGAACAAAATACAGTAGGTTCCCAAGACCGTTTTGCGATTATTAATGAATTAGAACGTGTCATTGCCCAGCGGGAAGCAGAAATGCCTGAAGGTGCATATACTACTTATCTTTTTGAAAAAGGAATCGATAAAATCCTGAAAAAAGTAGGGGAAGAAGCAGGCGAAGTCATTATCGCTGCGAAAAATCGGGATCCGGAAGAATTGAAATGGGAAGTGGCTGATCTCATGTATCACCTGTTGGTAATGTTGCGTGAACAAAAGCTGCCTCTTGATGAAGTATTAAAAGTGTTAGAGGAACGCCATAAATAGATTGGTAGATGGAATAGGGGTAACCAGGTGCGTATGTAAATGCACCTGGTTACCCCTTATCATGTTTATCCCCCTGGGTCAGTCAGTAGAAGCTCGCAAGAGCTTAGGTCGGAGGTCTATTGTTGCTCCTTATAATCTTTATCCCTATTAGTCAGTAAGCTCGCAAGAGCTAATCTATCAGTTGTTAAAGATAAACAAAAGTATGTAGGATTTACTCAACTATACCATTACATTTTGTAGAGACTTTATTGTCATTAGTATTGATGGTAACCCATTAACTCTATACCAACCTCTTCCAAGGAGAAGTATGCCGTATACAAGATTTCGAACGACCATGTGTTACCTATATTTGATATATTTCCAAATTTTAGATTTTGGATTGCTGCCATACTAGTCACCTCTTAGGTGATGAATCGAGTGTGAGTTTTTGCACTCGATTTTTTTAGCAGAATTTATAAATTTTATCTTATCTGCATAAGTGAGGGGTACCGATGGTATAGACCGTAAGGTCAATGGCTGAGTGAATATATATCAAGATTTTAGATAAAAATAATCTTTGATATGTTTACAATGATTTGGGCAATTCATGTAAAAGGAATGAGAAAATGATTACTCCAGAAGAAGCTGCGAAAAAAATGGATGATATCTATAAAGTTTTAGCTTTAGCTGATCAAAAAGATCGTGAAATTTGGTTTGAATATGTGTTTTTATCTTGGCAATGGTGGTTTGGTGTCATACTTACGATTGTTCCCTGGGTTTTATGGTGGAAATATAGAAAAAAGAAATCTACGAATCGTTTATTATATGGGGCATTTTTTATCATGATAATTTCAATATCCCTAGACTCATTTGGATCAGAATTGGGCTATTGGGATTACAGATATGAGCCTATTCCGTTCTTGCCATCTTTCCTAACTATGGATTTAAGTCTTCTTCCTATTTTTTTTCTTGTTCTTGTACAAATAAAACCAAATAGTTCTCCTGTTTTAAAAGCCATATTTTTTTCATTTCTTAGCGCGTTTATAGGAGAACCTTTTTTTGAATGGATAGGATTTTATAAACCAATACATTGGCACTCCCTTATTTCATTGCCTATTTATTTTTTAATATTTCTAATTGGATATTTCCTTGTTACTAGGGAGAACTTTGAGGAGCTTAAAACATAGATGCACCAATGGCACTCGTTTCATTTAAGCGAAGTCCAGACAACCAACCATACCCTATGGCCAAGAATATTAAAATTCCAGCAAAAATAAGATAGCGTTTATTCATAAAGGGCCTCCGTAATAGGAATCTACACGTAACTACTTATTATTAAGTTAACATAAGTTAGTGGGTGGTGTAGTTAAGCTTCTGTGACAAATTTTAGCACTGGTTGTCTGAGTAAAGGGGATAAAGGTGAAAAGCAGTGAGAGAGGGGTGCCCCCCCAACCCTCACTATTTTAGAAACAAGATTAAGGCAGTGATAGCCATCCCTATATAAATCCACATCGCATCATCTTTCCAACAGGTTAATATTTTTTTCATTAAAATCACCTCAAATACAGTATATTCCATACATATGACAAACTCTCTTTGAAATACACTTTCCGTAGCCTCACACTAGAAGGGAGGAAAGTGGATGGGAAAACGGGCGATTATTAGCATCCCCTTGATTGTTATTTTGTTAGCGGGGATTGTGGCTACTTTTTTCTTGATGAATCAAAAGGTGACTGCTGGAAATGTAAGTGCTGCACAACGAATTGGAGCTTATACAAAACCAGCGGTGGTGCAAATTTATGATTATGCCATTGTGCAATGGGGTTATTCAAGGGTGGATCATCCCGATGTACTGGAATATTTGATCAATAAAAAAGGTCGAACGATTGTAGCGGCAGCGGGATCTGGGGCAATTATTAGCTCTAATGGATATATTGTGACCAATGCCCATGTGGTGGATCTAACCCGGAAAAAGGATGAGGAAATATATTTGATGGCAGCACAACAACTTGCCTATGAAATTTCGGCCACATATGGTTATCCTCCGGAAGTAGTGTATGCCTATCTATTAACTACATTGGATATAGGAGGGCTTGAGAAAAAGCAAGAAGTATACTTGCCTAACAACGAAAAGGCATATCCCAGTGATGTAAAAGCTTTTGGTGCTCCTGTTGGGGAAGGAAAGGATGTAGCTATACTTAAAATAGATGCCCAAAATCTGCCAACCCTTCAACTTGGAGATTCGTCCAACGTACAATTACAGGATGATATCTGGGTAATCGGGTATCCTGCTGCTGCTGATTCCGCTGTTTTATCAACAGAATCATTATATGTTCCCACCATTACTTCAGGGCAGATATCGGCTACAGATAAAAAATCAACCCAGGGAAGCCCGGTTATTCAAGTTAGTGCAGCAGCGACTCATGGGAATAGCGGTGGGCCGGTAGTGAATAAAGAGGGTAAAATTATTGGTTTATTAACTTTCCGTGGCAATACGGTGAATGGCAATGAAGTACAGGGCTTTAACTTTGCTGTTCCATCGGCAACAATAGAAGAATATGTGGCACAGTCCGGTGCAAAACCCGCCCCTAGTGTTGTGGATCAACTTTATAAAGAAGGCCTTGAGTTCTACTGGGCGGGTTATTATGGGGAAGCTTTAAACCGGTTCCAGAAAGTACAGCAATTGTTCGATAAACACTCAGAAATTAAAAAGCTAATTAGTGATTCTCAAGCCAAAATAGGGCAAAGCAAAACCTATTGGCCAGGATATGCGTTATATTTCTACATCTATGATGGAGTGGCGGTTGTGGCGATTATTTTCCTTGTGGTTTATGGATTTATTATTAAGCCTAAAAGAGAGCCAGAACCTGTAGAAGAAAATACAGTAGAATAACTCCTTTGAAAATCAATCCCCCGTCAATCATGGCGGGGGATATTCATGCGGTTTGCTCCTTTCCATCTTTTTTCTTTGGCCAATTGGAACAATTCCAGGTCTGCATCGTCACATATAAATGTAAGGTAATTGGCGATAAGAAACTGATTAACAAGGAGTTTTGGGGTATCTAAAGCTATAATTTGCCCCTCTTTAAACATGGCAACACGGTCAGATATTTTTTCTTTGCATATTGGTGACAGTTAGGACCTTTGCCTGGGTGGAGTTGGCACTTTTTCTTATGGTATACTATCCTTATAAGATCATGAAGATGGAGGAACAAATGATCAAACAACAATACGCTCATAAACGGAAGAGCAATATCGTTCCTATAAAGGTAGACGCTTCCTTTTATTGTGAAAGGGCAATGAAATCCTTAAACCGCCTAAAATATAAGAAAGCAGTCCGTTATTTCCATAAAGCCATTGAATTGGAACCGGAGAATGTCACCTTTTATTGCAATCTGGCCGGTGTTCTTGCTGAAATGGAAAAGTTCGATGAATCTAACCGATTGTTATGGCATGTTCTAGAAAAGATTGATCCCTCCATGTTTGAATGTTATTTCTATCTTTCAAGCAATTATGCGAATCTGATGGATTTTGATTTGGCTGAACAATATGCCATGAAATATCTTGAGAAATGTGCAGATGGGGAATGGGCAAACGAAGCTGAGGATTTGCTGGACTTCATTGCTTTTGAATTGCAACGGCCTGCTATAGATAACAATAAAGAAGATTTAGAAGTTACAGTTCTCCACGATCGGGCCCGGTACCATTTAGAAGAGGGCCGCTTTCATGAAGCGAAAGAGTTGTTAGAAAATATAATTATTGACCATCCTGATTTTTATGCTGCCCGCAATAATTTAGCCCTTTGCCATTACTACATGGGTTCTTTTGGCAAAGCAATGGAAACGGTGGAAGAGGTTTTAAAAGACGATTCTTTTAATGTTCATGCTTTATGCAATTTGGCCGTTTTCTATTTTCATTTGAATCATCCGGATTTAAAAGAAATTGTGGGTGTGTTACAGAAGTTTGCTCCTTTCCAGATTGATCAAACCTATAAATTAGCAACCACCTTAGGGATACTAGAAGACCATAAAGGAGCTTATTCCTTATTTAAAAAGCTCATTGTCCATTCTGGCTATGGAGACATTTATATGCTCCATTACGGGGCTGTTGCCGCATACAATTCGGGGTTATATGGTGAAGCTGAAACCCTATGGAAACGAGTGAAGCGCATAGATCCTATAGGGGTTGTGGCACCGTATTATTTAGAGCAAATTGCTAGAAAACGTGCTGGCAAACCTTGTGCAAAAGGGGTCTCCTACCATTATCAACTGATGGAAGATGAAAAGATTTTTACCATTGAAGAGTGGAAGGAAGAATTGGTGAAAGACCCATTAATCCGTTCTTCATTTCTCTGGGCCCTTCGCTATGGGGACCGGGATACAAAAATACAGGTAATCCGGGCTTTTGAAGTAATTCCAGACAAGGAATTTGAGGAAGCTCTCCGCCTTTTGTTATTGAATCCAGCTGAGGATGACGAATTAAAGCACCTGGTGATTGAAGTGTTGAAAAATATGGGTGCAGAAGGTCCCTTTGCTTCAATTTTTCAACATCGGGAACAAATGCTGGGATTTGAGGATGCGGAGAAATGGCAGAAGGTATTGCATTGCTTAAGAAATAAGATGGAAAATCGATATGATGAACACTTAATCGAAGAAGCTCGTCTTTTTTGGTTGGAGTTCATTGATAAGATATTTCCTTCTATTCCAACCATCCGTAAAGTGGAAGCATGGGCAGCTTCAGTGGAATATTTATTATTAAAACGTTCCAAATTATCTGTTACCAAGGAAGCAGTTTCCAAACTTTATGGAATTTCTATTACCACTTTAGATCGGAACTGTAAAATCATTCGGGAGATTATAGAGAAGGAAACTTAAAGCGAAGGTATATACATTTTAGAGGCGTCTAATGTGTATATGCCTTTTTAGTGTTAGATTGGATATAAAAAGTGCCTGTATTTGTAGACAAAATACAGTAGCAGGTATATACTAAAATTATAAATCGAAAAAATTCGATTAAGCGATATAAACCTGGAAAAACAGGTTATCATATTAAATGACTTAAAGGGAGGTTACAGGTATGAGTGAAGAAAAAATTTATGATGTGATTATTATTGGGGCTGGCCCTGCTGGAATGACTGCAGCTGTCTATACATCCAGAGCCAATATGAGTACTTTAATGGTGGAACGGGGAATTCCTGGCGGACAAATGGCCAATACAGAGGAAATTGAAAATTACCCGGGTTATGAATCCATTCTGGGACCGGACCTATCCAATAAAATGTTTGAACATGCGAGAAAATTTGGCACCGAATATGCCTATGGGGACATTAAAGGGATACGTGTAGAAGACCCTTATAAAATTGTTTTGGCCGGGGATAAGGAATACAAAGGAAAATCTGTCATTATTGCTACTGGTGCAGAGCATCGCCTTCTAGGGGTTCCTGGAGAAAAAGAATTAGCTGGCCGTGGAGTTTCTTATTGCGCTGTATGCGATGGAGCTTTCTTCCGGGATAAGAACCTCATTGTTGTCGGCGGTGGGGATTCTGCTGTTGAAGAAGGCATTTACTTAACCCGTTTTGCGAAACAGGTTACCATTGTTCACCGCAGGGATGAATTACGGGCACAAAAAATTCTGCAAAAAAGAGCCTTTGAAAATGATAAAATTGATTTTATTTGGAATTCTGTAGTAAAAGAAATTTCCGGCAGTGAAAAAGTGGAGAAAGTGATTTTGCAAAATCGGGAAACTGGCGAAGAAAGTGAAGTTCAGGCAGATGGGGTATTTATCTATGTAGGAATGGATCCTCTTTCTGTACCATTCCGTGACCTGGGCATTACCAATGAAAGCGGGTATATCCTGACCAATGAAAAAATGCACACCAGCATTCCAGGCATTTATGCCGTAGGGGATGTGCGGGAAAAAGCATTGCGCCAGGTAGTTACAGCCACAGGAGATGGTGCTGAAGCAGCCATTTCTGCCCAAAACTATGTAGAAGATTTAAATGATCAACTTAAAGAATCAGCTGAAGTTAAAAAGTAATATGTTTTTAATAGGCTTGTAACAAAACTGAAATATAACTCGTATATAGTAATAACTGAGCTAAATTGACCCCTTTAGATATTGATTTAACGCAGACCAAACATGGCCTGCGTTCTTTTTTTATGCGGATGTAGTTTGATTATGATATGCTTTGACAATTATTAATAGGTCGCGAAAATAACAGTCCCGTGTTAGACTTAATTATAAATTGAAAACTTTCCCCTGGGATGTGAATATGCTGATGAAGAATACCGAAAAAGAAATCAATCTTGTAATAATCACTGGGATGTCCGGAGCAGGTAAAACGGTAGCCATTCAGAAGCTTGAAGATCTGGGTTTTTTCTGTGTAGATAATTTGCCCCCTGTTTTGATTCCTAAGTTTGCTGAACTGTTGAATGAATCTGGTGGAAAAATTGAAAAGGTTGCAGTGGTTATCGATTTGCGGGGACGTGAATTCTTTGATTCTCTGTTCGAGGCACTGGAAAAAATCGAGAACATGGAGAAAATCAATTATCAGATTTTATTCTTAGATGCCAATGATTCTGTTCTTGTGCAACGATATAAAGAGACAAGGAGACATCATCCATTGGCTCCACAGGGGTTGCCTGTAGATGGAATTCGCCAGGAAAAGCAATTGTTGCAGGATTTAAAAGGACGTGCTGACCTTATTATTGATACATCAAATTTAACCCCTTCTTTACTAAAGGAAAAAATAAGTTTGATTTTTAGTAAGATTAGTAAGCGGCTGACCATTAATATTCAGTCATTTGGCTTTAAATATGGCATTCCCATTGATGCTGACCTGGTTTTTGACGTCCGTTTTTTGCCCAATCCCCACTACATAGAAAATTTAAGGCCGTTGACAGGGAAGAATCCTGAAGTCTCTGAATATGTTTTTAAATGGGATGTCACTAATGAATTTATTAAAAAGTTAACAGATTTAGTGGATTATACCCTTCCGTATTACCAATCTGAAGGCAAAAGCCAATTGGTAATCGGGGTTGGCTGTACGGGAGGAAAACATCGCTCTGTAGCCATCGCGGAATATATGGGGAACCGTTACCATGATCAATACAATGTTCGCGTGACCCACCGGGATATGGAGCGCGGAAAGTCTTAGAGGTGTATATGGGTTATGAGGAAACCTAAGGTTGTTGTAATAGGTGGAGGGACAGGATTGTCTGTCCTTCTCCGTGGATTAAAACTGGAGCCTGTTGATATTACGGCTGTTGTCACTGTTGCTGACGATGGGGGCAGTTCTGGACGACTGAGAGATGAATTGCGGATGCCTCCTCCGGGGGACATTCGCAATGTATTGGTGGCCCTTGCCGATACGGAGCCTTTGTTGGAAAGTTTATTGCAACATCGTTTTCATAATGGAAATGGCCTTGCCGGGCATTCCATTGGCAATTTATTAATTGCTGCTTTGACGGAAATTAGCGGTGACTTTGTGACAGCAGTTGAACAATTAAGCAAAGTTTTAGCTGTGCGGGGAAGGGTTCTTCCTGCGGCTAACCAGGCAGTGGTTTTAAATGCGAAAATGGAAGATGGAACAGTGGTTTCCGGGGAATCCTTGATTCCTAAGTCCGGGAAAAAAATTAAACAAGTATATATCGATCAGGAAAATGTGCAGGGGCTTGACGAGGCTATTCAGGCCTTAACTATGGCTGATTTAATTGCTATTGGGCCAGGAAGCTTATATACCAGCATTTTGCCCAATTTATTGGTTCCTGGCATTGTAGAGGCCATTCGCAACAGTTCAGCTATGAAGGTTTTTATCTGTAATGTTATGACACAACCAGGGGAAACAGATGGTTTTACTGTGGCTGACCACATTCAAGCCATTCATGATCATGTAGGAAATTCATTATTTAATTATGTGATTGTAAATAATGGGGTAGTTACGCCCCAATTAAGGGAAAAATATGCGAAAGAGGGGTCTACCCCTGTTTATTATTATCCAGGAGAAATGACCAGGTATCCCTATAAAATCATCGCTGATGATTTTCTAATTTGTTATGATGATTACCTGCGCCATAATGCGATACGAATAAGCCGAACGTTACGAAGATTAATAGGCGTAAAAACATGAGGTGTTCACGTGTCCTTTGCTGCCCAAACAAAAAAGGAATTAACTCAACTAGAAACAGACCCTTGCTGCAGAAAAGCGGAATTAACAGCACTAATCAGGATGAATGGAACCTTTCAGTTTGGGGGGAATCGGTTCATCCTTGATGTAAGTACAGAAAATGCTGCTATTGCCCGCCATATTTATGTATTGATTAAGGAGATTTTTCAGGTTCACGTGGAATTGCTAGTGCGCAAGAAAATGCGCCTGAAAAAAAATAATGTGTATATTGTCCGGATTTCTCATTCCGTTAGAGAAATATTGGGTGAATTAGGCATTATGAAAGGCGGTTCATTTAATTACGGAATTTCTTCAGAAATTGTGGAAAAAGAATGCTGTAAAAGGGCATATTTGCGAGGGGCGTTTTTAGCAGGCGGTTCTGTAAATCATCCTGAAGCATCCAGTTATCATCTTGAGATTTTCTCTGCCCATCAGGACCACTGTTTGCAATTAACGGAACTTGCCAATTATTTTCAATTAAATGCCCGTTACATTGAACGAAAAAAGGGCCATATTATGTACATAAAAGAAGGGGAAAAGATTTCCGATTTTCTTGGCATTATTGGTGCTCATCAGGCCCTCATGTTTTTTGAAGATGTGCGGATTGTCAAAGATTTAAAAAACTCAGCTAATCGTTTAAATAATTGTGATATGGCTAATTTAAATAAAACCGTAATGGCTTCCATGAAGCAAATTGAAAATATTTTGCTGATTGAAGAAAGAATTGGGTTGGAGGCGCTTCCTAAGCGCTTAAGAGATGTTGCCGAACTTCGCTTGAAATATAGGGATATGAATCTCGCTGAATTGGGGGATTATCTCCCTGAGGGAAAAGTCAGTAAATCTGGAATTAATCATCGCATGCGGAAAATTGGCGAAATTGCGGAAAAACTACGGAAAAAAGAGGGAAAACCCACAGAATAATTCGTTGTTTCATGCTATAATGATATTAAAACTTGGAATTAACGATCTAAATAGGGGGACGTTATGTTCGTTCAAGAAAATGTAAGGGTTAACCTTAAAACGGGTTTGCAAGCTCGCCCTGCTGCTTTTTTTGTTCAGGAAGCAAACCGCTTTGCTTCAGAGATTTTTCTTGAAAAAGATCAAAAAAAAGTAAACGCTAAAAGTATTATGGGTGTTATGAGTCTGGCTATTGGTTCTGGGGCACAGGTGACCATTATCGCAGAGGGCATAGATGCAGAAGAAGCAGTAAAGCGCTTGCGTGAAATGATTGAAAAAGAAGATTAAAAACAAAAAGAGCTACGTAACAATAGGTTACCAGCTCTTTTTGTTTGCCTTTTTACTGTTTACTTTACAGGTTTGCCTGGGCTTTCAATTACTTCGTCAATAATGCCGTATTCTTTGGCTTCATGGGCACTCATAAAATTGTCCCGGTCTGTATCCCGTTCAACCTTTTCTAAAGGTTGTCCAGTACGTTCTGAGAGGATTTGATTTAAATGATCTCTCATTTTTAAGATGCGGTTGGCAGCAATTTGAATATCGCTAGCCTGTCCCTGGGCACCACCAAGAGGTTGGTGAATCATAATTTCACTGTTAGGAAGGGCAAAACGTTTTCCTTTTGCACCGGCAGTTAATAAGAATGCCCCCATGGAGGCTGCCATACCTACACAGATTGTAGATACTTCTGGTTTAATAAATTGCATCGTATCATAGATGGCCATTCCAGCAGTAATGGACCCGCCTGGGCTGTTAATGTATAAGCTGATATCTTTTTCTGGGTCTTCCGCTGCGAGGAAGAGTAATTGGGCTACTACGCTATTAGCTACCTGATCATTAATGGCTGTGCCCAGGAAAATGATTCTGTCTTTAAGCAGGCGAGAATAAATGTCGTATGCCCGCTCACCCCGATTGGTTTGTTCAATTACGGTAGGAATTAAATTCATAACTGTTTCCTCCTCTCATATAATCAATATGATTATAGTACAATAATAGTCAAAAAAGGTCAAACCTATTCAAGCATCACTCTGTATCCTTTATTATTCTTTGTTCAGGTTTTTATACCTGCTAAAGGTCTTTGTCGATAACATCCTTATTTCAGGAAGTTTTGTCGAAAGTAAAGCAAGTAGAATAAATATGTGTAATAATATTTAAAATCATTTTATTATTTGCGCAAAAAGGAAAGAGGGGATTATGATGGCAGAATTTGAAGGAATGATCGGAAAGCTTATTCAATTGACGTACACTGATTTGGACGGGGAAGTTGTAGAGGGAATCGGCAAAATTTTATACACCCTAAAAAACCGGGCATTCGTGTTTCAGGACGAGGAAGATATGAGACAAATGATTGTTTACAATAGACATGTGATGCGGATGAGAGAAGTCCATTCTATTTTAGAAGGTGTAAACCATCAGGAAAACAGGTTTGCAGATCCATCCTAAAGGAGCGAGAACATTGAAAGTACCCTTTACTTTTATCCAGAACGAAAAACAAATTCGTGGTGATGTTTATCTTACAGATAAGAAAGATGCCAGGGGGAAGAAACCGGTGGTCATCATTTGCCATGGATTTAAGGGATTTAAAGATTGGGGTATGTTTCCCCGGGCTGCGGAATATTTAGCACAGCAGGGTTTTGCTGTGATTACCTTTAATTTTTCCGGAAATGGCATTGGCGAAGATCTGGAATCATTTACCGAATTAGAAGCCTTTGGCCATAATACCTATGAACAGGAACAGAAGGATTTGCGGGAATTGGCCATAAAAGTGAAAAAGGGTGAAATTCCCCACAGTGAATGGATGGATCCTGACAAAATGGCTTTAATCGGGCACAGTAAAGGGGGAGCAGCTGCGATTCTTTATGCTTCCTCTTATCCTGATGATATTCAGGCCCTAATTACCTGGAACGGCATTGCCAACGTTGATATATTTGGGCAAGAGGTAAGAAATCAGATTAAAGAAGCGGGTGTTGGATATGTAGAAAACGCCCGGACAAAGCAAAAAATGCCTATTTATCCTGTGGTGATTGAGGATATTGATTCCCATAAAGAAGAATATGATTTGCCTGCCAGGGTGGCCCAATTAAAACAACCTATCCTTCTAGTACAAGCGCGAAATGATATGGAACGGATTGTTAAAGGAGCGTCCAGACTCATTGAAAAGGCAAAAACAGGAAGACTCATTTGGATTGAAGAAGCTGGACATACCTTTAATACTACACATCCTTATAAAGAAGATCCGCCAGCTTTTGCAGGGGCTCTCGCTGTTTCATTGGCCTTTTTAAAAGAAAAATTGAAATAAGGAAAAAGCACCCTTTCAAACGGTGCTTTTTCTCATTTATTCAATCTTTTGGAAAATAACAGGTGGTTGGAAATGAACATGAAAACTGGATTGTCCCAGGGACAACAACTACAATTAAATATGACTGTGGCCATTCAACAGTCCATTAAGATTCTTCAGTTATCCGGACATGAGTTATTGGAATATTTACAGGAAGAAATAAAAGAAAATCCTTTTTTAGAGGGGTTTCAATCTTATCAGGGAAAGGGTATCGACCCTTCTCTTTTAGAAAACATAGTATATAAAGAAAGTGATTTTATTGAGGATTTGTATCAACAGGTTTCCTTTCTTTCATTAAATCCTCTTGAAAAAAAAGTGATTCAATATTTAATTGGAAATTTAAACGAAAGGGGATTTTTCCCTCTTTCTATTGCTGAGGCAGCAGAACAATTACATGTGGACGAAGCCCTGGCGGAAAAGATGTTGTGGCAATTGCAACAATTAGATCCCCCGGGTGTTGGCGCTCTAAATGTGATCCACAGTTTACTGCTTCAGGCACAACGAAAAGGGTTGGACCCACGCATTTTATCCATTATTGAATTTTATCTAGAACCTCTGGCACAACAAGAGTATGAGTATATTGGGCAGGAATTAGAGATTCCCATTGACCTTGTGAAAACATTTGGGAAGGAGATTGCTGCCTTGCATCCTTATCCTTGTACCCAGGTTACTCCTTATCGAGAACCTTATATTATCCCTGATGTTCTCATTCAAGAAGTGGAGGGAGAGCTGGTGGTCCTTCTAAATGAGGAGCGAAATCCCCGTTTGCAGATGAATGGTTATTATCAGGGAATAATGGGGAAAGGAAGATGGGATGAGGCCACTAATCGCTATTTGCGGGAGCGATGGAATGCAGCCAGGTGGATGATGAAGAGCCTGGAACAAAGAAGATTAACACTGGAACGTGTGACAAAGGCCATTGCAGAAGAACAAAAAGACTATTTTCGTATCGGGTTGGCAGGGCTACAGCCTCTTACCTTAAAAGAGATTGGCGATCAGCTTGGCTTGCATGAATCCACCATAAGCCGGGCGGTAAAAGGAAAATATGTGCAGACGCCCAAGGGGCTCCATGAATTAAAGTTCTTTTTTAACAGAGGTTTTTCAACATTAGCCATAAAAAAGAGAATAAAAGACATCATTGAGCAAGAAGATAAAAAGAAGCCTTTTTCAGATCAGAGATTAACCCAGCTTCTGCTTTATGAGGGATATGAATTATCCCGGAGGACCGTTGCCAAGTATAGGGAAGAATTGGGGATTCCTTCATCAGGAAAAAGAAAAGAGTGAGTCATGGATAAGAAAAAGACATTTCATATTGCGATTTACACCAGGGAAGGCTGTGAATTATGCGAAAAAGTAAAAGAAAAGGTGATGCGGGCAGCACGGCATTATCCCATTAGCCTGGAAATGGTAGATATCGGGAAGGATGAAGCTTTATTACAGGAATATGGATGCCTTATTCCTGTGGTTCATATTGACGGGGAAAAAGTCTTTGTTTCGAAAATGGCGGAACGCTGGTTATTGCGGGAATTAGAATTGCGTTCCAATTAATATGTAAGGAGTGGTTAGATGGTAAAGGTAGCTATTAATGGGTTCGGCCGAATTGGGCGAAACGTTTTCAGAGTGGCCTTGAGAACCCCGGAAGTTGAAATAGTGGGAATCAACGATTTAACGGATGCCCATACCCTTGCCCATCTTTTAAAATACGATTCTGTACATGGACGCCTGGAAGGGGAAGTCAGTTCTACAGATCATAGCCTGATTGTAAATGGGAAGGAAATCAGGGTGATTGCAGAACGGGATCCCATTTCTTTGCCCTGGAAAGAATTAGGGGTGGATATTGTTGTTGAATCTACAGGACGTTTTACAAAAAGGGATGATGCAGCAAAACATTTGCAAGCTGGGGCTAAAAAAGTGATTATCTCCGCACCAGGAAAAAATGAAGATGTGACCATTGTGATGGGGGTAAATGAAGAAGTATACGATTCCAATACCCACCATATTATTTCCAATGCATCCTGTACTACCAATTGTCTGGCACCTTTTGCTAAAGTGCTCCATAATAAATTTGGCATTCGCAGGGGCTTAATGACCACAGTGCATTCCTATACCAATGATCAGCAAATCTTGGATTTGGCCCATCGGGACTTACGGAGAGCACGGGCAGCAGCCATGTCTATTATTCCTACCACCACAGGGGCTGCCAGGGCAGTAGGGCTGGTATTGCCGGAGTTGAAAGGCAAATTAAATGGGTTTGCCATGAGGGTTCCTACTCCCAATGTTTCGGTGGTGGATTTAACCGTTGAATTAACTCGAAGCACTACAGCTGAGGAAATCAATAATGAACTAAAACGAGCATCTCAAGAGGAGTTAAAAGGAATTCTCGGTTATACCGATGAACCTCTGGTTTCTAAAGATTTTAATGGGGATCCCCATTCCTCGATTATCGATGGATTATCCACCATTATGATGGATGAGGACTTTGTGAAAGTTGTTTCCTGGTATGATAATGAATGGGGTTATTCCAATCGAGTTGTCGATTTGGTTAAATTTGTTGCCAAACAAGGCCTTTAAACTATAATATAAAGTATGTGTGTCAAAGGAGGGAATTTTCTTTTCTCTCCTGTTTCCGTATGTTAAGGGAGGATGGCTTTCTTGAATAAAAAGTCTATTCGTGATGTTGATGTAAAAGGGAAACGCGTGTTTTGCCGTGTAGATTTCAATACGCCCATGGAAAATGGCCGTATTACTGATGATACACGCATTCGCGAATCGATTCCAACAATTAAGTACCTTCTAAGTCAGGGTGCCCGTTTAATTCTGGCCAGTCATTTAGGCCGACCCAAAGGAAAAGTTGTTGAGGAGATGCGCCTTAATGCTGCTGCCCAACGTTTATCCGAATTATTAGACGGACACGAAGTGAAGAAAGTTGATGAAGTATTCAGCGAAACTGTACAGCAAGCAGCCAATGAATTGCAAGAGGGGGAAATTCTCCTTTTAGAAAATGTCCGTTTTGTTCCAGGCGAAGAAAAAAATGACGAGGAATTGTCCAAGCAATTTGCTTCCCTGGCTGATTTATTTGTCAATGATGCCTTTGGTACAGCCCACCGTGCCCATGCTTCTACAGCTGGGGTTGGCCGCTATATTGAAGGGGTTGCCGGTTTGCTAATGGAAAAAGAAATTGAGTTCCTGGGCAAAGCTTTAAATAAACCTGAACGCCCATTTACTGCAATTATGGGTGGGGCAAAAGTAAAAGATAAAATCTGTGTAATCGAAAACCTTCTTGATAAAGTTGACCATTTGATTGTGGGTGGCGGTTTATCTAATACATTTATAAAAGCAAGAGGCAATAATGTGGGTTCTTCTTTATTAGAAGAAGAAAAAGTGGGACTCGCCCGTTCCCTCATGGAGAAAGCATCCGCGAAAGGCGTAGAATTCCTTCTGCCTGTGGATGTGGTTGTTGCAGATTCTTTCTCCAATGATGCCAATAAAAAAGTGGTAAGCATTGAAGCGATTCCTGAAGGATGGCAAGCTCTTGATATTGGTCCAAAAACCATTGATTTATATGGCAAAACCATTCGCGAATCAAAAACAGTCGTTTGGAATGGGCCCATGGGCGTGTTTGAAATGGATGCTTTTGCAGCAGGAACCAATGAAATCGCTTGCTTTTTAAGTGAAGTAGATGGAACGACAATTATTGGCGGCGGAGATTCCGTTGCTGCTGTGGAAAAAGCAGGAATTGCCTCCACAGTAAGCCACATCTCTACGGGTGGCGGAGCTTCTCTTGAATTTTTAGAGGGAAAAATCCTTCCTGGCATTGCTGTTCTTGCTGATAAGGGGATGGAATAATGAGTCTTCGAATCCCAGTGATCGCAGGGAATTGGAAAATGCATAAAACGCATGAAGAAGCGAAGGAATTCGCTCATGAAATTAAAGGGCGAATTCAATTTGCAGAGGTAGAGAGTATAATTTGTGCTCCTTTTACTGCATTAGCTTCCCTGCAAGGTGAACTGCAAGGGTCGCTTATTCAATTGGGAGCACAAAATATGCACTGGGAAAGCAAGGGAGCTTTTACCGGAGAAATTAGTGCTTCTATGTTGGTGTCTCTTGGTGTAAATTATGTTATTATTGGTCATTCTGAACGTCGGATGTATTTTGCGGAAACCAATGAAACGGTAAATAAAAAAGTAAAATCAGCTTTTGCCAGTGGACTTACACCCATTGTGTGTGTAGGGGAGAATTTAGCACAGCGGGAACAGGGAGAAACCAAATCCTTTGTTCGAGAACAGGTGCTTGCTGCTGTGGAAGGGCTCACTTCGGAAGAGGTAAGCCGTTTAGTGATTGCTTATGAACCCATTTGGGCCATTGGCACAGGTAAATCTTCTTCTGCTGCGGAAGCTGGAGATGTGATAACGGATATCCGGAAGGTATTGGCTGAAGTATATCCTGGGGAAATTGCAGACCGTGTCCGCATTCAATATGGCGGATCTGTAACTCCTGCCAATATCGCTTCTTTTATGGAACAACCGGATATTGATGGCGCTCTTGTTGGGGGAGCCAGCCTTACTGCAGATTCTTTCTTCCAACTGGTGGATGCGGTTAGAGGAGGCATTAAGCAATGAGTCGAGTGAAACCGGTGGCATTAATTGTGATGGATGGTTTCGGAATTCGCAATGAGGAAAAAGGGAATGCCATTTTACAGGCAAATACCCCAAACCTTGACCGTTTCCGATCCATTTATCCCAATACAACTTTAGGTGCAAGCGGGATGTCTGTTGGCCTGCCTATTGGACAGATGGGGAACTCTGAAGTGGGCCATTTAAACCTGGGAGCAGGGAGAATTGTATACCAGGAATTGACCAGGGTAACAAAGGAAATTCAAGAAGGGACATTCTTTGAGAATGAAACATTTCTTGATGCCATTGTTCATGCCCGAAAACATAACAGTGCTCTTCACCTTTATGGCCTTGTGTCAGATGGGGGTGTACATAGCCACATTCAGCATTTATTCGCTCTTTTAAAATTGGCAAAAATGCAATCTTTTGATCGGGTTTATGTTCATGCCTTTCTTGATGGCCGGGACGTGGCACCTGATAGTGCAGTTGCATACATTCAACAATTGCAGGATAAAATTGTTGAACTTGGGGTAGGCCAAATTGCAACTGTGCAAGGGCGCTATTATGCCATGGACAGGGATAAACGCTGGGAAAGAACGGAAAAGTCTTATTGCGCTATGGTATATGGGGAGGGGCCAAAATACACCGATCCTGTGCAGGCTGTTAAAGAATCTTATGAACAAAGCGTCTTTGATGAATTTGTAATGCCTACGGTGATTGTAAAAGAAGATGGCACTCCTGTTGCCCGTATTCAGGATAACGATAGCGTTATTTTCTTTAATTTCCGTCCAGACCGGGCCATTCAATTATCCCAGGTATTTACCAATGATGATTTTAAAGGCTTTGACCGTGGAGAAAAACGGCCAATAAATCTTTTCTATGTGTGTCTGACCAAATTCTCTGAATCCATTGATGGATATGTGGCCTATAAACCTACTAACCTGGATAATACCCTTGGTGAAGTATTGGCGAAACACAATTTGAAGCAATTGCGGATTGCGGAAACTGAGAAGTATCCTCATGTAACCTTTTTCTTTAGTGGGGGACGGGAAGCGGAATTTCCTGGGGAAACTCGTATTCTCATTAATTCGCCGAAAGTGGCTACCTATGATTTACAACCGGAAATGAGTATATATGAAGTGACCGATGCGGTTGTGGGTGAAGTGGAGAAAGATAATTT
Source organism: uncultured Paenibacillaceae bacterium (assembly GCA_946478845.1). Next base: position 106,562 of record CAMLDI010000004.1, read on the forward strand.
TGATGCCATTATTTTAAACTTTGCCAATTGTGATATGGTTGGCCATACCGGAATGATGGAACCTACCATTCGTGCCGTAGAAGCTGTAGATGAATGCCTGGGCAGAGTAGTAGATGCCATTACGGCAAAAGGTGGCGTGGCGCTTATTACAGCAGACCATGGAAATGCTGATGATATGATTACTGCACAGGGCAATCCTATTACTTCCCACTCTACGAACCCTGTTCCTTTCATTCTTACCATGGAGGGAGTAATCCTTAGAGAAGGTGGGGTATTGGCAGATTTGTCTCCAACTATTTTAAAAATACTTGGAATTGAGCAACCTAAAGAAATGACAGGGACACCTCTTTTTTAAGTGCTTAGAATGCCTTAATTAGGGCCCGAATTTCCTTCGGGTCCTTGAAATACATAATTTAAGGAGTGGAAACTCATGACCATTATTGAAAATGTATACGCCCGCGAAGTATTGGATTCCCGCGGAAATCCAACAGTGGAAGTTGAAGTTTATTTAGAATCCGGTGCGATGGGACGGGCTATTGTTCCTTCTGGTGCTTCTACCGGAGCATATGAAGCGGTTGAGCTTCGCGATGGGGATAAATCCCGTTACCTTGGCAAAGGGGTATTAAAAGCTGTAGAAAACGTAAACGAAATCATTGCTCCTGAATTAATCGGTTTAGATGCTAGGGATCAAGTTGGCATTGACCAATTAATGATTGATTTAGACGGAACCCCTAATAAAGGAAAATTAGGCGCCAATGCTATCCTTGGCGTTTCCATGGCTGTCGCTCGTGCTTCTGCAGAAGCAATTGGTGTGACTTTATACGAATACCTTGGGGGCTTCAACGCGAAAACCCTTCCAGTTCCAATGATGAACATTTTAAACGGTGGGGCACATGCGGATAATAACGTAGACATTCAAGAATTCATGGCTATGCCTGTTGGTGCAGAAAGCTTCAAAGAAGCTCTTCGCATGGGTGCAGAAGTATTCCATAACTTAAAAGCTGTATTAAAAGAAAAAGGATTGAATACTGCTGTTGGCGATGAAGGCGGCTTTGCTCCTAACCTTGCTTCCAATGAAGAAGCCATTCAAACCATCCTTGAAGCTATTGAAAAAGCTGGATATGAACCAGGCAAAGACATCATGATTGCTCTTGACGTTGCTTCTACGGAAGTATACAAAGATGGCAAATATGTTCTTGAGGGTGAAGGGGTAACCAAAACTACTGATGAAATGGTTGATTACCTTGAAATGCTCGTAAATAAATATCCAATTATCTCCATTGAAGATGGCCTTGCTGAAGATGACTGGGAAGGTTGGAAAAAACTCACTGACCGCATTGGGGATCGTGTGCAATTAGTTGGTGACGACCTTTTCGTTACGAATACTGCTCGCCTTTCTCAAGGGATTGAACAAGGAACGGCTAACTCTATCCTGGTAAAAGTAAACCAAATCGGTACATTAACTGAAACCTTCGATGCCATTGAAATGGCTAAACGCGCTGGTTATACTGCAGTTATTTCTCACCGTTCCGGTGAATCTGAAGATTCTACCATTGCTGATATTGCTGTAGCTACCAATGCTGGCCAAATCAAAACCGGTGCTCCTTCCCGTACTGACCGTGTGGCAAAATACAACCAATTGCTTCGCATTGAAGATGAATTAGCTTATATCGGCCAATTCGGCGGACGCAAAGCGTTCTATAACATCAATAAATAATTTTCTAATAGTAAAAAAGGCCATTAGTCATATTCGTGACTAATGGCTTTTTTTTAAGAAACTCTTAAGAATTATCCTCCCTGTATCTTAAGAACCCATTGAGACAAGAGGGCTTCATTAAGTAACGGGTCCTCTTTTTATGGCAATGACAATAAGAAGAATCAATCCTAAATACCCAAACAAAGGGTAAAGATAGGATAACAATGAAGTAAAACCTACCTGGCTGATTATAGAACTGGCTAAAAGCACTCCAATTACCGTTCCCTTCGTTGGTAAAGGAAATAAACTTTGGATTTGTCTTGTTAATCCAAATACGTTGCCAATTAAGGTAGTAAAGATTTCTCCATACACCACAATTAAAAATAAGATATGGGTAAATTCGCCTACATTTCGTAAAATCTCAGCCATGGGGATTTGGAATTTTAGCAGTTCAGGCATTCTTGCATTCATAGCAAAATGGCTCACTAATAGCATAAATCCCAGACCAATGCCTCCATAAAACCCTCCCCACTTCAATGTACTTTCTTCTTCAATTTCACATCCTAAAGGAACCATAACTGCCTGAATAAAGGCGAAGTTCAATGCGCAATAGATAAAGGCATTCACAATCCAATTTACACTATTCACTTGCTGGCTTTGCCAGGGTGTTATTTTAAAGATGTGCTCTAGTTCAATATTATTGACAGCAAGAATGGCCATGAAGAGAAGCATCATGGGAACAACAAGGGAGTTGACAACTAAAATGCCATTCAATCCTTTGCTCATGACAAGATAACTTAGAACGATGCTTATACCAATGCCAAGTTGATAGGGCAAATGGAGCTGCTCAGCAAAAATGGACCCTGTTCCAGACACCATAACAGCGGTGACCCCAAAAAGAATGATAAACGTTAACAAATTTGCGATTTTTCCAAAGTAATTGCCGAAAAGGTAAACATTAAATTCCTGGTATGAAAAGGCTTTGATGCGATGGGCAAGAACCATCATTTTCGTTCCAATCCACATAAATAAAAAAGTGCTGATTAATATTCCAAGCCCTCCAAAAGCACCGTATATAGTAAAAAACTGCATAATGGATTGTCCAGAGGCAAAGCCTGCTCCTACCACAGTGCCAATATAGGTAGCAGAAATTTGCATAATCTTTATCGCTTTCGTTTTTTATCCCCCCCAATTCAGTGTATGTCCTAAAAGTGGGAATAGTACGTATATACAATAGCCTATAATAAGGTTGAATGAATTTACTGTTTGTGATAGAGTTTATTTGAGTACTTAGAGGAGGATATGAGCCGATGGCTTTGGCATTAAAAATAATCCTAGTTATTGTTTCTATTTCATTAATTTTAGTGGTATTATTGCAATCAGGCAAAAGTGCAGGCCTTTCTGGAGCCATTGCTGGTGGTGCTGAGCAGTTTTTCGGGAAAGCAAAAGCCAGGGGAATTGATGCGTTTCTCCATAGAATGACTGTGATATTAGCCGTACTATTTATGGTATTATCCATTACAGTTGCTTATTTTGTTCGATCTTAAAAATTGTACAGTTTTCCGTAAGTGAACAGCAAGTAGTTAAACTTGCTGTTTTTTTATAACCTATTATAAAGGATAAGATTTCCAATTACCTATCGGCTTTATTGCAAAAGAAAGGGATGGGCATCATGATTGGATGTTTATTGATCCATGGATTTACTGGGAGTCCTTACGAAGTAGAACCTGTAACCAAACACCTGGCGAATATGGGGTGGAGAGTAGAGGCCCCTGTGCTTGCAGGGCATACTGGTCATTTTCAATCATTGCGGGATACCAACTGGCACGATTGGATTCATTCAGCAGAAATTGTTCTGAAAGATATACTTAAAACTTGTGACAAAGTTTATTTAATCGGTTTTTCCATGGGCGGTATGATTGCCGCATACCTCTCAGTCCACTATCCTGTGGAACGTTTGGTGCTTCTCAATGCCAGTCTATACTATATGAATTCCCAACAACTTTTTAAGGATTTCGCTAGGGTAATTAAGGGTCATTTTTCATCTAATTATTATGACCAGGAAACGATTCGCCGTTATATGAATAAAATTTCTAAAACACCTCCACGTGCTGTCATTCATTTTCGCCGATTAGTGAAAGTGGTCTCCGAGGATTTAAACCGTGTGAATGTGCCTACATTAATTATTCAAGGTGGTAAAGATGACCTGGTAGAGCCCCGTAGTGCCTATCAGATTTATCGAACCATTCAATCTCAAGATAAAGAAATACACATTCTGCCTGAATCAAAACACATTATTTGCCATGATTGTGAAAAACAGCATGTCATTTTATTAATAGATCGTTTTCTCCATGGAGAATAGGAGGGATTTCCGTGAAAATTAAACAAAGACAACCGGACCCTTTTTTCTATCCAGGAAGTAAAACCGGGATTTTATTAATTCACGGATTCACAGGGAGCACAGCCGATTTATCTCCAATGGGTTTATTTTATAAAAAGTTAGGGTATACGGTTCACGCGCCTCTGCTTGCAGGGCATGGAACAACACCAGAAGATATGGCAAAAACCCGCTGGCTGGATTGGTGGCAAAGTGTCCTTGAAGGGTATGAGCGATTAGCGAATTTTGGGTGTACAAAAATTGCTGTTGCCGGAATTTCCATGGGGGGGCTTCTTACTTTGCGTTTAAGCTTGTTTCGCCCTGTTGTAGCCATGATGGTCATGAATCCAGCAATTATGGTGCGAGACAAAAAGATTCGCTGGGCGAAATACATTCATTATTTTCATGGAAAAGCGCCGCGAGGAAAGCCAAAAGATGAGTATATTGAAAAACAAATCTATTCATATTCTTATACTCCTGTTGTCTGTGCAGCCAGCCTTTGGAGCTTCATTCAAGTAGTAAAGAAAGAATTGCCTCATGTGAAAAGGCCTATTATCATTCAGCAAGGAGAGAAGGATGAAACCGTGTTTCCGGAAGGGGCTTCTTATATTTATAAAGAAATTGGGTCAAACTATAGAGAATTAAAATATTACCCCAAATCTGGCCATATTATTACCCTTGATCGCGAAAGGGAAGAGTTGTTTTTGGATGGAGAGGCCTTTTTAAGAAAGGTCTTACGGGGTTGTGGCGAAAGGGAGAACGAGAATGTTAGCCGTTGAACTATTAACGTTTATGCGAGAGCAAGCCTATCGGCCGATGACAGTTAAAGAATTGGAAGGGGCTTTCGGGTTAGAATCTGCAGAACAATTTAAAGAATTAGTGGTGACATTAAATCAATTAGAGAATGAAGGGGAAATTGTCCGTACACGGACCAATCGCTATGGGGTTCCGGAGCGGATGAATCTCATTCGTGGCAGATTACAGGCCCATCCTAAAGGATTTGCCTTTGTCATTCCAGATGATAAATCCATTTCAGACCTTTATATCCATGCCATTGATTTAAAAGGTGCCCTAAATGGTGATATTGTGTTGGCTCGTCCCAACCATGAAGATGTTTTTTCAGGCCGACGATTGGAAGGGGAAATTGTTCGGATTGTAGAGCGAGCCAATAAACAAGTAGTAGGAACCTATCAGGATGAGAAGTTTTATGGCATAGTAATCTCTGATGATAAGCGATTAACCAAGGAGATTTTTATCCCTAAAGGTGCCAATATGGGTGCTGTGGATGGCCATAAGGTCGTGCTGGAAATTGTTCGTTATCCGGAAACGGGACGTGGCAATCCGGAAGGGAAAGTCATTGAAATATTAGGCCATAAAAATGATCCAGGTGTTGATATTTTATCAATTATTCGTAAATATCAATTACCTGAAGCCTTTCCCGAAGATGTCATGGAAGAAGCTGAACAGGTGCCTGAAACCATTACTGAGGAAGAAATTCAGGGCCGAAGAGATATCCGGGATCGGGTCATGGTGACCATCGATGGTGCAGATGCCAAAGACCTGGATGATGCCGTTTCCATTGAACGCCTTGAGAACGGCAACTACCGGTTAGGTGTTCACATTGCCGATGTTAGCTATTATGTGAAAGAAAATTCTGCTCTGGACCGTGAGGCCTTTTTACGGGGGACCAGTGTTTACCTGGTGGACCGAGTCATTCCTATGATTCCACACCGCCTATCTAATGGGATTTGTAGTTTGAATCCAAAGGTAGACCGTTTAACTTTATCCTGTGATATGGAAATGAACAGTGCAGGAGAAGTGTTAAAACATGATATTTATCCCAGCGTAATTCGCACCAATGAACGCATGACTTATTCTGATGTTTATAAAATCTTGGAAGAAAATGATGTGGAAGTAAAAGCCCGTTATGAAGAGCTTGTTCCTCATTTTGAAATGATGAAAGAATTAGCCCTAACTCTTCGTAATAAACGGATGGAGCGGGGGGCCATCGATTTTGATTTTGGAGAAGCAAAAATTCTTGTGGATTCAGATGGAAAACCCACAGAAGTGAAGATGCGGGAGAGAACCATTGCAGAACAAATCATTGAAGAATTTATGCTAGCAGCTAACGAAACCGTTGCTGAGCACTTTTATTGGTTGCGTGTGCCTTTTATTTATCGGATTCATGAAGACCCAGATGCAGACCGTTTAGAAATTTTCTTGCGCTTTGTCACTAATTTTGGCTATTTTGTCCGTGGGAAAGCCAATTCTATACATCCTCGCTCTTTGCAAACGTTACTTGAAGAAGCAAAGGGGACACCAGAGGAAACTGTGATTTCCAAAGTGATGTTACGCTCTATGAAACAGGCGAAGTATGATGGGGAAAATAAAGGTCACTTTGGCTTATCTACTGAATTTTATACTCATTTTACCTCACCTATTCGTCGTTATCCTGATTTAATTGTTCACCGGATGATTCGGGAAACTTTCAAACCAGGTGGCTTCTCAGAGGAACGGATGGCTTACTGGTTTGCGAAAATGCCAGAAGTTGCGGACCATTCCTCAGAGAGGGAACGAAATTCCGTGGATGCGGAACGTGAAACCGATGATTTGAAAAAAGCGGAGTTTATGTTGCAGCATTTAGGGGATGAATTTGATGGAATTGTAAGCAGTGTAACTTCTTTCGGGATGTTTATTGAATTGCCTAACACCATTGAAGGCTTAGTCCATATCAGTTATTTAACGGATGATTATTATAATTTCCATGAAAATCAATACGCTCTGATTGGCGAACGGACGGGGCGGATGTTCCGTATTGGAGATGAAGTGCGAGTGCGGGTAGTGAATGTGAATGTAGATGAGCATACCATTGACTTTGAAGTGGTAGGATTAAAAGCGCCTGCACAACGCCAAAGGGAAAATCGAAAGGCCCGAGTCATTGTGGCCAAGGAAGCCCGTCCAAATAAAAAGTCAAAAGCACCTCAGGGGAAATTCTCACAAAATGCAGATAATCCTTTCTGGATTGAGTTTCTTGAGAAAAAGAAAAAGAAATCATCATCGCCAAAATCAACGCCTAAAGGGGCGAAAAAGGCAAGAAAAAAGAAGAAATGAGTTTTTCCTGCTCATTCCATTCCCCCCGGTGAATATGGTACGATAAATAAACACGTAGAATGAAAATGTCGGAGGAATGGAAATGGCAAAAGAGGGAGTAAAGGTAATCGCCCAGAATAAAAAAGCATGGCATGATTTTTTCATCGAAGATACTTACGAAGCAGGGATTGTTCTAACCGGGACGGAGATTAAATCCATTCGGGCTGGCCGGGTCAATCTACGGGATAGTTATGCGGGGATTCGAGATGGGGAAGCTTATTTGTATAACATGCATATTAGCACTTATGAACAGGGAAACCGCTATAACCATGAACCGTTAAGAACAAGAAAGTTATTGCTTCATCGGGAACAAATTCGTAAACTGATTGGCCTGACCAAGCAACAAAGTTATACCCTTGTTCCTTTGCGCCTTTATTTAAAGGGGGGCTTTTGCAAAGTGGAAATTGGGTTAGCAAAAGGGAAAAAGAACTATGATAAACGAGAAACATTGAAACAAAAAGATGCGAAGCGGGATGTTGATCGGGCCTTAAGAGAACGTATGAAGTAGTATATTTACTTTGTATAGCATATGTGATATACTGATTTTTGCAAGATTAATAGTTATACTGCTCTTTTTCCCAGGAGCGGCCCTTTTATATGGGGGCGTTCTGGATTCGACGGGGATGGTTCGAGCATACAGTAGCGAGCCGGTGGGTTGCGGACATCGTTAACAACGCATCTTAAACACAAACGCAAAACAAGATTACGCTTTAGCTGCTTAATCAGCTAAGCCTTACTTCTCCATCGTCCATGTGGCGGAGTTAAGGCTCATTCTCAGTGGACTACGCCTAAGGTCTCCGTCTGGGGCCGAGGGAAGAGACCAATCAGACTAGCCTGTTAGGCGCGGGTTGCCTGGTAGCCTGCAGGTGAAATTTTACAGGTAACTGCGCTCGGAGAAGCTTATGTGTCGGAGTCTTCGGACGTGGGTTCGATTCCCACCGCCTCCACCATACATATGTTTGGTGGTTTCAATAAAAAAATGAAGCAGGGGATTCCCCTGCTTTTTTTAATTACTCAAATTCTACCCATGGAACAAGGTTTGGATTTTCATCTAAAAAGGATTTATACTGGTCCAACCATCCATACTTTCCATCAGGATCCAATTTCATACATCGTTCATATTTGGCAATGCGGTCTTCTTTTTTGGCGCAACCATAATGTTTTAAGCGGGCATAGGCACAGGTATAGGGAAATTGTAAAATGGTTTCGGGAAACCTTCCGCAATGTTGGGGTGTTTCTTTCCATTTGTATTCGATATTGGGTTTGTAACGAACAAGAAAAGGGCGAAACATATGGTGGGCTTTCCAAATATGGTCTTCTCGATAATGGGTTTCACTCCACATATCATACAAGCGGAAATAAATCACATCAAAGCTGTCCTGTTGGACTAAGGCTGGCAAATCCCGTTTAAACCGTTCTTCAAAAATTTCATCGGCATCCAAACTTATAATCCATTCCGGGGAAGTGGCAATGGTTTCCTCCCATTGTTGCTTTCTTAATATAATCTCATTGGCAAAAGTAGAATTGGGATTCTGAATAAGTTTTAGAGGAATTCCAGCCAGTGTTTCCTCGATGACCTGAACGGTTTGATCTGTACTTCCATCATCAATAATGACCGCCTGGTGAATATATTGTTTACAATCCTCCAGCATTCTTCGCAAATATCGATCTCCTTCGTTTTTGGCAACCATGGATAAAGTGATTTTAGGCTTATCAAATAACATTCAATCACCTTCAAAATGTATTTTAACGATGAAAATTACATTTACACTATATGCAATTATTTATGTAAAATATCGAATGACGTTCAAAAAAAGTTTTAATTTCTTTGCAATCTTTGCATACTTTTTGTTTATTTTAATCGTCTTTTGTAATAAGATAAGAGAAAACGTCTAATTAATAGATATCGGGAAATACTTTGTAAACTACTAAAAAAATAGTAGAATAGAGGTAAGGAAAATACCTTGCATATCTATCGTTTTCTGGTAGATAAGGGGGGAGCCTATGGTTAAAATAGCGGTTATTGATGATAATCCGTTGGTATTAAAAGGGTTAGTTAGTTATTTAAAGGAAGAACCAGATTTTCATGTTGTGGGTTCTTATGAAAAAGGGGAAAAGGCTCTTGAGGAAATAAAATCCCAGGAACCTGATGTTGTAATACTTGATCCATATTTGTCCGGAACAAATGGTCTCCATTTATTACGGGAAATTAAGAAAGTTTTGGGAGAAAAAGGTCGAATTATTGTATTTTCTTCTTTTGATAGTGAAGAAGTTATGAGAATTGTGTATGACATTGGTATTCATGCCTTTGTTTTAAAAACTGCTTCATTGCAACATTTATTTAATGCTATTAAACAAAGCTATCTTGGAAATGTATTAATTTCTGAAAGATTATTTCGTAATCGGGGAGATGAATGTCTAACCAATACTGAGATTAAAATTCTCCAATTTATTTCCCAGGAAAAGACAAACAATGAGATTGCTGATGAGTTAAATATTAGCAAAAGAACGGTAGAATATCATATTTCGTCGATCATTCAAAAATTAGGGGTAGATTCCAGAGTTGGCGCGGTTGTAAAGGGAATTCAAAAGGGAATTTTATTATATAATTTGGTATAAATGGAGCTTGGAGCTCCTATTAAAAAGGCCTTTTTACGAGAAAACGCAAATCGGATTGCGGCATGCCGCAATCCGATTTGCGTTATATACAGTAGATTATTACGGTATAAAATTTATAAAATACATGTAGAGATAAAAAACGTCGAAGGTTGTCGAAATGCGAAAAAGAAAACACAAACCCTTCGATTCTATCTCTCAGAATTTTAAGGTCTTGAGCATACCGGTCGAAAATAGAAACCAGGGGGTGCTGTGAACTAAGGAGAGTAAATTAAAGCTTTCCCAAATTTTGTACCTTGCAATTATATTTTAAAGTGTTGTTTCAAATTTGTCAATTCTATGTCAATGAAAATTTAATAGTGGGCTGTTGATTAAAGCAACAGCTTTTGATCGACCAGCAGCTATGATTCTTGACATAGAAACATCGCGAACTAAGTCGCTAAAAGAAAGGGTCGATCTAAGCCATGAAGAAATTGTTCAACAAATCTTTCGTAGCTCTAACTATGGCCATCGTTTTAGTTATGTCTATGGTTAGCTCTGCATTTGCAGCAAATTACTCTGACATCAATGGTCACTGGGCAGATGATGTAATTACAAAGTGGACTGGTAAAGGATTTGCAAAAGGATATCCAGATGGAACCTTCAGACCAGATAATATTGTTACCCGTGCAGAATTCGCTGCATTAGCAAATCGTTTCTTCGGTTACTTTGGATATTCCAAAGATTCCAAAGATATGAGCATTAAATCTCCATTTAAAGATGTTACTGTAAACACTGGTACAAGCGGTCCTGGCTGGTTCTATCATGATGTAGCTGTTGCTGCTAAAGTTGGTTATATTAAAGGATATCCAGATGGATCTTTCAAACCAAACCAAACTATGACTCGTGCTGAACTCGCATATGCTCTTGGCCAACTCTTTGGCGAAAACTTAATTATTGAAGTAAGTGGTCTTGTTGGCACTATCGATAATACTGTTGATACTGCACTTGGTCTTGTAAGCCTTGATGGTGTTGTTCCAGATCTTAAACCAATTGTTGCTGGTCTCTTAAATCTTGGAATTATTAAAGGTGTTCTTACTAAAACTGGTGAGCTAATTTTTGCTCCACAAAAAGAACTTACCCGTGCTGAAGTTATTCAAGTAATGGATAATATCTTCCTTCAATTCCCAGAATTCCTTGAAAATGGTGACCTTCTTGTAACTGTAATGGGTATTGTTGGGCCACTTGTAGGTACTGCTCTTGGAACTGTTGGTGATGTACTTGAAGTAGTCGATGCTGTTATCGGCGGTGTATTAGGCGGCACTGTAGGTGCTGATGGTTCTGGCGTTGGCGGTCTCCTTGACGGTCTTGGTCTTGGCGGTCTCCTCGGCGGGTTACTAGGCTAAGTTAATACTATTATAGTAACCTATTAGAGAAAAAAAGGAAATATGATACAGTGCAAAAGACTTTGCGTATTTTCGCAAAGTCTTTGCGTTTTGTACGGTGGTATTTACTGGTTATAAATCTATACAATTAAAATTGGATAAATAAAAAGGCCGTCGTAGATTAATAGACTCGGTCATTTTTTTTATTTTTTTGTTGGATTAGTTACTTTCAGGGGGTACATATTGTCAAGAATCGGGGGTGTCAAGACAAGGGTACCAAACGGGTTTTATGCTGTAAAATCGGGTGCTAGTTTTGGGTAATATGTGTCACATTTTCATCCTATTAAAATGTTCTTAGAAAGGATTGTGGCTATGAAAAAGTTATTTAACAAAGCAGCAGTATCAGCTGTATTAGCCTTGGTTATGGTCCTTAGTGTCGTTTCTGCAGCTTTTGCTGCTCCTCCTCAATTTAGCGACATTAATGGTCACTGGGCTCAACAAACTATCGTGAAATGGGCGAACTGCGGTTTTGCAAAGGGTTATCCAGATGGAACTTTCAAACCAAATGGTAATGTAACCCGTGCAGAATTCGTTGCTTTCGTTGATCGCTTCTTTGGCTTCACTGATAAAGGAAACGTAGTAGAACCATTTGCAGATACTCCTGCAAATGCATGGTATGGTTATAATAAAGAAGCTGTTGTACCAATTGCTTTTAATCGCAACTTAATTAAAGATTTTGGCGATGCACAGAATAAATTCTATCCCGATAAAGCGATTACCCGTCAAGAAGCATTCATTATCATTGCAAGAGCTTTAGGTTTAAACAATGGTAGCACTACTGTAATTGCTGGCAGCCTTGGCGTTTATGTTGACGTACAAGCACTTAATGCTAAAGCTACTGTTTTAGTTGGTTCTCTTGTTGGTTTAGGAATCATTCAAGGTGACTACAATGGCCTGGGCCAATTACAATTACGTCCAAACGATCCCCTTACCCGTGCAGAAGCAATCACTATTCTTGACAACATTTGCAAACAATACCCCTGGATTTTCGGTAACCTTGGCGCTTTAGTTTATGTAAATGCTGATGTATTAAACGCAGTTAATGCATTGGTTGCTGTTGGTTTCACACCAGCTAACGCAATTTCTAAAGTGAATGGTGCATTAAATTACGTCGACTGCTCTAACCCAACTGCAGTTTACGCAGCTCTTTTACCTATCGTTTATGTTAACGTAGGGGTAGGTCTATAATCGTATTAATCCAACTAACTATATATTATGGGAGGCATTTAGCCTCCCATTTTTTAGTTCTGTAAAGCATTTAGAACCCATTGATGAGCTTTTTTATGGTAGAGTAGTTCTAAGTGATTTAAAACTTCTTCATCCTTTCTTTTAATCTGGGAAGGAGTAGATGCCATGGGTTCTAATGCTAATACACTTTCCGCCAAAACAAGGCCATCGCTTTTTCCTCTTTGCTCTCCTGGAATTCCCTTGAAAAAAGGATAATTCCCTGCCAAAGCATACAGTTGTATTGTTGGGTGAATGGGTTTCTCTAGCAATTTTTCTATTAAATGATCTCCTTCTAAAATGGCAACATCGATTCCTCTGGAGTGGTAAACCATTGTCTGCCCTCCGTCATAAAAGGTTCGATTGTCCGGGGTTAAGGGGTATTTATCATCCCAACGATATAATAGTTGGGATTGGCCAGGGAAGGCCCCGCCATCTGCATAAATCGACCTGGAAGTTGTATCTATATATGAACCAAAATACATTAATGAGTCACAGGCCACAGGGGCGCTTATATTTTCTTTGATTACACCGTAATTAGCTGCTACATTGCAGAAAATGAAATCAATTCCCTTGTTGGGTGTGCCAAGCATAATATATTTTCTAATATTTATTTCATAAGGTGCCCCTTCTTTTTCCAGGAAGTTAGAAGCGTAAAGCCGGGTAGGGACACCCCCTTTACTATGGGCGATGACATCAACTTGATGGCTGCCAGTTATTTCTTTGATCCTGCGTAAAGCATTGAATACTTGGATTCCTTGCATTTTGTTTTCCCCATGGGGATGGGCAAAGGTAATAGCGAAAACATGGTAACCTTCTTCAATGAGAGAAAATAATAGCCCTTTTTCCTGGTGAATGGAGTTGCACCAGGAAAGGTTTGCCTGGTGGCTGGCTCCGTGCACAAGAAGCACAGGAATCTTTTTTTGTTGTGTACCAGGTATGGGAGGATGTTCATGAAGTAAAAAAAGATTTGAAGAAGGTTGATTCCCTTGAAAAAAAAGCAAGATTTCCGGATCTTTATGCTCTACTTGTTCAATGAATTTCTCCTGTTTTAATAAGGGTTGATTTCCTTTGATGCATTCTACCCGCTGCCAATATAATGAATCTTCGAATGTTTGTAAAACTTCATGGGGAGTTGGAAGGTCTGGGAGCAACTTTTTCTTTATGTTTTTTAACCATTGCCTCCACTTCATGGGAATCCCTCCTTTGCTCCTTATCAGATATAGACAGTATTATACCAATAGAGGGTTATAAAAAAGACAGTTGTTGACTATGAACAACTGTCTTTTCTTCTATTCCTTTGCTTTTTTTGTTAACCAGCGGGTTAAAACATCGATTGCTACAGGAATTGCTCCTTCACCAGGCTGAATTTTGCTATGGTGAAGGCCAAAGGTTGATTCCGTTCCTAACCAGAACATAAATCCAGGGATTTCTCGCAGAAGATAACCAAAGTCTTCTCCCGTCATGGCTTCCTTGCATTCAATTAACTGAACTGCCTTATCTTCTTTGACCCAGTCCATAAATTCCTTTGTCAAGTCTTCGTTATTATACACCTGGCAATAGTTTGAACCGTAATCGATTTCTGCTGTGCATTCAAAACCTGTTTCAATCCCTTTGACTAGGGCTTCAATGCGGGATTTCACTTTTTTCATGGAGTCCATGGAAAGAGTGCGAATGGTGCCCTCTAAACGGGATTTTTCCGCAATGACATTTTGTTTTGTGCCTCCTGTAATTTTCCCGATTGTTATGACGGCAGAATCCAGGGGGTTAATGTTGCGGGACACAATGCTTTGCAATTGGGTAGCTAAATGGGCTGCTGCAACCACCATATCATTAGCGAGATGGGGGAATGCAGCATGTCCACCTTTCCCTGTGATATCAATAAATAGTTCGGATGTATTGGCGAATAACACCCCGGGTTTGATGGCAATGCTTCCAACAGGATATTCAGGTGCAATATGCAGAGCGAAAATCATGTCTGGCCGCCATTCCTGAAATTCTTTACTTTCCAATAATGGCAGGGCACCCCCAGGGCCTTCTTCTGCAGGTTGAAAAATAAAAATCAGGTCATCGTTCACCAGTTGCTTAACAAAATGGGTAAGGACTCCCAGAGCGATAGCCATATGTAAATCATGTCCACAAGCATGCATATAACCTGAATGAGCAGACTGGAAGGGGAGATCTGTTTCTTCTAAAATAGGAAGCCCATCCATGTCTGTGCGATAGCCAATGCGGCGTTTCGGTTTTTTTCCTGGAATTCGCACTAAAATGCCGGTCTTCCAGGTTTTTATTTCCATACGCTCTTGAGGAAGGGCAGAAAGATAATTTAAAAGAAAGGCCTGAGTTTTAAATTCAGCAAATCCTATTTCAGGAATTTGGTGTAACTGCCTTCTGATTTCTATAAAAGGGTTTTGTTCCATTTTCTTATAATTGACGGAGCTCTTGTTTGATTTCTGTTTTAGATTTGGTTTTTTCATCAATTTTCTTGATGATTCTTGCAGGAGTGCCAGCTACTACAACATTTTCAGGAACATCCTCAACAACAATTGCGCCAGCTGCTACTACAGAACCCTTACCTACACGGCATCCTTCAAGGATAACGGCATTAGCGCCCACAACAACATCATCTTCAATAATAACTGGGGTTGCTGAAGGAGGCTCAATAACACCGGCGATAACAGAACCTGCACCGATATGGCAGTTTTTCCCGATGGTGCCACGGCCGCCTACAACAACGTTCATGTCAATCATTGTGCCTTCGCCGATTACTGCACCAATATTAATGGCTGCTCCCATCATGATGACCGCATTATCGCCAATGGTTACTTGATCGCGAATGATTGCACCTGGCTCAATGCGGGCTTTAATATTTTTCATATCAAGAAGAGGGATTGCAGAATTGCGGCGGTCGTTCTCAACTACATAGTCTTCAATTTTATTCTGATTTGCTTCCAAAATAGGTTGAATATCCTTCCAATCCCCAAATACAACACCAGTGTTTCCTGTAATAAAGGCTTTGCTGTCTTTACCAAAATCAATACCTTCTAAATTGCCTTTTACATATAATTTCACAGGAGTTTTCTTTTCGCTTTTTTGAATAAATTCAATGATTTGATTTGCATCCATTAATTCCATGAATTAATCTCCTTTCAGTACTTAAAAATTCCATCCATATATTATAACAGAACATAGGTAAGGGTGGAAACACTCCCACTCTCTTGTATAGTCCGTAAGATCTTATTGGTGAAGACGTTTTATCTTACTTTGAGAATGATCTTACCAGTGTTCAGATTTTTCTCCATCCGTTCGTGGGCTTCATTGACTTCTTCCCATTCATAAATGGAATCGATGACAGGAACAAGGCGCTCATCTTTAAAACGGGGGAGAGCAAAATCAATAAAGGATTGGGTTAATTCAATTTTCTTATCATTGGGTTGGGAACGAAGGGCAGTCCCAATGACTTGAAGGCGACGGAAGAGCAAAAGGCCAAGATTTAAATTTTCGGTTTTGGCTCCACCCATGGTGCCAATGATAATGAGTTTGCCATCCATGGCCAGTGACTTGATATTTTGTTCAAAATAAGAAGCGCCAATAAAGTCAAGAATGATATTGACTCCCTTACCATCAGTTAATTCCTTTACTGCAGGGGCAAAAGGGCCTTCTTTATAGTTAATGGCGTTATTGGCCCCGAGTGACAAGCATGCATCTAATTTTTCTGCACTTCCCGCTGTAACAATGGAGGTTGCACCCGCTTCTCGCACTAATTGGATCGCTGCAGTCCCTACTCCACTGGCTCCAGCATGGATTAATACTCTTTGTCCCTGCTGCAATTGGCCCAGGAAAAAGAGGTTCAGGTAAGCAGTCAGGAAAACCTCTGGAATCGCAGCGGCTTCTTCAAAGGATAAATTATCAGGAATAGGGATGGCCATTCCAGCAGGAATGGTTACCTGTTGGGCATAGCCCCCACCTGGGAGGAGGGCGCAAACCCGATCACCAGGTTTCCAACCGGCAACATTGCCTCCGACTTCTTTTACCACACCCGCCATTTCTAAACCGATAATTTCTGAGGCGCCAGGAGGAGGGGGGTAAAGCCCTCTTTTTTGCAATAAATCAGCACGGTTTAATGCTGTTGCTTTAACATCTACAAGAAGCTCATCCTCACCAGGGCGTAAATCTTCAACATCCCCAATATAGAGGCGGGTGGAGTCTTTTTCTACCAGAATCGCTTTCATAAAAAGGGAATCCTCCTTTAAAATTTAAAAAAAACTTGGCTAGCGCCAAGCCTTTAGGCGCAGGCGATAGCCTTAATTGCACTTATGCAGATAAGATAAAATTTCTAAATCTTATCTGCGAAAAAAAATCACGCTATTAAGGATATTTTATAGGCAATAGGTCAAAAAAGGAAGGTAAGGTCATAAATATAATAAACCTGATAAATTAGAGAGAAATGGAATGGTGAAAAATTGAACTTTTTTTTGGTGGCAGCGTCTATTCTTGTTGCGTTTACCACGTTGTTTTTCTTTGAATTGAGAAAGGAGAACCAGGACGGGAAAGGGTTCATTATTTCTTTGTTCGCCGCATTTCTATCATTTTTCATGCTCCTGTTGCCAACCGTTTTTTTCTTTATTTTGTTACTGATTGGAAACCATTATTATCCTCAGGCCATTTCTTCTGGAGGATTAAACGATTTGGTTGCTGTTGCCCTTGCCGTTGCAGCAGGATTGCATCTTTCGGAAATCACTATTGAAAAAATTGTGGAAGATCGAATTAAAAAAAGTCAGGGGCTTTCCTTCCTTTATTTATACAGAATGGTATTAGCGTGGGCATTATTGCTATTCTTTTCCAATTTCTTTTATCAACTCCGCTGGGATTTAAATGCGATGATGGTTATTGGGGGGGTATATTCCCTAATTGGATATGTCATGCACTGGTTCTCCCGAAAAGAAGAAGATGTAATGAGCCAGAATATGTAAGAAGGAGAGGATCCTATAAGGGGATCTTTTTTTTATAGCAAAAGTAAACTGACGGTGAAATAAATTGCTTGATAAGTATACTTTATTTGTTGTAATATAATTACAAGTAAACTTTCAGTATACTTATTACACTTATTGTATACATTGAGGTGAATGGTGATGGGTACCATTGAAAGGAAAGAAAAAGAGAAAAATCTTCGGCGGAAAGATATCATTCGTGCAGCAGAAGAGTTGTTTTTTGAAAAAGGGTACGACAGAGTTACGATGGATGAGATTGCCAAAAAAGCAGAGTATAGCAAACGAACCTTATATTCTTATTTTGAAAGTAAGGAACAGCTTTTACATGCCATTATGTATCGGGCCTACTCTACATTGAATTCATTAATCAATGTGGAACTAACTAATAAAGAACAAAGAAGTGGGCTAGAAAAATTAAAATTATTAGGAGGCGTATATATCAATTTTATCAACCTGTATCCTAAGTATTTTGAAATGATTGCTTATTACAATGGCTCTAAATGTGGGTTGCCAGAGGATGATGAATATCTGTTGGTGAGTGAACAGGAAGGTAATAAAACATTACAAAATTTAATTCAATTTATTCATGAAGGAATTCAAGATGGCAGCATTCGCCAAGATATTGATGTGAAGAAAACCGCTTTTGTTCTTTATGCAAATATTATTGGCATTGCCAACCTGGTATTAAATAAAGCCGGTTATTTATTGGAGCATCGGTTAATGGCGGAAGATTTTGTAGAAGAAATGTTTGGTTTTATGGAGAGGTCTATTGCAAAACATGTAAATTGAGGTGATGGATAATGGGGAATGTGGTAATAACACGCCGGGATTTTATAAAGGGTGCTGTAGCCCTTGGAGGGCTACTGGCTGCTGGAGGATTCTGGCGAGCATTTGATACGGGTGTATTTCAAGCAGGGAATGGCCCTGCATATGAAGCCTGGGGGAAAAACGTGAAAGGGGTAGAAGGGTTAGTCCATTCAGCCACATTGGCTGCCAATGCCCATAATACCCAGCCCTGGCATTTTAAAATCGAAAATGACGCCATTGATATTTTTGCTGATAAAACACGAAATATCGGGACAGCAGATCCCTATTTTAGAGAGTTATACATTAGTATAGGGTGTGCATTGGAAAATTTAGTTCTTGCAGCAAAAGCTAATGGATTTGAACCACATGTAACATTGCTGCCTAATTCATTAAATGATAGCCATGTGGCTCATATTGAATTGACGGAAATAAAATCTGTGCCTTCACCCCTTTACGATGCCATTCCCAAACGGAGGATGAATCGTGCCCCTTATGATAAGAACCGTTCCCTACCAAAAGAGATGCTGCAATCTATCGTGGATTTAAATGAAAGTCCTTCTGAAATCAAAGTGTTCTTGTTTGATTCTGCAAAAGACAAAGAAAAGATTGGAAATGGGATGATTCAGGCTACGGAAGCATTTATTGCGGATCAGGATCAGGTGCGAGATGATACCAGATGGATGCGGCAGTCCTGGGAAACAATCAACGAAAAAAAAGACGGCATTACGCTGGATGCTCAGGGATTGCCTGGATGGATGTTAACCATAGCGAAAATGTTGCCTCCTATGTCTCCGGAACAAAATAATAAATACTGGTTAAGCAATGTCAAAGAGAAGCAAATTCCAACAGCTGCCGCTTTTGGCTTCATTGCTGTACGAAATTTATACAGCATTCAACAAGTGGTGAAAGCCGGACAATTGTGGCAAAGAATTCAACTCTTTGGAACAACAAAAGGCCTTGGCATGCACATCTTAAACCAGCTTTCTGAGCGTCGGGACCGGGAGATTTCTCTGGGGATTGAGCCAGTTTTCGGAAAGAAAATAATTGAAATTTTAGGAGATTCTAATTGGAATAGTGTTATTCAGTTTCGTCTCGGGTATCCAACTGTAGAACCTCATCATAGTCCAAGACGCCCCTTATCTGAAGTAATAATCTAAGAAATGGATGGTGAGGAAACGTTGAATGCGGTTATTAAGGGAAGGTGGCTTATCCTTTTAGGATGGATCCTGGGTTTAACGGTTTTGCTTCTTACAGGTCCCAATTTAACCAATTTAGTACGGGAAAAAGGGCAGTTTACAATCCCAGATGACTCCTTGTCCAGCTTTGCCATGGAACTTCTGGAAGAAAAAAATAAAGATGGGGATACCCAGATTGCTATCGTTTTTCACAAAGACAGTAAAATGACGGAGGCAGATGAAGAAGAATTACGCAGGGCTGTTGCCAATTTGGAGAAAGTTAAGGAAAAGCTCGGCATCACCAGTATCTTGCATTATTTTGATAACAGTGAATTAAAAAAAGAACTGGTTTCCGAAGATGGCAAAACAGTCCTCATGTCATTATCTATTAAAGAACCAACCCCTGCCATAGATGAGGTTAAAAAGGGACTGGACGATGCTTTGCAAGAGATAAAGATTCCCCATGCTTATACAGGGGACTGGTTTATCTCCGAAGATGTAGTAAAAAGTTCTCAGGATGGACTTAAGAAAACAGAATGGATTACCGTTGTTTTCATTCTTCTTGTTTTGCTTCTTGTGTTTCGCTCTCCGGTTGCTCCGTTGATTCCCCTTTTAACTGTAGGAATCAGTTATATTGCTTCAGAATCAGTTATCGCTTTTCTTGTAGACATCTTAGATTTTCCTCTATCAAATTTCACGCAAATTTTTCTCGTTGTTGTTTTATTCGGGGTGGGAACGGATTATTGTCTCCTTCTCTTAAGCCGTTATAAGGAAGAATTATCCCGTTCTGAAAGTATAGCAGAAGCGATTATCACTACCTATCGAACAGCTGGCAAAACAGTACTTTTTAGCGGCATTGCTGTTATGATTGGTTTTGCTGTCATTGGTTTTTCCAGGTTTAAACTTTATCAGTCAGCATCTGCAGTGGCCATAGGGATTATCATTCTCCTTCTGGCGTTGTTTACCATTGTGCCTTTTTTTATGGCGGTACTAAAAACAAAACTATTTTGGCCCATGAAAGGGTCTTTGGATCATAAGGACAGTAAGCTATGGATTTGGTCAGGCCGATTTTCATTATCCCGCCCTTTTCTTACACTTCTGCTTCTAGGTGTGATTTTGACTCCTTTTCTCATTTTTTATGATGGAAAGTTATCTTTTAATAACCTTGATGAAATAGGGGATAAATACGATTCAGTAAAGGCATTTAAAACCATATCGGATAGTTTTGGCCCTGGAAAAGTCCTTCCAGCAACCATTGTTTTGAAAAACGATGAGCCTATGGATAATGGAAAATATCTGGCACTCCTAGAACAAATCACCCGAGAAGTAAGCAAGGTCGATGGAGTAGATTATGTCCGAAGTGTTACACGGCCTGTGGGGGATGAAATCCCGGATTTATATGTTAAAAATCAGGCAAAAACTTTAGATGAGGGTTTACAAAAGGGAGATGAAGGGATTCAGCTAATAGCCAGTGGCTTGCAATTTGCAAGTACCTCCATTGCCAGTTCCAAACCAAAAATGGAGGAAGCGAAGGATGGTGTGAACCAACTTATTGATGGAACTGGAGAATTAAAGAGTGGCATGAATGACTTGCAAAAAGGGTTAACCCGCCTGGAACAGGGAATGCGCCTGGGAACCATAGGTGCAGGGGATATAAGTAAGGGTTTAGCTCAAGTAAAGGCAAATGGAGAACAATTGCTTAAAGCCAGCCAACAATTAGAATTGAAGTACCAGGAAGCGGGAAATCATCTTACAACGCTGGCAGGAAAATATAATGGAATAGAACAGGATTTAAAGAATCTGTCCGAATCATTGAGGACAATAAATAATCTTCTATCAGGTGTAGAAAAAAAATATCCTGAGTTAGAGAAAGATTCAGAATATCAAAAAGCTAAAAAATTGGTTACGCAAAAGGAAGAGGATATTAATAAACTTTCTTCTGGAATTAATTCTTTGAATGAACAGCTGCTAGGGATTGCTTCGGGAGTGAAAGATGCCAATAGCGTTTTCGCATCCTTAAATAAAAATCAGAAGCAACTAACAGCAAGCATGGCTAAACTAATTAAAGGCCTTGAGCAGATGGAAAAAGGAATGATGTTAACAGCTAATGGCCAAAAACAGGCGATTCACATGCTTCCCTTATTATCAGGAGGATTAAGCCAGTTACAAAATGGCCATAAACAATTACAACCTGGTTTTTCATCTTTAACAGTACAATTAGACGGTCTAAGAAATGGGCTGGATGAGAGTGTAAATGGGTTAACAGACCTTTCGGGAGGGTTAAAGGATGCCAGAGAATATTTAACTCAACTTTCCCTGGTCCCAGATCCCCAAATGGCAGGTTGGTTTATTCCCGATAGCGTCCTTAAAAGTGAGGATTTTCAAGAAGTTTTTGATACTTATATGTCTTCAGATCGAAAAACAGTAACCTTTGATGTCATTTTTAAGGATAACCCTTATTCCATTGAAGCATTAGATCAAGTAAGCAAGGTCGAGGAAGCTGTTAAGAGAGCAACCAAAGAAACCTCTCTTGAAAATGTGAAAATGGGAATCGGTGGCGTCTCCAGTATGCAAGCAGACCTTAGAGATGTATCAGAGGGAGATTATTCCCGGACCGTTCTGTTTATGCTTGTTGGCATTGGACTAGTGCTTCTTGTCCTGCTTCGCTCGTTAATCATGCCCCTTTATTTAATTCTTTCTCTAATTATTACATATTACATGTCTATGGCTGTGACAGAGGCGATCTTTGTCAATCTTCTCGGTTATAGTGGGATTAACTGGGTGGTTCCATTCTTTGCTTTTGTTATTTTGGTAGCTCTTGGTGTTGACTATAGTATTTTTCTCATGTCCCGTTTCAATGAGCACAGGGACCTCAATCCAGAAAGGGCAATCTTGCTGGCAATGGGTAAAATGGGATCCGTCATCATATCAGCAGCTATCATTTTGGGAGGAACTTTTGCTGCCATGATTCCTTCCGGGGTACAATCTCTCTTACAAATTGCTACGATCGTGTTGGTAGGATTGCTCTTGTATGCGTTCATATTCCTTCCGTTGTTTGTCCCGGTTATGGTTAAAACCTTTGGCAAAGCCAATTGGTGGCCATTTATAGAAAAGTCTTCTGAAAAGAAAAATCTCCTATAAGGGGTGCTACAGGCTGTCGAAGAATAAATCGACAGCCTTTTCTTATGCGTGATTTTTAGTTTTCCACCTTAGTTACCATGGTTTTATATGTAAAAATATGAAATTTTAATGAACTCCATTTTTGATAAAACAATAAAAGTAGATTCAAGATAAAATGAATTTTAGAATAGATTCTTTTTTATTTTTCAATGTATTTTTAGAATTTTTTTACATCTGAGAGGGGTCATCTTAATGGGAAGGCGAAAGAAATATCAAAGTGTTTATTAAATCCTAGTAAAGATTGGGTATGGCATCATCCAAAGGATGATCCTATGAAAATACAACTTATACCTAAATCTCAACATACAAATCCCCTTTTACAGGATATTTTGCATAATGGGCCAAATGGTATAGGTGGTTATGGTAAGTACTTTAGATAGAAGGAGTTGATATTGTGAAGGACATAAAAGAAATTTGTAGGCGATGTATAATTCTACTAGCTTTTTCTGATAGATGTGCAATAGAAAAAGAGGTTTCTGATGGAATAAAACATACCCTCGAAGAAAGAAAACAACAAAGAAAATTTATATATGAATGGTTAGAAAGACATGGTTACATTGATTATTTAACTGCAGAAGAAAAGAGAATATTCGAAATGGAAGTTGGGACAAATTTTTCTCAGGAAATACTATCTAAACAAGTTATTCATGAAGCGTTGGAACCTCTTTTGTGGAGTTTAGGTTTGGTAAAAAGAATGACACCCCATTATCAATTTGTAATTACGGATTTTCATCCATTGTTATTAATTGGGCCTGAGCATTCATTAGAAAAATTGGTTGGAAGATGTAATTTGAGGAGTTATTCTGACATCATTCTTCAAAGAGAAATTTCGATGTTATGGAATTGGAGATTACGCGAGGCAAATAGTCCCATTATGGGAAATGAAGATTTTAAAAATATTATTTTATCTACTTTTGGTCAAGAATATAAAAATGCAATTAAGAAAATTAATTTTTGTAAGGATGGTGTCAAAGATTTTAAAGTAGGATCTATTCCTTTTTATTCTTTATCAGATATAGAAAAGCAACGGATTGCATTAATTTCTTTATGGCGTCATCATGCACTTGAATGGGTTACTGGTGTTGAAGATTGGGATGATGTTGATACAAGTACCTGATAGAATTTAATAAACATATTTAAATTCAAAAGCCGATTGCATTTATTTGAACTGTACCCCAATTGTTAGACATAACTAATAATTGGGGGTACAGTTTTTTATGGTGAGATTTTTATCAGAAGAAAAATACAAGCAGTAAGACAATAAACTTTATTGCAGGTAATAAATTACAATCAAATGCAACTGCCATTGTAAATCCAGTTAATTGTGAAGGATATATGGGAAAAGGATTAGCTTATTAATAATTAAAGGGTCATAGTTTTCTATGGCTCTTTTTTATGTACACCTAGCATGGGTTTAAACATAGAATTCAATTTTCATGGTGAAGAAAGTAGAAACTAATAAAGGTAAAAGTGTTGACCGTGAGGTCAAATCTAAAGGAGGTCTGTAGTAAAATACTCATCTGGGGAACGAGATAATATCCTTATTAAGGAAATTATAGCAAGAAAATACGTAGAAGCTGTCATCTCTATAGGCAGGAGCAGTAGAATTAACGGGACCACCTACTATACGGTTCGCAACGGGCACGGGGATATTGTACTATTAACTGATGGCAGCGGGAACATCGTCGCAACATACACCTATGATGCGTGGGGAAATCTTGTTGGGAAAACAGGTTCCGTAGCAGATCTTAATCCCTACCGTTACGATGATACCACAGGATTGTATTATTTGATTAACTAATCCCAAGGATGCGAGGAGGGGAATCGGTCAATACCTAGATTTCTATAATCATAAAAGACTCCATCAATCCTTAAATTATCAAACTCCTGCCACTCTATTCTTTATATAAAAATCAAAGTAAGCATAGGGCTTTGAGGGTAAAGAAATTGCTTACGCTTCCCCTAGTTCGCCTTCCCTTCGGTCAGGGCTCTCTACGGGGCTACATCCCCCTCTCCCTAAAACATTATAAAACGCTTTCATAAACCTACTTTAAATTTAAAAAAACCGTGTCTTGACGATGGGGTCCACCTTAAAAGAAACCAATTACAATTATACAAGTAACAACAAATTTCAAATAAACAACATAGACGGAAAAGCCTGGTCCTACGAAAATGGCGGAAGTGGTATAATGCTACATAAAAACTAGACAGTAAGAAAGGAGATCCTTAGTTGTAAAATG
>CAMLDI010000005.1 GCA_946478845.1 uncultured Paenibacillaceae bacterium
GATTTAAGAAAAGCGGCATTGGCCGTGAAGGCGGTAAATACAGCCTGGAATTCTTCACTGAAGCAAAAAATGTGTGCGTAAGCCTCGTATAAACTATATATCTTTCTACTCAGTTGTATTCTTCTAATACCACCCCTTTTCTATCCTCTGCAGTTTATGCAGGGGATCTTTTTTCATTTACTATATTCGGATAATTCCGAAAATATAGACATCATTCTCCTTTATTAGATAAAATAAATAGTGAAGTAAAATCTAGTGCAAGCATAGGAGGGGTATATTTTGACGAAGGCAGAGGAACTTTCTCCTGTTGATTTGATTAACTTTAATCTAGAAAAAGGGGAAATCCGATTCAAAGACCGTAGAATGGTCCTTTCTAGCGCAGATGCATGGGGCATGTTAAGAAAAGATCTAATTGCAGCACTAGGTTTAGAGAGAGCGAAAAGTTTTTTGCTTCGGTATGGTTGGAATTGTGGTGTAAATGATGCCCGTAATTTAAAAGAGATGTTTAAATGGGATAACGATGATGAGTTATTGTTGGCAGGGTTAAGAATGCATAATATTTCTGGAAGTGTGTTGGCAAAATTTTTGGAAATGGAAATAGACCGTGAAAAGGGGATTTTTTATTTTTTAGGGGAATGGATTAATTCTCATGAAGCGGAACAACACTTGCTTCATTTTTCTCATCACCATGAACCTGTTTGTTATATTTTAATGGGTTATGCTGGCGGGTATTCAACGGAATTCCTTGGGAAAAAGGTTATTGTAAAAGAAATTGAATGTGTGGCAGCTGGGGCAGAAACCTGTAAATTTATCGGTAAAACTATTCCAGACTGGGGAGATGAAATTGTTTCTGACCTTCCCTTTTATGAGGAAAAAAGTTTAGCAGATGAATTGGATATTGCTTATCGCCGGATCGAGGAACAGACTGAACTATTAAAACGAAGCGCTAATTTAAATCAGAAATTAACCCAGATTGTCTTGCAGGGAAAAGGATTGGATGCCATCGCTCGTGTGGTAGCTGAAACCCTTGCTTGTGGGGTTAGCATATTTGATAAAACTTATCAACCTCTCTCCATATATGGGGATATAGCTTTTACACCCACTCACTTTTTTTCAGATAAAGAAAAGAGCGTACTGGAAAAGGTAAATAAAGAATGTCGTACCATGGAAATAGGCAATCGCTTGATTTCGCCTATTGTCCTGCAAAATCAGGTAAGCGGGTTTGTCACTTTATATAAAAAGGATGGATGTTTTGCTAATTTGGAAACGGTTTCTCTGGAGAGGATGGCTACAGTATGTGCGATTCAGATGTTAAATGAAAAAACAGCCATTGAAACGGAACAACGGACAAAAGGCGAGTTGCTAGATGAGTTATTAATGGCAGAAATTGATACAGACCGAATAAGACAACGCATGTCCTACTTTGGATATGGAATGAATACATCTTATTCCGTGTTCGTTTTTCAAATTAAGGGCAGTAATGATTGGAAAGAGAATGGTGCAATTGATTTGCGAAAGGAAATTGTAAATATTATTTCCTGTGATTTAGAACAGGCAGGGTATCATGCTTTGGTTTCATCCCGCATTGACCGGGTTTTTGCTCTCATTCCGGAAAAAATTTTTAAAATGAAACAAAACAATTGCAAAGAATATGGCCAATTTCTTTTTCATAAAATAAATGCTTCATTAAAAAATTTCCAAGTTACCCTGGGCATGAGCGGGATTTACCAGAATTTATGTTCGTTTTCCCGTGGCTTTCACGAGGCGCAAAAAGCCATTGAAATCGCAGAAATGAAATGGAAGGATCGGCAGGTTATTCACTCTGCAGAATTAGGGCATTTAGGCCTTCTATTAAATGCTCGTAATCCTGAAGAATTGGAATCCTTTGCAAAAGAAAAAGTAGGAACATTATATGAATACGACAAAAAAAGCGGCGGAGAACTATTAAAAACCCTATATTATTATATTAAAAATGAGTTTAATCTTCATAAAACTGCCCGGGAAATGAACATTACTATTGGGGGAATGCGTTACCGTTTACGGAGAATCCAGGATCTTGGGGAGTTTGATTTGAATAACTCTGATACCCGTTTTGAGATTCAATTAGCTTTGGAAATTTCTGTAGTGATGGGCCAGTTAACACTATAAGTTAGTGCAGAATCGTATAAAAATCTCCGTTCATATTCTACCTAAATAGCAGTATGAATATTCAGAAAATTCAACTACTATAACAGTACAGTTCTTAATTGTAGCTGTACATAATTCGGTGATGAATAAGGGGGAGGCTCGTACATGGCACATCAATTTCAAGTAGGAGAATCTATTAAACCAATTCGTACTACATACAAGTACATGTCCGGTTTAAAAGTGAAGCGCCCAACAACTTATGATGAGGCAACATATAATTTGGAACCAAAAGAAAACTTCCATTATCGTCCTTTATGGAATTCAGACATGAATATTTTTGATGAAAGAATTACGAAAGTAAAGTGTGAAGATTGGGAACAGTTTCGTGATCCCGCCAGATTATATTACGCAACCTATTGCTACAGCCGTGCTGATTTCCAAGCTCGCATTAAGGGCCAATTTGAAACTGCTGACCGTTATGGTTTGTTTAAAAATATGGATCCTGACATGGTTGATACCATAAGAGAATTTCTTCCCGTTTTACGCCATATTATTTTTGGCGAGTCGGTCGCCTTTATGTATATTGGGCGTGCTTCAGTAGGGACAGCGGTCGAACAATGTGCAACTTACCAGTGTTATGACCAAATGGGAACTGCTCAATTAATCACCCGTATCTGTTTAGAGTTAGAGGAACAATGTCCAACCATTCTACAGGACGGAAAACAAAAATGGATTGAAGATGAAAAATACCAGAAACTTCGTGCCCTATTGGAAAATGTAATGGTGACCTGGGATTGGGCAGAAGCCATGGTTGCTATTAATCTAATTCTAGACTCTATTCTCTATCCACTATTCTACGAGAAAATGACAGCGGTTGCAGTAAAGAATGGAGATAGTGTTTATCTATCATTTAGCCAATTCTTTATGGAAATGTTTGAATACGAAAGAAACTATACTACTGCTCTTGTAAAGATGTTACTTGAAGATCGCTCGGAAAATAAAGATGTAATCGCATCTTATGTGAATAAATGGTTACCCCGTGTTATTGAAGCCGTTCAGCCTGTACTTGCTGTATTTGACCTTCCTCAAAATGGCGGAAATGGAGAAGAAGCTTTGCAACATGTGCTTGATCAATATGTTAAATCCCTTTTAGTAGATGAGCTGCAATTAATTACTGCCTTGCCACTTGAAACAACCGGGGAGGTCATTTAAATGGAACAAGTTGAAAAACGAAACCGTTATGTCGGGTTGGATTTAACCAATTGCCCTGAATCTGAAGCAATTATTGAAGCTGTGGAACAGGACAATGAAAATGTAAAAATCACAAGGTTCCCTGGATATGTGAAAGTGGAGGCCCTTCATAAATTAGTGATTAATAAAGCTTCCGTAGAAGAATGTTTAGGAGATAGCTGGGAAACGGAAGATTTGCAATTAGCTGTTACGTCTTATTACGGTTTTATGGCCGATTGGGATGATGATCATATTGTTCTGCAATGGGATAACGTATAGGGGGTAGAATAAATGGCGAAGAAAAAACGGGGATTAAAAGAAGAATATAACCTATTAACAAGAGACCTGGATTGGGCACCTAGTTATGTTTCCTTTGAGGAAATGTATCCTCACGTATCCTTTGAAGGCATTAAGATTCATAACTGGGATCGTTGGGAAGACCCTTTCCGTGTAACTGTGGAAAATTATGTACGAATTCAGGCGGAAAAAGAACGGAAATACCATGCTATTCGTGAAAACATTGATTTAATGCAAGCCCAATTGGATATGAGTGACGCCCGCTGGTTAGAAGGCATGAAACTATTTGCAGGGGTTGCCTTTAATGGTGAGTACAATGCCCACCGCCTCTTTCAGTATGTATCACGCCATGTGCCAATTCCAGCCATTCGCTTTGCAGCCTTTACCCAATCTGTGGACGAGCTGCGCCATGTACAAAATGAAGTGTTAATGTTCAATAACTATAATAAATATTTCCAGGGATTCCATAGTTGGAAACAAATAGCCCATCGCTTCTGGCTCATGTCCGTAATTAAGTCTTTCTTTGAAGATGCCATGTCTGCAGGTCCTTTTGAAGCCCTTGCTGCCATTTCCTTCGGATTTGAGGTTGCCTTTACCAATATCTTGTTTGTAACTATGGGATCTACGGCATTAGCAAACCATGACCATTCCTATACTGCTGTAGGCTTTACTTCCCAATCTGATGAATCCCGCCATATGACCCTTGGCATGATGGCCATTCGCGCCATGTTGGAAGAAGATCCAGACAATGTACCTATCGTACAGAAATGGTTAGATAAATGGTTCTGGAGATCTTATCGTGCATTTACAGCGATTGCTTATATCCTGGATTATATTGCACCGAAGAAAGTAGTGTCCTGGAAAGAAGCCTTTGAAATGTATATTGAAGACCAGGTATTAAACGGTCTCTTTAAAGATCTTGAACTCTATGGAATTCGCAAGCCATTATACTATGAACAAGCCATTGCTGAAAAAGATCATCTTTCCCATCAAGCTGCCCTCTTAATTCATCGGGTGCCTCATGTAGCTTTCTTCCATCCTTTTGCTCCTACTTCAGAAGATAAGGTATGGTTAGCCGAAAAATATGGGGATGCCTGGGAAAACATTTGGTCGAAGAAATGGGAAAAACGAGAAGATCCAAATTATGAGCGGAACTTACCTGGATTCCCTATGTTATGCCAGACTTGCCAGTATCCTCTGATATTCTCTGAGCCTGATGATGTTACAAAAACAGCTTACCGCCACAGTGAACATGAAGGGGAAACCTATCACTTCTGTTCTGATGGCTGCCAAACCATTTTCGATAATGAACCGGATAAATATAAAGAAGCATGGTTGCCTGTCCATGAAATTTTAAAAGGAAATTGTGGTCCCTTAGATGACCTACATAACTACTGGGGCATCGAACCGGAGGATGGTGGAGATTACTACGAATCAGTGGACCATAAGAATTTTGAAAAGTGGAAAAAAATGCGTGCCTAGGGGCAACGAAGGAGGAATAACTGATGATGTTTGTTTATGTATATGAACAGGGAAATCCGCCAGCTCTTTGCCTTCCCGTAAACCCTGAGGACAAATGGGCAGATTTTAAACAAGTGATTGGCGGGTTATATAAACTGAATACAGATGAAGCAAGAATGACATATTTTGATGAGCCATTCACTCCCCAGGATGATCGGACTCTTGAAGAATTGGGGATTCAGCATAAAGGTCTCCTTAAAATCGTTGGATAATCACTAGATTGCTATAAAGAGGAGGAATTAGAAGAATGGCAATTATGCGTTTGGGAAGAGTGCAACTTCGGGTTCCAAAATGGGAAGAATGCATCCATTATTATAAAAATGTGATTGGCTTAATTGAAACTGCACGGGATGAAAACCATGTGTACCTCAAGGGGTGGGATGAGTATGACCATCACAGTGTGATTTTAGAAAAAGCTGATTCTGCTGGATTGGATCATTTAGCTTTTAAATGTGAAACAGCAGAGGATTTGGATATTTATGAACAAAAAATAATTGAATACGGTGTTGCAGTAGACCGGATTCCGGCGGGATATCGCATTGCAGAAGGGGAAGCAGTTCGTTTTAAAGTTCCAACAGGGCAAATTGTGGAACTTTATCATGAAATTGATCAAGTGGGAAATGGGTTGCCTCTTGTGAATCCTGACCCATGGCCAGATGGATTAGTTGGGATTGCTCCCCCTCGCTTAGACCATCTGTTAATCAGTGGGGATGATGTGGAAGGAACCACTAGATTGTTCCAGGAAATCTTTGGTTTCCGCATTAGTGAAGAACTTCTTGCACCAGATGAAAGTTATATTGCAACCTGGTTGTTTACCACGAATACACCTCACGATATCGCCGTGATTAAAGGGCCTGATGAAAAGTTGCATCATATTTCTTTCTGGTTAGATGAATGGACTGAGATTCGCAAAGCGGCTGATATTTTAGGGAAAAATGGCATTATGATTGATAAAGGGCCAACTCGCCACGGGATTACCCGGGGAACGACGATTTACTTCTTTGATCCTTCAGGAAACCGAAATGAAGTATTCTGCGGTGGGTATATCACCTATCCTGACTTTCCAAAAATCACCTGGACAGCAGAAGATCTTGGACGGGCGGTTTCCTTCTTTGACCATGAAGTGAATGAACGATTTACCACTGTATTCTCTTAAAAAAAGAAAGCTCCTGTGATAAGCAGGGGCTTTTTCCTGTTTCAGGGTCAATAAACAAATAAATCTGACATGAATTTCTGTAAAACGACAGATTTCAACAAATCTACGACCGAATTATATTAATTTACTCGACAGCATTCATACGAATAGGATAAAAATAATTTATCGAAAAAGTCAAAAAAGTAAAAATAGTATAATTGGACTGTTTTTTATTTTCAGTGTTAAAATCATATTAAGAAAGCTGTAAGCGTTTTATTCAAATAATTGAAGGAGAACTGGCATGCGTATAGACGTTCACACTCATATCATCTCTTCGGAATTACCTGATTTTTCGAAAAAATTTAACGAACCTGGTTGGCCTGTATTTCAGCCCACATGTAGTTGTGGCGCTAAAATCATGGTAGATGGAAAAGTTTTTCGGGAAATTACAGACAACACCTGGGACATTAAAAAACGGGTTGAAGATATGAAAAGGACAGGGGTGGATAAGCAAGTGCTCTCTCCTATTCCTGTAACCTTTTCGTATTGGGCTAATCCTCAACATGCGATGGAAATATCCCGTTTTCAAAACGAACACATTGCAAACATTATAAAGCAAGATCCAGACCATTTTCTCGGTTTTGGCACTATTCCTTTACAAGATGTGGATGCAGCTATTCAAGAAATGGATTATTGCATTCACACATTAGGATTGCATGGACTGGAAATTGGGTCCAATGTAAATGGAAAGAATCTGGATGATCCATCCTTGTTTCCCTTCTTTGAAATGGCAGAAAAATGGAATGTTCCATTATTTATTCATCCATGGCAAATCCTCGGCAGAGAACGTTTACAAGCCTACAATTCCCTTTATACAGTAGGGATGCCTGGTGAAACTGCTCTTGCAGGTGCAAGTTTAATTTTCTCTGGCGTAATGGAAAAATTGCCAAACTTAAAAGTTCTCTTAGCCCATGGTGGCGGGTCATTGCCATATATCTTGCCTCGTATGGATCATGGATGGGAAAATTGGACTCATTTACAAGAGTTGATTTCTCAACCGCCAAGCTACTATGCAAAGAATTTTTACTATGATTCATTAGTCTTTGACCCAGTAAACCTAAAATATTTAATTGATAAATTTGGGGATCAAAGAATTATGTTAGGAACAGATTATCCGTTTAAAATGGCAGAGATTCCTGCCGGGAAAATCTTGCATGAATCATTCCATTTAACTGAAGAACAAAAGAATAGAATTTTCGGCCTTAACGCTATGGAATTCTTGGGATTGAAAACCATACAACCAAAATAGGTTGGGTTTTCACCCAAGCTTTACGCCATAAATATTCAGAATAGTCCGAATTGATTATTCTGAAATCGCTTTCTGCAGCCAATCTCTTTGAGGGGGTGAGTCTTTCATTAAGGTTTGAGGGGGATAACGAAAGATTCTGTTGTAATTGAAAGGTTTGAAATTTATTTAATTTAAAAATGGGGAGGAAGCTCATTATGACAAGTGCAAAACCATGGATCATTGAAGACAAAACCAAAAATAAATTTCTCGTAAACCGTAATACATTCATTAGTAAAGACATTTTAAAACTTGAAAGAGAACGCATTTTTGATAAAGTTTGGGTTTATGTAGGACATGAATCTGAAATTCCTAATCCACATGATTATGTAACTCGTAAAGTTGCTGGCAAATCTATCATCTTTACCCGTGACCAACAAGGTGGAGTTCACGTTCTCTTAAACTCTTGTACACACCGTGGCGCTTTGGTTTGCCGTGAAGAAAAAGGAAATACCAAAACCTTCCTTTGCTGCTACCATGCATGGTCCTTTAAAAACGATGGGGAATTAATTGGGGTTCCACACGCATCAGCTTACGGTGACAAATTTGATCGCAAATCCTTAAATATGGTTGATGCGAGAAGCGCAAGTTATAAAGGTTTTGTGTTTGTTAACTTTGCTAATAACGCTGAGTCTCTTGAAGATTATCTGGGAGCAGCGACAGAATATTTAGATTTAGTGGCAGACCAATCTGCTGAAGGCATGGAAGTGATTGGGGGATCTCAAAAATATAGCATCCGTGCAAACTGGAAACTCTTAGGGGAAAACAGTATTGATGGGTATCATATTGCTCATAACCACTCTACTTACATTGAATTCATGGGTGACGATCAAGGCCTTGATCTATCCGGTGGTATTGCTGGCCGTGGGGTAGCTTTAGGAAATGGTCATACCTTAATGGAATATGAATCACCATGGGGACGTCCTGTAGCGAAATGGATTCCTGTTTGGGGCGAAGAAGCAAAAGCAGAAATTGCAGAAATTCGCAAAGAATTAGAATCCCGTTTTGATGCTGAAAAAGTTCACAAAATGACAGAATTAAACCGCAATCTCTGGGTTTTCCCGAACTTAATTATTAACGATATCATGTCTTTGACAATCCGTACTTTTGATCCAGTTGAGCCTGATTATATGGAAGTAACTGCATGGGCTATGGGGCCAAAAAATGAGCCAGCTAACTTAAGAGCTAGAAGACTTGATAACTTCTTAAGCTTCATTGGACCAGGCGGATTTGCAACTCCAGATGATATTGAATCTCTTGAAGTATGCCAACTTGGATTTGACAGCTATCCATATGTAGAATATCAAGATATCTCCCGTGGTATGGGCAAGGACGAGCATACCAATACCGATGAAGAACAGATGCGTGGATTCTGGCGTAAATGGAACGAGTTAATGCAAATTGCAGAATCTAAAGTGACAGTTAATTCCTAATAAAAAAAGGGGAGGATTAAAAGATGAATATTACTCGTGAACAAATTGAAGATTTTCTATATATGGAAGCTGATTTATTAGATAAAGGCCAATTAAATGAATGGGCAGAACTTCTTACCCAGGATGCAACCTACCAAATTCCTTCAACAGATGTTCCTGATGGGGATCCTACGAATTCTTTATTCCTTGTAGCTGATAATCGTTTCCGTATTGATTCTCGTGTAAAACGCATGCAAAAAGAGTACTGCCACGTAGAATTCCCACGTTCCCGTACTAGCCGCCACATTAGCAATGTGCGCATTGTGGAACAAACAGAAGATTCTATTCTCGTTAATGCGAACTTCGTAATTTACCGTATGCGTTATGAAAAAATGGATACTTATGTAGGCAAATATGAACACCGTTTTGTTTTAGAAAATGGACAATTGAAAATTAAGGATCGTAAATCCATCCTTGCTCTTGAATCTTTGCGTCCACAAAGTAAAGTAAGTATCATTATCTAATTTGCCACCCTTATGCGTATAGGAAAGGTTTCCTTTCCTATACGCAAAACCATTTTAGAAAGGATGAACCCTAAATGAACAACATTTTACGATATAAAAAATTAGGCTATGTTGGCATTAATGTTACGAACTTAGAAAAGTCAAAGCATTTTTATGGGGAGTTAGTAGGCACTGAACCTGTTGAAAGCAATAACGCCAATAATGCTTTTTTCCGTACAAGCCATGACCACCATAACGTTATTTTGTTCCAGGCACCAAGACCAGGGATTAAAAGAATCGGTTTGGAATTGGAAAGCCCAGAATTCTTAGAGCCAGCATTTGAACATTTCAAAGCCCATGGATTAAATCCTTACTATGTATCAGATGAAGAATGTGCTATGTTCCATCAAGGGAAATCTTTCCGTTTCCAAGATCCTTTTGGTGTAACCTTCGAACTTTATACAGAAATGGCTCATATGCCTTTCGATTTTAAACGTACCCATACTCAGATTAAACGTCTTGGCCATGTGGTTTTAAAATCAAATTCCATTCCTGAAGCGACTAAATTCTATAATGAAGTTATGAATTTTGCTATTTCCGACTTAATGGAAGGGGAAGCAGGCGCTTGGATGAGATTATTCCCTGTTTCTTATCACCATTCCTTTGCTATTTTTAAAGCAGAAGAAAATGGCCTTCACCATGTGAATTTCATGGTTACTGAAATTGATGATATTGGCCGTGCCCGTAACCGTTTCCTTCGCAATGATGTCCCTGTTGTATTTGGACCAGGACGCCATACTCCATCAGGGGCTGTGTTCCTTTACTACTTAGATCCAGACGGGATGACCATTGAATATAGCTTTGGCATGGAAGAATTCCCCGAGGAAAATCCCCGACAACCACGGTTGCTTGCCGCTTCTGCAGACACTATTGATTTGTGGGGAGGAATTGCAGATCCTCGCTTAGCAGCTATGGGGAGTGTTGGTGAAGCGTAGGTTGTTTGGAATCTGATAAAACCGATTACATAATCGGATAAATAAATCCTTTAAACGGTAAAAAGTAAAAAAAGCCAATGCAGAATAAGCGCTGCACTGGCTTTTTTTACTATAAGCGTATAAAATTTTTATAGTACATGTGCAACTAAGGAGGGCGCTGGAGCCTAAAGACTTGGAGAAAGCAAAGTTTTCTTTATAATAAGACCGTAAGGTCAATTTGAGATGCTAATGAATCAAATCAGTTGCCTTTTTGCGAGCCGATACGAGGGAAACTGAAAGAAGGGCGAAAAAAGCCTTCAACAGTCTCACTTCTTGAACTACCCAGATGTTTTGAAGGCGCGCCCGGATTGAAGTTGGCCGTCAGTCTTACATCATTGTCGGCGAGGAACTGGCACGATTTGATTCTTAGCATCTCTTTGGAACTGTTTATTTTGGATAACGTATAGGTTAGTAGATAAATTGATTTGGATAAGAATAATTTGATATGGGGGTGATTTCAATGGATTTAATGGAAAGGTATATTTATGCTGTAACAAAGCGGTTACCTAAAACTCAGAGAGATAAAGTAGAAATAGAACTTCGCAATCGTATTGAAAAAATGTTGTCTGAAAAAAACGGGGATATAGAAAGTGTATTAAAGGAATTAGGAGACCCTGTACAACTGGCTAATGAATATAGAGGATTTAAACAATACTTAATTGGCCCAGAGTATTATGAAACCTATCTTTTCTTTGTGAAAATTGTAGCTGCAGTGGTTATTTTTGGGTTAACCATTGGGAAATTTTTCGAACTGATTTTCAATCCTGGTTCGAATATTTTCCAGAGCATAGGTGAATTAGTGGGTGCAGTGATTGGTGGAGTTTTACAAAGTGTTGCCATTATCACAATTATTTTTGCCTTAAATGAACGGTTTACAAAGGTGAAAATTGATTTGAAAGAATGGAGTCCGAGAGATTTGCCTAAAATTCTGGGAAGAAAAAATAAAATTAAACCTGCTGAACCTTTATTTTCTATCTTTTTTAATGTGTTGTTTACCCTCATCTTTGTGTTTAATAATCATTGGATCGGTGTTTACCATTTTGAGCATGGAGAATTGATTTCTATTGTTCCTATCTTCTCTGCAGAAGGGATTCAACAATTATTGCCTTACATTTTAGGTTTAACTGTATTATCCATCCTCAAGGATAGTGTAAAGTTTTTGGTTGGAAAATGGACGGTTTTCTTAGGAGTTTTCATTGGCATTGTTAATATTCTTTCCATTTTATTAGCTATCGTTATTTTCACGAACCCCATATTATGGAATGGAAATTTTGTGAATGAGCTTTACGCAACGGGAATAGCGACTGGTGATATAATTGATCTTCTAGAACGTAATTGGACTCTTTTGACCAATGGATTTATCTATCTCTTTGTATTTGGATATATTGTTGATACAATCTCTTCTCTGGTGAAAGGGTTTAAAAATAGGGGATAGCAAAAAAACAAGACATGGAAAGCGGGGAACAGGATTGCCTGAACCCTGCTTTTTCTATTTTAAGAAAGTCTTAAGAAAGTTCCTCATTAGATATTAAGATTATTTTTTTACAATCATGTTATCCTTTAGAAAGGAGGGTGAAAAAATGAACGGATATAACGTATTAGTGGTTGATGATGAAAAGGAAATTCGGGATGCCATTGAAATTTATTTGAAAAATGAAGGAATCACTGTTATTAAAGCCCAGGATGGCATTGAAGCCATTGAAAAATTAAACGAACATGAAATTCATCTCATTCTTTTGGATATCATGATGCCTCGTATGGACGGTATTTCTGCCACCTTTAAAATACGGGAATCAAAAAACATCCCTATTATTATTTTGAGTGCAAAAAGCGAGGATACAGATAAAATTTTAGGCCTGCAAGTTGGGGCAGATGACTATGTTTCTAAGCCTTTTAATCCTATGGAACTACTGGCAAGAGTGAAATCCCAACTGCGGAGATATGTTAGTTTGGGAACCTATGAGGGCATTAAAAAGTTCATTGATCTTAATGGGCTCACTCTAGATCCGACAGCTAAGGAAGTTAAAGCCCATGGGGAAGCAGTGAAGCTAACCCCTATTGAATACAAAATAGTGGAATTGCTTATGACCAATGCTGGACGAGTGTTCTCTATTAATGAGATTTATGAGCGGGTATGGAAAGAACCAGGTTATAATGCCGAGAATACAGTGGCTGTACATATCCGAAAAATCAGGGAAAAAATTGAGATTGACCCGAAAAATCCAAGGTACTTAAAGGTGGTGTGGGGAATTGGATACAAAATGGAAAAGTAGAATCGCAATTGTTGCCTGGATGTTGTTATTTACTTTTGGCATAAGTGGGATTTTAACCGGGTTAACACAAGGTAGTCGCTATGTGAAAAGGGATTATTTTCAAACCTATGAATTTCAAAGCCAACTTGCTGAATTTATTAATTACTTAAGCGTATTTGAATTAAGCGGTATGACTCTTGAAGAAGCGAAGAAAGCCATTACAGTAAGTAAGGAAGAAATTAACAATCACCGGTATCGTTATGGAGATTTATCCCAACAAGTATCTAATCTTCATGAACAGTATGAATCTAAAATTAAAGATGCACAGATGGCAGGGAAACCGGAAGTTGTGGACGCCCTTGTCACTGAGAGGGATCAAAAAATAGCAGATATCACAAATAATTTTAAAAGTGATGATTATGTGCGGGATAAAATTATCAAAGAAAAAGAAGAAGTTTTAGAAAATTATTATACTGTAATTGAAAAATACCGCCCTACACTTGAAAAATATAAACAAACTTTTAAATATTATTTAAAAGACCGGGCAACGGGAAAAGTTTTTAGCAATGTGAATGTTGGCGAAAACCAGCCCCTTGATCAGGTCTTCAGTTCCAAAAAAATGTTGTTTATTCAAAACTACCCATCAAAAGGGTATGAATATGTTTCTACTGAAGGACGATTTATTTCTATATCTGACTATAAAGGTACAGGTAATTTTGAAAATGATTTGATTTACTCCATTTATACAAAAAACCCAAGAACACTTGAAGGGAAAATCGCTGTAACAAAAGCGGTACCTGCTACTTACACGGTTGTCTCAGACTATTTTAATTATCAGGTCACCCAAATTGTATTTTATATTTATATAGCAGCTGCCTTAATCGCTTTTTTCTTAAGCCTTTATTTAGGAAAGAAAACAAAGGTGCTTTCTTCGGTCATCAACGAAGGTTGGAGGCCCTATTATAATCGGATTCCTATTGATGTAAGTATACTGTTTTGTGGATTTACAGGTATTATCAGTTTAATGTTGTTGCCAAGTTTGAGCAATCAATTTCTGAACCTGGATTGGAGTAATCCTTATATTGTATGGAAAAAAATAGTTATATTTTGTATTACAACCATACTTGTTGTATTAACGCTCATTCAGGGAAAATTCTTAGTAGACCGGTTAAAAAAAGATTGGCCGAGCCAAAAAGAGGAATGGAAGATTGCCTGGGGATTAATAGCTTATCGGGTAATAAAGGATGCTTTTTTAAATCGGAAAGTGGGCACACAGGTTTTTATTCTTTTAGGAATCGTTTTTGTCATGGGAGGATGTGTTCTGGTGTTTGCAGAACCTAAAATTTCGGCTTTTTATGCTCCCTTTGGTGTGTTAGTTGGCATTCCGACAATCATCTATATTATTAGACGCACTGGCTATTTTAATCGGATTATGGAAAACACCAATCATTTAGCCCGGGGAACCTTTGAACCGGATCTGCCTGTCATTGGAAAATCAGTGCTAGCAACTCTAGCAGCAAACATTAATACCATTAAGCATGGGGTGAAAGTTTCAAAAAAGGAACAGGCAAAAAGCGAAAGGTTAAAAACAGAGTTAATTACCAATGTGAGCCATGACCTGCGTACACCCTTAACCTCCATTATTACCTATACAGAATTGTTGAAAAAACCTGGCTTATCCAATGAAGAACGGGATGCCTATATTGAAATCATTGACCGTAAATCCAAGCGGTTAAAAGTGTTAATTGATGATTTGTTTGAAGCATCGAAAATGGCCAGCGGAAATATTGAACTGGATAAGAAACAAGTGGATTTGGTGCAACTTCTCCAGCAATCCCTGGCTGAGCATAATGAAACAATCAGTAAATCTTCTTTGCAATTCCGTGTAAAGAATCCTGATACACCGATTTATGCCATTGTTGATGGCCAAAAATTATGGCGAGTGTTTGATAATCTCATCACCAATATCCTGAAATATTCTTTGGAGAATACAAGAGTATTTATTTCCATAAAAAAAGAGGGAGAGAAAGCTGTTATTGTCTTTAAAAATGTGACGAAGTATGAGTTAAGCGAAGAAATAGACGAGCTTTTTGAACGGTTTAAAAGGGGGGATCAATCCCGTCATACGGAAGGTTCGGGATTGGGATTGGCTATTGCCAAGTCGATCGTAGATTTACATGACGGTAGTTTAGATATTGAAGTGGATGGAGATTTATTCAAAGTCATCGTGACATTGGATGCCATTTGAGAAAAATAGGCAAAAAAAAAATTAACCATCCTAATAAATAGTTCTATAACTCTAATTTTATCGTAGGTATTGACAAAATTCATTTTAATATGTCATTCTTTTTATAAGAAAAGAAGAAAACTTTCTTGTAGAACATTTGCGAGAAAGTTTTTATTTTAAATTTAATCCCGTGTAAATAGGTATGATTAATCGAAAAAGGAGGAAATGTTGTGATTATTAAAATAAGCGGTGAAGAAAAAGAAATAAAGGAAGGAGTAACGGTAACAGAAATTTTAGCGATTGAAAAAGTTGAACAGCCAGATATGGTTTCAGTGCAATTAAATGAGGAATTTGTTGATCGGGATAAATTTAGTACTACTGTATTAAAACAGGGGGATGAAATCGACTTCTTATATTTCATGGGTGGTGGCACATTTGGATTTTAATGAAGAACAAATTGAGAGATATTCTAGGCACATCATATTATCTGAAGTTGGTGTTGAAGGACAAGAAAAACTTCTTAACTCTAAGGTTTTGATCATTGGAACAGGTGGGCTTGGAGCTCCTGCAGCTATGTATTTAGCAGCAGCTGGAGTAGGAACCATAGGTTTAGCAGATGGAGATGTTGTTGATCTTTCTAATCTGCAAAGGCAAATTATCCACCAAACCCAGGATGTAGGGAAATTTAAAGTTCAGTCAGGCAGGGAAACCATCAACCAATTAAATCCAGATGTAAATGTGGTTTCTTATAACGAGCTAGTTCATTCAAATAATATTTTAGACATTATAAAAGACCAGGACTATGACTTTATTATCGATGGCACAGACAATTTTCCAGCTAAATTTTTAATAAATGATGCTTGTGTACTTGCGAAAAAACCTTTTTCCCACGGGGGAATCATTAGGTTTCAAGGACAGCTAACTACCTATATTCCTGACAATGGTACACCTTGTTACAGATGCATCTTCCAATCTCCACCTCCTGCTGGAGTGGTTCCTACCTGCCGGGAAGCGGGTGTTTTAGGTGTAATGGGTGGCGTGATTGGTACACTTCAAGCCACGGAGGCCCTGAAATATATCCTTAATTTGGGCGATTCACTAGCTGGATACCTTTTAACTTATGATGCATTGACTATGCAATTTAGAAAAATCAAAGTGAATAAAAATAAAAAGTGTGGCATATGTGGTGATCACCCTACCATTAATAGTCTTATAGATTACGAGCAAGGGGCTTGCGATTTGAAAACAGTATAAAAGTAGGTGCATTGATGATCTATATCTCATTAGAAGAATATGAAAAAATTGTTGATCAGGCTAAGAGAGAGTTTCCAAATGAATGCTGTGGTTTTCTTGGCGGAAATAAAGTGGGGGAAGATATTTTTATTAAAAAAGTTGTTCCTTTAACCAATATAGATCAAAGCAGTGAACATTTTTCTATGGATCCAAAAGAGCAATTTACTGCTTTAAAACTGATCAGAAATCATGGATTTCATCTTGTTGGCAATTATCATTCTCATCCATATACCCCTTCGAGACCGTCAGAAGAAGATAAAAGACTTGCTTTTGACCCGAATATAATATATGGAATTTTATCACTGGAAAAAGACCCTATCTTTAACTTATTTAAAATAGACAAAGACAAAAACGTAGAAACACTTAAATACGAGATTAAGGGGTGATCGTAATGATTGATTTATTTGAAGAGGATTATCAAGTGGTTGAAGAGTTTAAAGAGAAGGCAATGCAATATTTAAATGGGGAAATCGACCCTGTAAGATTTAAAGCCTTTCGGGTTTCTATGGGTGTTTATGAACAAAGAAAAGAAGAAACCTATATGATTCGGACGAGAATACCTGGAGGTTTTATCACTTTAGAGCAATTTCAGCGCATAAGTGAACTTAGCAGAAAATATGCCAATGGTAAAGTCAGATTTACTTCAAGACAGGACGTTCAATTTCATAGTTTAGATTTAGAAGATGTATATCCCATTATGAAAGCCCTTGTAGAAGTAGGAATCATTACAAAAGGCACAGGGGGAAATACGGTAAGAAATATTGAATGCTCCCCTCTCTCTGGTGTTTCCCTGGATGATGTGTTTGATGTCACCCCCTATACAAAAGCCGCAACAGATTACTTTTTAAAAGATCCTTCAACCATGAATCTTCCGAGAAAATTTAAGATTGCTTTTTCCAATAGTCCTGCAGATACTGGTAATGCTACTATTTCCGATCTTGGTTTTATTGCAAAAATCGTTAATGGAAAAAAAGGTTTTGAACTATATGGTGGCGGGGGATTTGGTGGAAATCCAAGAGTTTCTTTATTACTTAATGATTTTATTGATGCCAAAGATATTCTTTACTACCTTCAAGCCATGAAAAACCTCTTTGAAAAAGAAGGAGATCGAACTAATAAAAATAGAGCAAGAATAAGATATATTGTTAAAAGACTTGGGGAAGAAAAGTTCATTCAGCTATTTAATGAAGAAGTGGATCAATTAAAAGCAAAAGGTAACCTGGATGTTCGTGTCAATGAAGATCAATTTTTAACGAATACCACTACAGAGTTTGTTGAAAAAGTTACCGTTGCCAAAGAGCTGGTAAATATTTTGTTTCCACAAAAACAGGCTGGTTACTACTCTGTCTATATTCACCCTCAAAGCGGTAATTTAAGCGTAGATCATCTAGATGAAGTGTTGAATTTTGTTAAGGATTTAGATTATAAAATATCTTTTAGATTAACCAACACTCAGGCATTTTTTGTAAGAGATCTTAAAGAGGAAGATGCAGAGAAATTAACACAAATCATTGACGGTTTTACTTCACGGTATAACCTTGACCATTCTTTAACTTGCGTTGGAGCTGCAACCTGCAAGCTAGGATTATGTCTTTCCCAAAATCTATTAACTGGCATTAAAGAAGAGTTTAAAGATCAATCTTCAGATGTAAAAGCAGCTCTTCCCAGATTGTTTATCTCTGGATGCCCTAACTCTTGCGCCCAACATGAAAAAGGAAAAATCGGATTTCATGGAAAAGCGAAAAGGACTCAAGAGGGCCTTGTACCAACATTTTCTCTATCACTTGGAGGAAGAGTGGGCGCTGGCATAGCCAAAATGGGTGATGAATATGGAGATCTTCCAGCGAAGAAAATACCTGCATTTCTTCTTGAATTAGCAAATTTAGAAATTGCTTCAGGATATGAAGATTTTGATGAATTTTTAAATAATAAACCTTCGGATATTAAGGAATTAGTTAATAAATATACGAATTTGGATGACTTTGTAGAAGACAAAGATATTTACTATGATTTTGGATCCAGTGAGCAGTTCTCTTTAAAAGGTAGAGCACCTGGGGAATGCAGTATTGGTGTCTTGGATGTGATTAAACTAGATTTATCCAATGCCAAATCTTCTCTGGAAAAATATATTGAGGATAAAAATGAGCAAGATTTATATTCATCAGCGGTATCCTCTGCTAGAACCCTTTTGGTATTAAGAGGAGTAGATACAAATAAACATAGAGAAATATTTAAGGAATTTGAAAAGCATTTCATAGATACAGGATATGTTAAAACTTCCATTAAAGGATTGTTTGAAAGTCTTATTGATTTTAAACTGGGAGACTTAGAGAGTATATCTGATAAATTTTCTGAAGTAGAATATCTCTTTAATAAAGTAACGGCAATCTATGAATCATTAAATGGACACCTTGAAATCACTCTAGCAAAAGAGGATGAGGTAAATCAATCACAGGAAGATAAACAAGAAACCATTGAGAGTAACGATATTGAAGTCATTGATTTTAGAGGGGTAAAGTGCCCTATTAACTTTGTAAAAGTAAAAATTGAACTATCGAAAATAAATTCCGGGCAAAAAAGAGGTTTCTATTTAGATAATGGAGATCCCATTAATAATGTTCCACAGAGTGTGGAAAAGGAAGGACATAAAATCGTTTCCATCGATACCAATTATGAGGGTTATAATTTGTTAGTTGTAGAGAAAAAGTAATATTTCTAAAAAAGATTAGAGTATTAGGCCGTTTCCTTTTGAACTTTAAAGGGAACGGCTTTTGTGTGTCGGAATGTGGAATAATTCCCCATAATTATTGACCATACTAGTCAATGGTGCTAAGATGTTATTGACCAATATGGTTAATGGTTTTTCGGCAATATGGAAAGAAGGTGAACCCTATTTTTTCTAAATTTCTTAACCTGGATGATTCAGAAAAACAGGAGCGGATTATTAATGCGGCTCTAAAAGAGTTCTCCCAACAAGGATATGAGAAAGCATCCACTAATGAAATTGTAAAGGAAGCCAATATTTCT
This sequence comes from uncultured Paenibacillaceae bacterium, assembly GCA_946478845.1. Next base: position 19,404 of record CAMLDI010000005.1, read on the forward strand.
AAAGGATTGCTTTTTCATTATTTCAGTAAAAAGAAGGATTTATTTTTATTTTTGTATGATTATTGCATAGAAATTTTGCTTAATGAGTTTTTAAGAAAAATAGATGTCATGGAAAAGGATATATTAATCCGATTGCGGCAAATGACATTGTTGAAATTTGATTTAATTCAGAAGCATCCTGAAATGTTTGATTTTATAATGGTGGCCTATCAGGAAGAGGCAGTTGAAGTGAAGAAAGAGTTAGAAAAGAGGAATAAAGAGCATATTGCCACCGGTTTTAAGATGTTATTTGCAGAATTTGATGCTTCAAAATTTCGGGAAGGAATTGATATCCCGAAAGCCATTGAAATCATCTCCTGGACTCTTGAGGGCTTCTCTAAAAAACAACAGGAAAAAGTGAAGTCCACACCCTTAAATGAAATCAAGTATGAGTCCCTTCTGGTAGAGTTGGATCCTTATTTAGGATTATTGAAAGATAGTTTTTATAAAGAAAAAGGGGGTTTGAAAAATGAATGTTATTGAATTAAACAAACTCACGAAATTCTATGGCAAGGCAAGGGGAATTGAAGAGGTAAGTTTTCAAGTTACAGAGGGGGAAATTTTTGGTTTTATTGGCCCAAATGGCGCTGGGAAGTCAACGACCATACGGACCCTTTTATCCTTAATCTACCCTACAAGCGGCAGCGCCAAAATTTTTGGCAAAGATGCTTTTCAATATGCCCCTGAAATTAAAAAAGAAATTGGCTATGTTCCTTCTGAAGTTTTTTATTACGATAATATGAAAGTCATTGACCTGCTGAAATACTCAGCCAGCTTTTATAAAAAAGATTGCAATAAAAGAATTAAGGAATTAGCAGAACTTCTTGATTTAGATCTCCGTAAAAAAATCGATGATCTCTCTTTTGGGAATCGGAAAAAAGTTGGGATTGTCCAGGGGTTATTGCATGAGCCTAAATTGCTTATCCTTGATGAACCCACCGGAGGTCTTGACCCCCTTATGCAACAAAAGTTTTTTGAATTGCTAGAAGAAGAGAAGAAAAAAGGGGTTACAATATTGTATTCTTCTCACATTCTAGGCGAAGTTCAACGCTTGTGTGACCGGGTAGCCATTATTAAGGAAGGCAAAATTATTAGCGTAGAGAAAATCAGTACCCTTCGAGAAAATAGCTACAAAAAGATTAAACTAGAAACCCAAACTAAGGTAGACCCAGGTCTCTTCAAAATGGATGGTGTCAATAACCTGGAAGCAAAAGAAAAAGAAATTAGCTTTTTATTCCGGGGCAATATTAATCTAATGATGAAAAAAATTGCAGATTTAAACTTATTAAATATTTGGATCGAGGAGCCAAGCCTGGAAGAAATCTTTATGCATTATTACGAAAAGGGGGAGTAAGCCATGAATATGTTTCTTCATGAATTAAAGGCTAATCGAAAATCCACTCTCCTTTGGACCCTTTCCCTGGCGATCTTGATTATTCTCTTTTTAAGTATCTTTCCTGTATTTTCTCAAAATGCTGAAGAAATGCAAAAAATGTTGGAAGGATATCCAGAAGCGATACGCAAAGCTCTGGGAATTTCTCTTGATAGCTTCTCAACCCTTCTAGGTTTTTATCCTTTTGTCTTTGGTTATATTCTTCTTTGTGGAGCTATTCAGGCCATGAATTTGGGTACATCCATGATTGCAAAAGAAATGAAGGGAACGGCAGAGTTTCTTTTAGTAAAGCCGGTTACACGGCATCAAATCATAACTGCGAAACTTCTGGCGGCTCTAGTTTCTCTTGTAATTACCAATATTGTTTATTTGCTGGTGTCTAGTTTAATGGCAACTTTTATTTCAACTGAAACTTTAAACATTAATACGTTTTTGCTGGTCTCTCTTACCCTGTTTTATCTACAACTCATCTTTTTGGCATTGGGGATGCTTTTCTCAGTTGTACTTCCAAAAATTAAGTCCATTTTATCGGTTACTCTTGGTACGGTCTTTGGTTTTTTCATAATCAATTTATTGGATTCATCTGTTGGCGAAAAAAGCATCCGCTATTTAAGCCCCTTTGAATATTTTGATATCGCTTATATTTCAAAAAATGCATCCTATGAAATTTCCTATGTGATTCTAAGTCTGGCAGTCACCATGGTGGCAATTGTAACCAGCTATATTATATTTGCCAGAAAAGATATTGGGGCTTAAGGAGGGTTGCTAAAATGAATATTTTTATAAGAGAAATGAAAGCCCATCGCAAATCTCTCATCTTATGGAGCATTGGTGTCCTCTTTATGGTTATGGGAGGCATGGCTAAATATGAAGCATATGCTAATACAGGCCAATCCATAAATGACATCATTAATCAAATGCCAGAAGGAATCCGCTCCATTCTGGGATTTGGCACCTTTGATTTAACCCAAGCCATTGGCTTCTATGTTATGCTTTCATTATATTTGATGATTATGGCAGCTATCCATGCTGCATTAGTTGGGGCTCATATTATCTCAAAGGAAGAACAGGATAAAACAGCAGAATTTTTGTTTGTGAAGCCTATTTCCCGCAATAAAATAGTTACTTTCAAGATGCTGGCTGGGGTAACAAACCTTATTATTTTTAATCTTGTTACTTTATTTTCATCGATTTTCATGGTGGGTTATTATAGCAAGGAAGATTCGTTTATCGGAGATATTGTATCTGTAATGATCGGCATGTTTTTATTACAAATCATTTATTTTTTAATTGGAACAGGAATAGCGGCTATTAGCAAAAATCCCAAAAGGGCAGCTGCTCTTGCAACGGGTATTTTATTGGTAACATTCATCCTTTCCATGGTGATTGATATTAACAATAAGTTGGAAAACCTAAAGTTTTTAACCCCTTTTAAATATTTTGAAGGAAAAAACTTAATTTTCGGAGATGGATTTGAACCAGTTTATCTTATTTTGTCTTTTGTGATTATCCTTTTATTCGGCATAGGAACCTATGTGTTTTATAAGAAAAGAGACTTAAATGTGTAGTTAGGATAGAAAAAAACGAGGGCACCTACAGGGGAAACTGTGGGTGCCCTTTTTTATGATATTATGATAGCGGTTTTTTCAAAGATTGTTTGTGAATTAAAATTTGCTTAATTTAACCATACAGACAGCGCCAATAGCAATTGCAAGAATTACAGAAACAATGAGTAAGTTGGTAATCATTTCAATTTCCCCCCTGGAATATTCATTCAACTTCTGTTGGAAGAAGATGCTTATATCATGATTTTAGTCTAAAAAAATGGGGGGTAAATAGCTTAAATAAGGCAATTATTTGGCTTAATTATGAATCATTTGTGTCAAAGGTTTTTGACTATTATTAAGAAAAAAACCGTAAAAAAGTTTCTTTCCTTTTTTAAGATTTAAAGGTTTTTTCGTATATTGTAATCATTAATTCTTCAACCTCTTTATAGTCCGGTTGTTCCGATAGGGAAGTATGTTTAACAGCAATTTTAAAGCGTTTTTCGTACTCATCCACCCTCCTCTTTCAGGGTATACTATTTCCAATATAATCAAAAACAAGAGGTTTGTTCAATATTTTGTTTAAAGAGGTGCAGCTATGTTATTAACCATTACTTATTCCCAAAAGCCAGCAACAGATTTGGGATATTTACTTTATAAGAATCCATCTAGGCCTCAGTCCTTTGAGTTAAACCATGGTAAGGTACATGTTTTTTACCCGGAAGCAACGGAAGATAGATGTACAGCTGCCCTCTTGCTTGATATAGACCCCATAGATTTAGCCAGAGGAAAGAAAGGGACAGTTGGAGATGGAGGATTGTTTGATTATGTGAATGATCGGCCTTACGTGGCTTCTTCCTTTTTAAGTGTCGCTTTGTCTAGAGTTTATGGTACGTCCATGTCTGGAAAGTGTAAACATAGGCCAGAGCTTGCAGAAAAACCATTGCCTTTTCAAGCAAGAATTGTCATGTTGCCCTGTAAAGGGGATGAGGAAATTATTTATCGGTTGTTTGAACCATTAGGTTATAAAGTAACCGTGGAAAGCTATACCCTTGATGAAGAATTTCCTGAATGGGGAAGAAGCAATTATTTCAATGTGACCCTCGAAGGGGAGGTAAGACTGCGAGATTTGTTAAATCATATTTACGTACTGGTCCCTGTACTTGATTCGGAAAAGCATTACTGGGTGGGAGAGGATGAGATTGATAAACTTCTTCGCCATGGGGAAGGATGGCTCTCCCATCACCCGGAACGGGGCAAAATTACGGGTCGGTATTTAAAAAGGAAAAGAAGCCTGATTAATAAAGCGTTTGATCGATTAATAGAAAAAGAACCTATCCTTGAAGAAGAAGACAATGGATTGCATCAGGCAGAAGAAGTGCCTGAGAAGAAATTAAATCTAAACCAACAAAGGTTAGTAAGTGTTGTTGCGGCGCTTAAAAGTGTCCATGCAACAAGAGTTATTGATATTGGATGTGGGGAAGGAAATCTCCTTAATCTATTACTTAAAGATCAAAGTTTTGAACAAATAACGGGTGTTGATGTTTCCTATAGCATTCTTGAGAGAGCAAAAGATAAATTGAAAATGGACAGGCTACCTGATTTTCAAAGAAAGAGAATTCAGCTGTTCCAGGGTTCATTAACTTATCGGGATAAACGTTTTTCTGGATATGATGCGGCAACTGTTATTGAGGTCATCGAGCATCTTGATAAAAATAGGCTGGTTGCCTTCGAAAGAGTCCTTTTTCAATATGCCAGACCTCAGACGGTGATTTTAACTACACCAAATAAAGAGTATAACATGCATTATTCCAACCTTTATCCTGGTGAATTACGCCATAAAGATCATCGCTTTGAGTGGATGCGAAATGAATTTAAACAATGGGCAGAGAAAATAGTAGAACGCTATGGTTATTCAGTGAAATTCTTTGATATTGGTGAACTGGATGAAGAATACGGCAGCCCAACGCAGATGGGAGTGTTTTCATTATGAAATTGACAGTACCGGAGCTGTCTTTAATTGTATTAATCGGTTCTTCAGGGTGCGGCAAATCCACCTTTGCCCAGCAACATTTTAAATCAACAGAGGTTTTATCCTCTGATTTTTGCAGGGGATTGGTTTCTGATGATGAAAACGACCAGACGGTGACCCAGGTTGCTTTTGAAGTGTTGCATTATATTGCTGCAAAGAGATTGCAGTTGGGGAAGCTTGCTGTTATTGATGCCACAAATGTACAGGAATCTGCTAGGAAACCTCTCGTGCAGTTAGCCAGGGATTATCATTGCCTTCCTGTCGCTATCGTATTTAACCTTCCGGAAAAGGTCTGCCAGGAAAGAAATAAGAATAGATCGGATCGTCGGGTTGGGGAACATGTGATTAGAAATCATACGCAACAACTGAAAAAGTCAATAAAACGATTGCAAAAGGAAGGGTTTCGGTATGTTCATGTTTTGAATAGCCCAGAGGAAGTAGAACAGGTAGAAATTATAAGGCAACCTCTCTGGAATAATTTAAAGCACGAATATGGGCCTTTTGATATTATTGGGGATATTCATGGATGCTTTGATGAGTTAAAGCTTTTATTAGAAAAAATGGGGTATACCATTGACATTAAAATAGATGATGCTAACAGGAAAGATTATGTTGTTACGCCCCCCGCTGGCAGGAAAGCAGTTTTTCTGGGAGATTTGGTTGATAGAGGCCCTGGTGTAGTTGAAGTTTTAAAACTTGTAATGAATATGGTGAAGTCGGGAGATGCCCTTTGTGTCCCAGGTAACCATGAAAGCAAGCTGTTGAAAAAGCTAAGAGGCAAAGATGTGCAAATTACACATGGCCTGGAACAAACATTAGAGCAGTTAGACAGTGAGACTCCCGAATTTATCAAAGAAGTAAGGGAATTTATTGATGGTCTTGTCAGCCACTATGTATTGGACCGTGGAAAACTGGTGGTGGCCCATGCAGGGATGAAAGAAGAATTTCAGGGAAGGGGTTCCGGCAAGGTTAGGGATTTTGCCTTATATGGCGAAACCACGGGTGAAACCGATGAGTATGGTTTGCCTGTAAGATATGATTGGTCTTCGGATTATCGGGGAAAGGCAATGGTTGTTTTTGGACATACCCCGGTGGCTGAAGTATTGAAGGTAAATGGTACTATAAATATCGATACAGGTTGTGTGTTTGGAGGGCAGTTGACTGCATACCGGTATCCAGAAAAGGAATTGGTTCAGGTTGAAGCCTTAAAGACTTATTATGAGCCTGTGAAGCCATTGGTTGTAGAGGAAAAACAAACCGACCTATTTGAAGAGAGAGGACACCATGATTTGCTAGACATCACTGATGTATTAGGCAAAAAAATCATTGGAACTAGACTTTACAATAATATTACCATACAGGAAGAAAACGCAGTGGCAGCATTAGAGGTGATGAGCCGTTTTGCGGCAGACCCCCACTGGCTTATTTACTTGCCTCCTACCATGTCGCCCTGTGAAACCAGTACAACAGAAGGGATGTTGGAACACCCTGTTGAAGCTTTTGCCTATTACCGAAACAATGGGGTTAATCTGGTGGTATGTGAACAAAAGCATATGGGTTCCCGCACGGTGGTCATTCTGTGTAAAGATGGAGAAGTTGCAGCGAAACGGTTTGGTGTATCAGATGGTTCCGCTGGCATTGTTTATACCCGTACGGGAAGGCATTTCTTCGATGATTTAGCATTGGAGGCATCATTCCTTGATCGGATAAGAAAAAACCTGGTTCACTCCCGGTTTTGGGAAGAATTTAACACGGACTGGGTATGCCTCGATTGTGAATTAATGCCCTGGTCAGCAAAAGCCCAATTATTAATTAAGGAACAATATGCTGCAGTTGGAACCGCAGGAAGAGTAGGATTAGATGAAGCTGTTAAGTTGCTAAAACAGACGGTTACTAATAATAATATATTTTCATTTAATGTTAGCAAGGAAACTTCAGGACAAAATACAGATATAAATCATCTCCTCCAAAGGTTTGAAGCCCGGTCTGAAATGATGGATAAGTATGTAGATGCTTATCGGGGATATTGTTGGCCTGTAGAATCTATTGATGATTTACGAATTGCTCCCTTCCATATCCTTGCTACAGAAGGAAGGGTATATTCGGGTTGTAATCACCTTTGGCATATACAAACCATCGATAAATACTTTACCAGTGAAGATCCTTTGGTGATGCCCACTAATCACATCCTCATTGATGTAAATGATCCCCAAAGTGTGGAACAAGGGATTTCATGGTGGGAGAACTTAACGGCATCAGGCGGAGAAGGAATGGTTGTAAAACCCTATGACTTCATCGTGAAAAGTGGCAAAGGGTTGGTTCAACCTGCTGTGAAGTGCCGTGGAAAAGAATATTTACGGATTATTTACGGACCAGAGTATATCCTGGATGATAATTTGCAAAGGCTAAGAAACCGATCCTTAGGCAAAAAACGTTCACTGGCATTGCGAGAGTTTTCCCTGGGAATGGAAGCTTTAGAACGGTTTGTAAACCAGGAGCCATTATATCGTGTCCATGAATGCGTGTTTGGGGTGCTTGCTTTAGAAAGTGAGCCTGTTGACCCAAGGTTATAGAAGTTAATTTAAAAAAAGAGAGCCAATGGATTCCTTCCATTGGCTCTTTACTTCCCTAAATTTCTTCTCTTTTCATAGCCAGGATAGCGTTGCTAAAAAGGAGATGCCTTGATTTCAAAACTATAAACCAAAAGAATAGCACTTAATGATGGAGTAAAGGATATAGTAGAAACTGGTGAATGACAGGTTACGTATTGATAAATAAATAACAAAAATGAAGGAGTTGGGTTGGATGAATACCCTGATTATTTATGCGACCAGGTATGGCAGTGCAGAAACTTGCGCTAAAATGCTTTCCGAGAAACTGACAGGAGATGTAGATATCCATCATTTAAAAAAGGGACAGAATGTAGATTTATCCCAATATGAAAAAGTGATTATTGGAGGTTCAATTTACGTAGGAAAAATACAAAAGGAAGTCACTGAGTTGTGTACAAAAAATCTCGAAGCATTAAAACAGAAAAAAGTAGGGCTCTATGTTTGTGGGATGTTAAAAGAAAAAGCAGACATTGAACTAAATGATAACTTTCCTAAAGCGTTATTAGATCATGCTGTAGCGAAAGAATTTTTCGGTGGAACCTTTAATTTTAAAAAGATGAATGTTTTCGTAAAGTTCATTGTGAAAAATATTACGAAAAATGATAATACCCTCCCTGAAATGGATAAAAACAAAGTCATATCCACTGTTTCCGAGGAGTTAATTAATAAATTTGCCCAGTCTATGAATATTGCTTAAAGGAAGTGTTAGACATGAAATATAAAAAAACAATGGGCCTGCTTGTACTGATTATTATTATTTTTTCTTTACTCGCATCATCTTTTGGAGTCTTTTCCAATCAAGGTCCAGGACCCTATGAATTCACATCTCTACATGGACAAAAAGTACCCATCTATGGCATGGGATTATATAAAAATGAATCCCTTTCCATGGCAGTACAAGCTAAAGCTCAGGATGTTGTAACCCTGGTATTGGGCATTCCCTTATTACTCATTTCCTTATTCTTAGCACGGAAAAATTCTCTAAGAGGCAGATTGTTGCTTACAGGGACATTAGGCTATTTTTTATATACCTATGCCGTATACACTTTTGTAGCGATGTATAATTCTTTCTTTTTAGTGTTTGTGGCACTTATGTCCGCTAGTTTTTTTGCCTTTATATTAATGTTGATGTCCTTTGATTTAAAAGAAATAAAGTCTGCTTTTAACGAAAAATTGCCAGTTAAGTTTGTGGGCGGTTTTCTTCTTTTTATAGGGGCAGCTGTTGGCTTGATGTGGCTTGGAAGGATTGGGCCTCCCTTAATCAATGGCACGGTACCTGCTGGATTAGAACATTATACAACCTTGGTCATCCAGGGGATGGACCTGGGAATATTGATTCCTGCGCAAATCATAGCAGGAGTCCTGTTAATCAAAAGAAGGCCTTTTGGCTATTTGCTGTCTTCGATTCTCATTATAAAAATTATCACATTACTTACGGCAATGTCTGCTATGGTTGTTGGCCAGGCCCTTGCAGGAGTTCAAATGGGTATTGTGGAGATATCTATATTTCCTTTATTTAATATCGTTGCAATCTACTGTCTCATATTAATTTTGAAAAATGTAAAATCCTTTTTTTAATTAATTTGATAGAATATTACATAATATCAAGTCGGATAAAAGGGTGGCATCATGATTGAGATCAAAGAAAAATACAGGCGAGACAGAACACGAGGTTAGGCCAATGCAAGGAAATGCATTGGCTTTTTTTCTTATTTATCAAATCATGGTACAATGAAAGTTAATGCAATTTAAATAGTTCCCTGTAATCGATGAGGTGATAATATGAATCTGCCCCCGACCTTTTTAACAACTGAATATGTTAGACAATGGTGTGATTCACCTACGATTTTTCAGCGGGGTCTCGTTTATTTTAGACAGGGGCGAGTGTTTGCCCTGGAATCTGAAGAAGATGGCAATGGAATCATCTGGTACGCCATTGTAAATGGAAGTGAATCTTATCGCGTTGAAATCCAAATCCATAATCGATATATTTTTCCCCAATGCAGTTGCCCTGCCTATGAAACAAGGGAAGAGTGTAAGCATATTATCGCTGTTTTACTTGAAATAGCGGATTTGCAGGAATTGAGAAAGTATAAGAAAGACCAGTACCAGGCTACTCGTAAATATGAGCGGGCTAATCAAATGATTGATATTTTCTCTAATGGTTTTGCTTTGGAGAAAGAAGACCAACTTACAGGCAATAAGCAACCATTACTCGTGGAATATATATGCAAAACCTGTACTATGGGGTTACCTCCCGGCAAAAAACTATTCAATATAGAGTTAAAAATAGGGGTTAAACGGCCCTATGTTGTAAAAAGCATTGGCAAGTTTTTGCAATCTATTGCGGAACATTCTCCTTATTTTTTTACTAGCAATTTTTCCTATTTGCCTTCAGACCATTATTTTTTGGAAGAAGATCAGGAGGTCTTGCAAATCTTACAGGAGATTCGCAAACAGGAAGAGTTTTATGGGCAAAAAAGCCAGCTTTATGACTATTACTCCAACAGTGATCGAGAACGTTTTTTAACCATTCCTCCCATGATGGCGGACAAGTTAATCTCTAAACTACAGGGACGAAATGTTTTTTTTGATGATAAAGGGAATTTAATCTATCAACCTTATGGTGAAGAAGTGAAAATCCCCATGCATTTTAGTTTGGAAAAGGGGATGGAAGAGGATTTTCACATGGATTTGTCCTCGTTGAATGACCTTGCTTATTATGAACCTTATGGATGGCTCATTGATCAAAACACTATTTATAAATTATCATCTGTGCAACAGGATTTGTTGTTAAAAATCTTAAGCATGCGGAAGCAATACATTTCCCAAACCTTGCCTATTTCCAAAAGCCAGATGGGTTCCTTTATTTCCTATGTTCTCCCTGAATTGAAGCGGATTGGGAGCATGGACCTAGCGGATGAAGTGTTAGACCAGATTACAAGCCCAGAGTTAATTGTCAAAATTTATATTGATTGGCAGGATGAACGTTTGTCCGCCAGGATCGAGTATCACTATGGGGATATTATTATTGATCCTTTTTCACCGGATTCTCCGGATGGTTTAGATAACCAACGCATTTTGATTCGTGATCGGGAAAAAGAACAGGAAATTATGAAAGTCATTGAGGGAACCCCTTTTAAATATAACGGAAAAGAATGTTATATCGAAGGGGAAGACGATACTTATGACTTTTTATTTGGGTCTGTGCCTCGCCTGGAAGAAAAAGCGGAAATTTATTTATCTCAGGGTGTTAGGTCTTTAATTCTGCCCCAACAATATGCCCCTGTAACCCGGATTGATATGGACCGAGGCGGCAATTTATTAGAAATTAGTTTTGATATGGAAGGCATTGAGGGGGAAGAAGTTCGCAACATTTTACAATCCGTTGTCGAGAAGAAAAAATTCTACCGTTTGCCTAATGGAGCATTTCTTTCCTTAGAAGATGAGGAATTCCTTACGATTGACCGTTTGTTTACAGAGCTGAACATGACGAAAGGGCAATTGAATGAAGGAGTTATGAAAATTCCTGTGTATCATGGGTTACAGGTAGAAGAAATTATGAATGGAATGCACCATGTTGCGAAGTTTGGCAAAAAGTTTCGCCGCTTCATTCAAGACATGAAAAACCCTGATACCCTTGACCATGAAGTGCCCACTACACTAAAAGCAACCCTGCGGGATTACCAGCAGTATGGATTTCAGTGGTTGAAGACTATGGCTAATTATCGTTTAGGCGGCATTTTAGCGGATGACATGGGACTGGGGAAAACCCTACAGGGGATATCCTATCTTCTTTCTGAAAAAATGGAGAGAGGAGGAGAAGGAGCACCTTCCCTTGTGGTGTCCCCTGCTTCTCTTGTTTACAATTGGAAAAGTGAGTTCGAAAAATTTGCCCCAGATTTAGATGTGATTGTTGTATATGGGGCGCCCGAGGAACGTAGTAGCTTACTTCAGGACCGTAAACCTGATGTATTTATTACTTCTTACCCTTTATTGCGGCAGGATCTTGATCTTTACGAAAAGATGGATTTTGATTCTCTTATCCTTGATGAAGCCCAGGCTATTAAGAATCATTTAACGAAAACGGCCCAGGCGGTGAAACAAATTACAGCCGGAAAGCGTTTTGCCTTTAGCGGTACTCCTATTGAAAACTCTTTGGATGAATTATGGTCCATTTTTGATGCCATTCTTCCAGGATTTTTCCATAATCAAAAGACCTTTCGCAATTTAGAACATGGAAAGATTGCTGCAATGGTACGACCCTTTATTTTAAGAAGGGTAAAACAGGATGTATTAAAAGAGCTTCCTGAAAAAATAGAAACGGTATATCAATCAGAATTAACAAAAACTCAAAAAGAACTGTACATTGCTTACCTGGAAAAAATTAAGCAGGAAACAAAAGAGTCCATACGTATTGAAGGCTTTGATAAAAGCAGGATGAAGATTTTAGCAGGATTAACCCGTTTACGGCAATTGTGTTGCCATCCTTCTCTCTTTATCGAAAACTATACTGAGCCCTCTGGCAAATTGGAACAATTGCTGGAGATTATTGAGAATGCAATCGAAAATAAACGCAGGCTTCTTGTTTTCTCCCAATTTACAGGGATGCTCCAAATTATCCGGGAAGAATTGGATAGGTTAGGGATTGGATATTTTTATTTAGATGGAAAAACCCCTTCCAAAGAGAGGGTAGAAATGGCCAATCATTTTAACCATGGAGAAAAAAATCTTTTCTTGATTTCCTTAAAAGCGGGAGGCACCGGACTGAATTTAACAGGAGCCGATACGGTTATCCTTTATGATTTATGGTGGAACCCTGCTGTGGAAGAACAGGCTGCAGGACGGGCCCATCGCATGGGGCAAAAGAATACAGTACAGGTGATGAGATTGGTGACAAGAGGAACCATCGAAGAGAAAATTTACGAAATGCAACAAAAGAAACGAGAATTAATCGAACAAGTGATTCAACCGGGAGAAGGAGCACTATCTAGTCTTTCGGAAGAGGATATTCGTGAAATATTAGGAATATAAATGTAATTAAAGGAGATTTTTATGAAAGATACATTAAAGCCTTTTTTATATACAAACTGGAAGAAAAATGGGTTTACCAAAGCCACGGAAATACAGGAGAAAGCAATTCCCCTTATTTTAGAAGGAAAAGATATTATCGCTGAATCTCCTACAGGAACAGGCAAAACTCTTGCTTATCTCCTTCCCATTCTTGATAAAATTGATCCTGATAAAAAAGCAATTCAGGCAGTTATTCTGGCCCCGACCCGGGAATTGGTAATGCAGATTCAACAGGTGGCACAAAAGTGGACTGAGGGTAGCGGAATTCAAGTAGCATCTTTCATTGGTGGAGCAGATATTAAGAGACAGTTGGAAAAGTTAAAGAAGCATCCTCAAGTGATTGTTGGTACAGCTAATCGGATTTATGAATTGATTCAGATGAAGAAGTTAAAAATGCATGAAGTGAAAACCATTGTGCTAGATGAAGGGGACCAATTGATCGTCCCACAGTCTGAGGAACTGATTAAGAATATAATTAAGACAACATTGAATGATCGGCAACTTTTATTATTCTCTGCCACTCTGTCCCCTCGTACAGAACAAGTGGCAAAGGAATGGATGAAAGAGCTAGAGATTGTTCGTATTAAGGGAAAAGTAAAAGTTCCAGAAAAGACGGACCATATTTATTTCGTGTGTGAACTTAGAGAAAAAGCAGACATTCTCCGCCGTATTGCAAAAATGGGCGATATGAAAGGGATGGTCTTTTTAAATGATACGAAATTTATTTCTCAGGTTGCCTCTCGTTTAGATAATAAAAATGTAGCCTATGCCATCTTAAGTGGGGATTCCACCAAAACAGAGAGGGAAGCAGCCTTAAATAATTTCCGCAGTGGAAAATATCCTTTGCTTCTTGTTACTGACGTTGCGGCGAGAGGGTTGGATATTGAAGGCTTAACCCATGTGGTTCATTATGATTTTCCCCAGGATATTACCCGTTATGTCCATCGCTCAGGGCGTACAGGCAGGATGGGTGCCGCAGGGACAGTGGTTTCTCTGGTAACAGAACGGGAAGAGAAACTCTTGAGACAATTTAGCGGGAAGTTAGGATTTCCATTAAAAAGAAAGTATATTTCTAAGGGACAGGTGGTTGAAGAAAAACCTGCCCGTGTGGCTTTCAAGCAAGTGAATACGCCTAAAAAGAAAAGATAATCCATGAAACTGGAGCGATTAATCTCTATTCTGGTTATATTGTTGCGCAAAGAACGGGTTCAAGCGAAGGAATTGGCTGAAAGATTTGGGGTTTCTGTTCGGACCATATTACGGGATGTGGAGACGATCAACCTTGCTGGCATTCCTGTTGTTACTTACCAGGGAAGCAATGGGGGGATTGGCCTTGCGGAAGGATACCGTTTTGATAAAAGTGTGTTAACCTTTGACGATATGGCCGCTATTATTACAACCTTAAAAGGGGTTTCAGGGACGTTAACAGAGAGCAACCAGCATGACGTTCTCATGGAAAAGTTCAAAAATGCTTTATCAGCTTCTCAACTGCAGAAGTTGGATACAAAAGTCAACCAAATGGTCATTGATCTATCACCATGGGGAAGGCAGGCACAACAAAAAGAAAAAGTAGCAATCATTCGTCAAGCTATTGAAGATAGGAAGTGGCTTGAATTTGAATATACCGATGGAACAGGTGTCACTACGAATCGCAGGGTAGAATCGTATACCATCCTTTTGAAAGGGCAAAAATGGTACTTGTATGCCTGGTGTCCATTAAGGCAAGAGTTTCGTTTCTTTAAATTAAGCCGAATGAAGAAGTTAATTCTTCTTGAGGACACCTTTTCCCAAAGAGAAGTGAACATTGATTCTCTTTTGACGGGCAATTGGAATTCCACTGAAAATCTGATTGAAGTTGAGCTATTATTTGAAAAAGAAATGCAAAATGTATTGGATGAATGGGAGGGAGTTTGTCCCATTCCATTAGAAGACGGCCGGTTAATGGTCAAAGTGCGTCTTCCTGATACTTACTGGTTGGATGGCTTTTTCTTAAGTTTTGGAACGAGAGTGGAGGTTCTAAGCCCACCTTCACTCCGGGAAAGATTAGCTGTGATAGCAAGGGAGATTTATAAAAAATATTCTTAAGGAACATGACAGATAGTTGTCATGTTTAGGTTGCTATAATAACCCTGGAAACACATTTTAAGGAGGTTAAAATCATGGAATATCAATGTGAAATTATTGAGCAACCTGCTCAAACAACCCTGGTGGTACGGACAAGGACAGCAGTTGGAAATTTACCAACAGTTCTTGGAGGAGCCTTTCATGCCATATTGAATTACCTTGGGGAAACAGATGGAAAATGTATCGGTGCCCCTTATGTTGCCTATTACAACATGGATATGGATGATTTAGATATTGAAATTGGTTTTCCGGTGTCAAAAACATTGCCAGGAAAAGGGGAAGTTCAAACTGGTGAAATTCCTGCTGGAAAACAGGCAACCTGTCTTTATGTTGGCCCTTATAACAAGATCGAACCAGCTTATGGTGTGTTAATGAAATATATTCAAGAAAAGGGGCTAACACCAACAGGTGTAGCTTACGAATTTTATTTAAATGATCCGGGAGAAACACCGGAAAATGAACTTCAAACAAAGATTGCATTTCCCCTTCGATAACATCCTTTTAACCCTCAAAATTTTGAGGGTTTCTTTTTTTTGCACCTTTTCTCCCTTTGTTTTACAGTTATGAATGCTTCCTTTTCGGGGATTTTAAAAAATAAGTCATTAACCAAAAGCAATTGTTGGAGGCAATAGGATGGAATGTAAGGTATGCGGTAAACCGATAGATGAAAAAGATGCTTTTTGTCCTCATTGTGGTGCTAAAAATACACAAACAGAGGAGCCATTCCTTTCAACCTTAAAAGCAGGTGAAGAAGAATCCCAGGTGAATTTTACAGGATACAATAGTGGCGATAATGGTAATTGGGAAGATGGTACGAAAAAGAAAGAGGATAAAGCAGATACACTGGTGAATATCGCCTCATGTTGTTTTCCTATTGTAGGAATTATTCTCTTTTTCATTTGGCGTGAAGAAAAGCCGAAAGCAGCCAAATCCGTATGTATTTGGGCCAGTGTGGGGTTGGGTATTGTGCTGGTCCTGTATATTATTTCCTTTATTTTAAGTATGTTTGGTTTTTTCATTGGAGATTCCTTTGATTATTATCAATAAAAGATGATGAAATGGATTAATTTACTATTCCTCTGCCATCGGTTGCCAGAACGTTCGTTTTTTTACCGGGGAAGGCAATTTCCTTTATGTGCCAGGTGTACTGGAATTTTTTTAGGGTATATTTTAGCTATTCTGTTTTTACTTTTTGTTGAACCAATGCCATTGTTTTTTGCTGCAGTTTTCTTGATTCCTTTAATTATCGATGGTGGATTTCAATATTTAAAGTATTGGAAAAGTACTAATTTTCGTCGGTTAATGACCGGCATTTGGGCTGGATTTGGAACGATTTTTATCTTTTATGGTATTGTTAAATTAGGGTTAGAACACGGAAAAATGATGGCTTATTACTTAATGCACTGGCACTGAATCTTTGATGACTGTTTTGGATTTTCCAGACAGTGGATTAAAAGAACTGTATCTTTATTTTGAAATATTTTTAGAGGATTTCACCCCACTTTTAACAGATATAACGGACCAGATTAAAAAACAAACTATGTAATATTATGTTACATAGTTTGTTTTTTATTATGGATGAACCATTATAATTACTGCAAATGAATAAAAACACATAAATAGGGGTGAAGATTATGAATCCTAGATTAAAAGCTTTAAAGAAGCACATTTTTTACTGTGGCAGTGAACACTGTAATGGACAGGATGCTGAAGCTGTAATTGATGCTTTTAAAGAACAATTTGTAGAACATGGCATTCATAAAGAAGTAAAAGTGAATAAAACCAGCTGTTTAGGCATGTGTGGAAATGGCCCATTTATTCTTGTGTATCCAGAAGGAATCTGGTACTACAATGTTACTGTTGATGATGTGCCTAGAATCGTTGAGGAACACTTTGTAGGGAGTGAACCTGTTGAAGAATTAGTGCTTATGAGGATGGAACGGTAATATGGAGCGGGAGAATCAATTAAAACAGGAGATTAAGGAATTAAATAAGGTGGCTATAGATTGGCAAAATAAACTCCATGATCTTGCTGAAGGGCTCCCGGGAAATCTTGATCAATTAATGAAAACGGCTCAACAAGCTTATGATGCATTTTCCTGTGTACTAGAGAAAAGGCAGGAGTTAAAAAAATTAAAAGCTGAAAAATAAATTGTGATATGCTCCTTATTTTTACAAAAATAGGATTTAGTGAGTGCCCTGATGATTCTTTTTCTCAATGTTGTACAGAAAATGATGGCGAAGATTAAGAACCCCCTCTCCCTGGATGGGAATGGGGGGTTAATTCAGTATGGGTTCTCCTCTCACCTGCTGTTAATTTCTTTTTGCAAGCCAGGGAATGGAATTGTTCATTATGTCATAGTCCCTTATAGGTGTTGCCTGTTGATAAAGGTATTTCGCATATTCTAACGGATTTAAAAAGGATTGATGGTAGGTGTTTTCATCAAAGGCTTTCATTAAAGAGACTTTAGCAGATCGGGAATTAGGTTCAATAAACCAAATATGATCAGAGGTATCGATTCCGAAATCGATGCCAATTTCTCCGAAAGTACCATAACTTTCTTCAAGGGTATGATAAATCAGTGCTAAAAAATCACAGATATTTTCCACAAGTTCTGCAATTTTTTCTTCTGGATAATGAAGAATCTCCCTTAAAAAATAAACAAGAGGATATGCTGAAGAATGAATGGTGATGGGGGAGTTCGTGATTCCAACCCTTGCGGAAATGCCTAAAATGGTTAATTCCCCATTTCCGTTTCTTTGCAATTCGGCACGAAAATCAACTTTAGAATCTTCAATTTGGATTAAATTTATGGCTTCCTGAATTACGAAATTCTGGTTTTTAAAAAAAACATGGATTTTTTCACAAAGTTCCTCCATGTTTTTTACCCTTCCCTCAATTAATTCCTCGGTAAAGTAACTGTAATAGTATCCATTTTCAGGTACCTTTTTGATATAAAAAACCCATTTTCCCCGGCCACCTCGCACTCCTTTTAAGTAAGCTTGATCGTGATTTTCCAGGAAGGAGGCGATGTCTTCGTCATTTACATAAAATTGGGTACAAGGCAGATTGTTTACAACATCTGGGTATTGTTGCAAGGTCTCATATACATCCCATTTATTAAAATAAGATTGGGAATTAATTTTTATGACTCCATAATCCTCAAAAATTTCCCCAATTTGCTTTAAAATAGGATCCTTCTTTTTGTCTCCCCGTCTGTTATAAAAAACATTGGGTAAAGGGAATTCCTTTTGTTTCCACATGTTTCTTTTAAAACAATAGTACATTCCTTTAATTGTATTTTTTAAAAAGTTAAATTGATTGATAGAAAAAAAATAAAGAGTTACCTGTGTTTCATTACTAGCCTTTGCTAGTTCCTTTACTCTTATATAACTTCGAAAATTAGAATTTTGTTTTTTCATTTTTCTAATGACGGTATGATCAACAAGGACAGCTATAATGGGTCGTTCATAGGCTAAAATAACGGGCACGCTCCCCTCAGCAGTTCTAGAAATATTTTATGTAGGAAAAGCATAAATGGAACAATTATAGACAAAAGCACAAACTTATATCTCTAGTTAAATGTCTAGTCCAAGAGACATGACAAAAGCATACATAGATATAGTAATGATTATGTAAGGGGGTTTTAATAGGTTGAGCACCAAACGTGTCATAAAAAGCAAACTTAAAAAGACCCAACCGTTGATGAAAGACCCTTTTGTCTCACGTTATATTCCTAAGACCTATGAATATAGCCAAATGAATCTTAAAACCATGATCAATAAATACCCATGCGTTTATATAAAGCCTGATTCAGGTAGTCAGGGAATCGGAGTGATACGATTAAAGGCAATTGATGATTTTAAATATGAATTATCCCATGGAAAAGTCCGGACGCTTCTTTCTTATAATGAGGTATTAAAAAAACTAGAGACCAAACTGGATGAAAACAAAAAATATGTAATTCAGCAGGGAATTGACATGGCAACCTATGACTATTGCCCTTTTGATATTCGGGTTGTATTGCAAAAAGTGAAGGACCGATGGCAACTTTCTTTGATGTCTGCAAAAGTGGCAACGGAAGAAAATGCAGTAGTAACCAATATTGCTCGAGGGAATAGGGAATTTCCTGTTGAGACAGTGTTGAAAAGAAATGATCAAAAATTAGATCCTTTATATACCTTGCGCCATTTAATTGATATTTCTCATCAGATTGCACATATTCTAGGTTCTAAATATTCCATGTCTATATTGGGTTTAGATATGGCGGTAGATAAAAAAGGGAACATTTGGTTTATTGAGGCTAACACTAGCCCCCAATGTACTGGATTGAATAGAGTAAATGATGATTTGTCTTATCAAAAATATTTAGAAGCAAAAAGGGTGAAGTAATCAATGGCGATTGAAAAGCATCATGTGAAAAGTAAATTAGCTGTAGCCTATGTGATTGAAAACACTCCGCATATAAAAGGATATCTTCCAGAAACAAGATTACTGTATCCCAAATCTTTTAAACGAATGGTAATGAAACATGACAGGTTGTATTTAAAACCGGATGGTGGACATAAATCAAAGGGAATTATACGCATTGATAAAAATCAGGATGGCACCTATTTATTGAGAATTGCCAGAAGTGATAAAAAACCGGTCAAATTTACGAATGTTTCCCTTCTTTGGTCAGAAGTGCAGTCGTTAACCCGGGGAATCCGTTATGTGATCCAACAGGGAATTGAAAGTGTTACTAAACATAACCGCCATTTTGATTTGCGTTGCCATGTATTACGGGTGAATGGAGAATGGGTTGTTGGGGGAATATGTGGGCGATTGGGTTCTGAGGGAAATATTATTACAACCTCCCATGAAGGGGGAAAGCCAACCCTTATTGAATCACTGTTTAAAGATCATTTACATTATACTTATGAAGAAGCAAAGAACATGCGCGAAGGGTTATACCAGTGCATTTTAAAAACAGTAACAGCAGTTAGCCCTATGTATCCCCATCATAAAGAATTTGCTGTTGATATAGGAATTGATCAGAATAAACAAATTTGGATCTTTGAGGTAAATATCGAACCCCTTATTCGTGGGAATTTTAAATTGTTACCTGACAAAACTCTCTATAATCGAATTTTGTCATTAAGGGAAGTTGCTCAATAGCATTTCAGCAAAGCAGGGTATAGGTTCGCCTATCCCTGCTTCTTTACATTCTAATTATGGGTTGCTTAGCATATTATGTCGTAAAAAAACGAGGGGGAACAAAGGCAATGGAAAGCTCTTTTACGAAAATGGAAAAGATTTTGCTTACCTTGCTTTCTATATATTTAGTTGGGTTTATGCTTTTTGGCATTGCTATAATATTTAGTCCAATGGGAGAATTTCTTGTTACGAAAATGAATATGGAAAATCCTAAAACAGAAAGTTTTTTTCAATTAACTCTTGTTGTTTATCTTGCCGGTACCGTAGGATCCTCTTTTTATTCCATTCGGCGATTATACCGCAGAATGATTCCTTCTTATAAAACAGGTGTAATTCTGGAACATTTCGATATCAAAAGCAGTTTTTTCTGGTTTCTTATACGGCCCATTCAGGGGGGAGTGCTCTCATTAATTATTCTTTCCCTTATTTATGCAGGTTTTATTGGAATATCAACAGATGATGGGAACAATGATCCTTTGTATTTTCAAGTGAGTTTGGGATTCCTTGTTGGTTATGGCATGCACAGGGTATTGCCAAAAATTGATCAAATTATTGAAGTTCTATTTTCCGTGAATAATAACAAAGAAGCAGAAGAATTCAGGGGGGATCGGTCAGGTCGTTAAAAGATCCTTTAAGGCTTCTTCCAGTTGGGGGTAGCGAAATTGATACCCCATAGCCAATGCTTTTTCTGGGAGTACATAACTGCCGTCAAGTACAAGTAAACTCATTTCTCCCAGGGCTAATTTTAAAGCAAGCCCAGGAACGGGTAACCAGTGTGGACGGTGCAGGACTTTGCCAATGGTTTTCCCCATTTCATTCATGGTAACAGGATGAGGGGAAGTAATTCGAAGAGGCCCTCTTATTTCAGGTTTTTCTATAGCAAAAAGAATTAGCTCTACGGCATCAGCAATATGAACCCAGGATACCCACTGGTTTCCTGAACCTACTTTGCCGCCAGCAAACAAACGGTAAGGCAGGAGCATTCGGGATAGGGCACCTTCATGAGGACCAAGAACAATGCCAAAACGGGCATAAACTGTGCGAATTCCTAACATAACAGCTTTCGATGCTTCCTGCTCCCAGCGATGGGTTACGGTCCCTAGAAAATCCATTCCTTTAAAGTCCAAAAGGGGTTTACTATCATCAGTGACTCTCTCTGCTTCAACAGCAGAAGCATTTATGAATACTTTAGGCTTTTTCTTTAAATTATGTATTATACGGAGACATTCCTGTGTGGCCTCTAATCGGCTGGATAACAACTTTTCTTTTCGTTCATTACTCCAGCGGCCTGCGTTAATAGATTCTCCGGCAAGATTAATCAATGCATGGATTCCTTCTAATTCTTTTTCAGGTTGATCTCCTTTGTTAAGCCAGGAAACCCATGTAATGCCTGGTTGAGATGATTGTACTTTTCTTGTTAAAACCCGGACTTCATGTCCTTCCTTTATGAGTTGATGAATTAAAGCTTTTCCTACAAAACCCGTTCCTCCCGCGATGGCAACAATCAATGGAAACGCCTCCTAAAACACTTTTCTAACCTAAATTATAGCTTATACAATAGGAAAAAACTTGGTTAATATTTCATATTTTATAAAGATGAATGACTATATTCTTTTGTATAATTACTATTGAAAGGATCTTGAAAAGTTAGGGTGATGACCAATGGCTAGTAAAATCCCTGTAATTCTTCTTTCTGCAATTCTTTCTGGTGCCCTTGTTGGTGGTGGAGTCTATTTCTATAGTAAAACAGATATCGATGAATTAACCCGGGCCAAGGAATCATTACAGCAGGAACTAAATCAGTTGAAAAAGAGTGAACCGCCACCTGTAGTGAAACCAGTAAGTCATGTTGCTGTTCAAGGTGAGGAAGTTTTAGTAGCCTTTAAGAATGGTGATTATAGTAAACTTTCTAGCTATGTTCATCCTGATAAAGGGGTTCGCTTTTCCCCTTATTCTCATGTAGATCCCACCCATGATAAAACTTTTACTGCTTCCCAAATTAAAGGAATGGCAGGGAACACCACGGTTTATGAATGGGGTTCTTATGATGGTTCTGGTGAACCTATTAAACTCAACTTTGCAGACTATGTAAAAAAATTCGTATATGATAAAGATTTTTTAACTGCTAAACAAGTTTCTTTTAACTATCCTATTGGAAAAGGAAATACCCTTAACAATGCAGCTGAAAAATATCCGGATGCTACGATTATTGAATATCATTTTCCTGGAACGGCACAGTATGATGGCATGGATTGGAGGAGCCTAAAATTAGCGTTCGAGAAAAAGGATGGGGTATGGTATCTTGTTGGCGTTATTCATGATCAGTGGACCACATAATAATAAATAAATGTATGAGAAGCCTATGATTTTTTTCATAGGCTTTTTTTAATGTATCTCTTTTAATAGGGCTTCCAAAGAAGCTTTTGTGCTTCCTGAAAGCGGTGGGCTACATTAGGCCAATTGACCACATTCCACCAGGCATTAATATAATCTTTCCTCCGGTTTTGGTACTTTAAGTAATAGGCGTGTTCCCAAACATCAAGAACCAATAAAGGAACAATATCCTGCTGGGTTAGATTTTGGTGTTTTTCTGCTTGCAGAATCTCTAGACGATGAGAGCGCGGGGACCAGATAAGAATAGCCCATCCGCCACCTTCCACTTTATCCGCTGCGTTTGAAAAATGATCGCGAAACTTCTCAAAACTGCCGAAGCTTCTTTCGATTTCTCGGGCAAGGGCACCTGTTGGTTTTCCGCCACCTTTTGGTTTCATATTGTTCCAAAAGATGGTGTGTAAATAATGGCCAGAACCATTAAAGGCTGCTTCCCGCTCCCAATGTTTAATTAATGAATAATCTCCTGTATCTCTGGCTTTTTTCATTTCTTTTTCTGCTTTATTTAAACCATCCACATAAGACTTGTGATGTTTATCATGATGGAGTCGCATGGTTTCTTCATCAATATAGGGTTCTAAAGCATTATAGGGATAAGGCAAGGGAGGAAGGGTATGTTCACCAATTGGCACCGGCTGAAGGGGGGCATTGGGAATATGTGCTTCAGCTGGCCGATTCTCTATTTGACCATGAACAGGTTGATAGCCCCATTTATTCAATTGCATTTGCATAAAGTTGGAAAATTGCTGATAAAGTCCAAAAGCCTGATCCATAAGTTTTTGCCGAAGGTGGCCCGCTTTTTTCTGAGCTTCTAATTTTTTGCGCAGTTTTGTAAATTGTTCTGACCAGGCCTCGTATTGTTTAACAGTATCTGGAGCAGTTGCAGGGTGTTGTTTTAATTGGCTTAAGTACTCTTCCTGATAGGCACTCCATTGAATCAATTGCTCTAACTGGTGGATATCCGGGGGAAGTGTGTCCATAAGTTTTTAATTCCTCCTTTGATAGGCAGTTATACCTTATGGATATGTTGCAGGGGTAAGAATGGGAAAAAAATAGGCAAGATATTTCTTATTAACACATAGGTTGATATGTGGAGATAGGAAAGGGGAGAATGATGCATGCCGAATGAAGGGTTTGCAAGAGCGGCCCATTTTGAACATTTATTTTGGTTGCAGATTATGGGTGACCATGCCCGATTTCTCATTCAGATGATTCCTGTTGAAAATCAAGAAGATTTGCAAAGGGCATTTCAATTTCGAGGTCTTTATGATCAGTTGTTGGGTCGAGTAAGGAAAAGCCCTTCAGATGATATTCTTTCTAATCTGACAGAGGAAGCATTACAGGCAACCTTGAATTTTCGCACATTTAAATTGTATCTTCTCGCAAAGGGGTTAGAAGGAAAACTACATATTGCCACAACATTCATTAACCATATGGTTAATGAATTAGAAGAATATCTGAGAATCATCAATTATTTACAGTCAGGTAAAGTACCTCCTGTTGGGAATCCACTGCATTATCATTTGTTATGGTTGTTGGATGGGGTAGGCCATGCTGCTACCATCGCCGGATCTCTTGATATGATTGAGAAAAAATTTATTAATAAATCTCGTGAATTTCAAACTATTTTTGAAAATATGTATCTGAAATCTGTTGAGTTAGCTGGCTATTTGCGCACAGGAAAGGAACAATTTCCTGCCCTCTCTCGTTTTAATCAGGATGCAGCTTTAGAAATGGAAATTTTCAAGAGTTTTTTAGAAGAGATTTTAAAATTAGAGCTAAATGGGGAATTGTTGGGCGCATTCATGCCTTTAATGGCAGATCATATGGTGAGAGAAGAATGTTATTATTTATTGCAACTTGCCCGTTCTGCCAATATTAAAACAGAAGAATGTGATCCAACAAAACCCAGAATAGAATAAAGAATAAATCCCCCGAAAGACAGGGGATTTATTCTTAACATTTCTTTTCAATATTAATAATAGTAGCGGCCTTGTTCTAGACGACGAACCCTACGTTCTAAATTGTTTACTTCCCTTTCGAGACGGGTTACCCTTCGATTGAGGTCAGAGCCTGGAAAGCCAGGTCCAGGTCCGGGACCAGGAACAGGAATACGAATGATTTGTCCTACAAATAAAAGAGGAGAGGTTAAATTGTTAGCTTGTGCTAGAGCCTGAGGGGAAACATTATGCCGTTGGGCAATAGAATAAAGGGTATCACCAGGACGTACAGTGTAATCCAATCCGTAATCATCCTTTCAAAAAAAGTGATACCCTATACTATGCAAAAACCCTCTTCAATTCCTAGATGAGAGACCTAGTATAATAGCGGATTTCGTACTAATTTTTTGTTTATATTTAGATGGGATTGATAATAATCTTATAGTAAAGAAGATCTCTCTTAATGGGTGAAGGAGGAGGTATATGAAGAAGTGGGACCTGCCTAGAAAATGGTTGCTAATGGTCGTTATTGCCTCCCTTTTTTTGTTAACTGGATGTGTTAAGGGGATATTTCATGTTACCGTAAATAAAAACGGTTCTGCAGATTTTAATTATAAAATTGCTTTTCCCGCTTCGTTTATAAATTTAATGTCGCAAATGAAGGACAATCCCATTGATCAGGTGAAAAAGGAAGTTGAAAAGGGTGGATATGAAGTTGTTCCCTATCGCTCGGGGAGTCTGATGGGAATTGAAGCCCGTAAACATATTGATAATGTGCTAGAAATGGAAAACGAGTCGTTAATGGATTCGATGAAAACATCAGGACAAAGTTCCGTACCGAATTCGAACAACGATGTTGAAAAAGACCAGGGAAAAACCACTGCTAACATACAGAGCAATAAGAATCCACAGGTGATTATAGAAGAAGGGATTTTATTTGATACCTATCGATTAAAAGGAAATGTTGACTTATCAGCTCTTACTATTCCTGAATCAGTAAAAAAATATGTAGGTGCATCTGGGGACCAATTAACGAAACAGTTTTATGACCAAATGGATTTTCGTTTTCTTTTAACCCTGCCTATTCATGCAAAGGAAAGCAATGCATCTTGGGTGATTGGGGAAAAAGGGAAAACCTATGAATGGGAACTGATCCCGGGAAAAAATAATAATCTTATGATTTCAGCAGTATTGCCCAATGTAAGAAACTGGTTGTATTTATTAGGAGGAGTTGTAGGATTGCTTCTTCTTATGTATATCAATAAAAAATTTAAAAAGAAAAAGATTATAGGCCGATAAGGCCTTTTTCTTATGCCTAAAAAAGTATGAAAAATTAGGAAAAAAAGTGTGGTTTTTTTTTCCTTTTCCTTCTTTAAGTTTTACACTATTTCTCCCTAATTTCCACCCATTTATTGGATATAATGGCTTCAGCAAGTTTAGGGAGGGATGTAATTGATTCAGCACTTAGAACAGGAATCCTTTTATAAAGAAATGGTCAAAAAAAATATTGGGGTTTATTCAGAACAGGAACAAGAACGTTTGCAAAATTCGAAAGTAATTATTTTTGGCCTCGGCGGCGTCGGGGGAATGGAAGCAATTTTATGTGCGCGCATGGGAATAGGCCATGTGACAGGGGTTGACCCAGACGAATTTGATATTTCCAACTTAAATCGGCAAATGCTTTCTTCCATTGATGGCATTGGCCGTCCAAAAGCAGAAATGGCTGAAAAAATGTTGAAGAATATTAATCCATTCATTTCTGTAAAAATGGTTCAGGAAAATGTAGATGAACACAATGTACGGGAATTAATTCACGGACATGATTTAGTTTTAGAAGCAGTGGATGATATGCCTTCCCGGGTAATTATTCATCGTACCGCAAGAGAAATGGCAATTCCAAGTGTGGGGATGTCAGGTAGCCCTCCAACCAGAGGATTTGTTTCTTCCTTTTTCCCTGATGGGATTCCATATGAGGAAGCATTAAACTTACCAGGGTTGGGGCAAAAATTAACAAACATGGAATTGCGGGCAGAAATTGCTGAAGTGAAAAAAGCACGGGCATGGTATTCTGTAAAACTAGGTGCTCCTGAATCATGGGCCCGGGATTTTTGTGAAGGGAAAGCTGGCTGGATTATTACACCTGTGCGAGCACACTTGTTATCTCTTTTTAGCTTTCATGAGGCTGTGCAAATTCTTACAGGCAGAGAGCCTTTGGCCAGAGCACCTAAAGGAATACTCATTGATTTGGATCAAGATACACCGGTGAAAGTTTCTCTACCGCCCATAGGCGGTTGGGATTATTCTACACTATAAAAGAGGAGGAATGGGAATGTCTATTTATGAAGCCAGTTTTACTCGCAATATTGGTGTTATTACTCCTGAAGAACAACAGAAATTAAGAAGGGCTCGTGTTACTGTTGTGGGAGCAGGAGGAGTGGGGGGAATTACAGACATCCAATTAGCTCGCATAGGGGTAGGATATGTACATGTCATTGATGACGATGTTTTTGAAGAAAGTAACTTAAACCGGCAAATGTTAAGTGCTACAAGTGTTCTTAATCAGCCAAAAGCTGAGATCGCTAAAAAGGTTTTACAAGATATTTCGCCGGAAATGGAAGTGAAAATCACCCGGGTTAAAATAAACGAAGAGAACGCTGAAGAATTACTGGCTGATGCAGATGTGGTTATTGATGCTACAGATAATTTGGTGGCCAGGGTAATCATTCATCGAACAGCTCAAAAATTAGGGATTCCCTCAGTATGGATTGCAGTGACCCCTCCTTTCCGGGGAGGAGTGATGACATTAACTCCTGATTCAATGCCTTTTGAATTAGTGATGAGCCATCCTTCTTATCAAAAGGAGCTCACTCCTGAATTGAAAGAGGAGATTAATCGTATTAAAGATGATAGAGCTATTTATTCGGTTAGCCATGGGGCTTTACCAGACTGGTCAGAAGGATACGTCAAAAAAGATAAACCATGGGCAGTACTTTCTCCCGTAGCAAACATTGTAGGGATTCTTGCTAGTTTTGAAGCTTTTAAACTTATTATTCAACGGCCAGGATTAGAACCCGCTATTGGTCCAAAATTGGTGAAAGTAGACCTGGCATCGGAAAATATGGTAAAGGTGGAAACCCCGGAACATGGCGTATGGGACAACACCACTCTCTAAAGAAAAGGATCAGAGACAAATGATTGGGGTAACGTTGGTTTTATTGGCTGTTTCCGTGGCAAGTCTTTTGTTTAAAGATTATCTTTTGGCGGCAGCAGCCGCCCTCCTTCTTGTTTTATCTCTGTCTCACTTAAAACCTGCCCTGGATGTATTGCAGAAATATTCATTTTCTACAGGCATTTTCTTTTTAATGGTGTTTATTTTGCTTCCCATCGCTACGCAAAAAATTAAATTAGGGCAGTCTTTTCAGACGTATTTAAACTGGCCATTTATTATTGCTGTATTGGCGGGGATATTCATTTCTTATCTAGGTGGAGTTGGGGTAAAAGCCATGCCTCAATTTCCTAACGTTTTATTAGGGGTTATCATTGGCACTTTAATCGCTACTTTGTTTTTGAAGGGGTTGCCTGCAGGTTTAATCATTGCGGCCGGGGTTGTTGGAATCCTCATGAAATATTTAAACTAGCTAAAGAAAATATTTATTTTAACTTAATATTCTTCCATTATTCTTAAGGTGTAAACCAAGGGTTGAATGGAGGAGGAAAATGGATACTGGAACTCATATTCTCATAGGGGTATCACTGGCTGGGTTAGCCCAACTGGACCCAGGTGTAGCCCAAAACCCGTTCTTAACAGGAGCGATTTTAATGGGAACGGTTATAGGTTCTCATGCCCCAGATTTTGATACATTAACCAGACTTAAAAGCTATCGTTTATATCTTCGTACCCATCGCGGGATGACGCATTCATTGCCTGCATTGTTTTTCTGGCCAGCTCTAATAACCTTAGCTATAACTGGGATGACTGGATTTTATGAGGAATGGTTGATTCTATTTCGTTGGATTTTTATTGCTGTTTTTTTACACGTGGGGTTAGATGTATTAAATACTTATGGAGTACAGTGTTTGCGCCCATTTTCGAAAAAGTGGTATCATCTTGATATTCTTTCTATTTTCGATCCCTTTCTCTTTTTTCTCCATCTTACCGGTGTTTGTTTATGGTTCTTTTTGATGATTCCGCCAAAGATGATTTTTCCTTTAGTTTATGGAATGTCCGGCATTTACATTGTCCTGCGATTCATTCAACATTTTATATTAGTCCGTAAGGTTAAAAGGAAATATGGGAATCATCCATTGGGAATTGTTCATGTGTTTCCTGGTTTTCAATGGTTTAATTGGCAATATGTAGTGGAACAGGATAATCAATTTTATACAGGGAAAATAGATTATGGTAAAATTGTTGAGGAGGAAATTCTAACCCGGGAAGAAAAAAATCCCATTATAGATGCAACCCTATCTACAGATGGGGTACGAACTTTTCTCGCCTTTGCCCAGCGCATCCATGTTACCTGCCATGAAATTGCAGATGGCTATGAAGTAAAGTGGAGTGATGTGAGATTCTGGCATAATCGCCAGTTGCCTTTTGGTGTAGATGTAAAACTTAATCGGGATTTAGAAGTGGTCAGTTCCCATTTAGGTTGGAGGAAGAAATATTGGGATCCTCCCTATTTATAAAGAAGTAATTTAATTGGCGCCTAGCTTTAAGGCGATGGCGCCAATTAAATTAAAAAAGTAGTTTGCATAATGGGTTATTGTATGTTATATTATAAAAAATAGTAAGAACCAGTTCAACGTATAATTCACATGTTAAAAAGGATTATCACTGATTGATGGTTATTCTTTTTAATATGTGAATTTTTTATTTGTCGATAACGGATAAGAAAGTAAAGCATATTTAATTTTTTTAATTTGGAGGTTTTTCTAACATGGAAAAAGGTACAGTTAAATGGTTTAATGCAGAAAAAGGTTTTGGCTTCATCGAAAGAGAAGGCGGAGATGACGTATTCGTTCATTTCAGCGCAATCGTTGGAGACGGATTCAAGTCTTTAGAAGAAGGACAACGTGTTGAATTTGAAATCGTTCAAGGCCAACGTGGTGCTCAAGCAGCTAACGTTGTTAAACTTTAATAATTAATTCGTTCATCAATTAGTTAATTAAAGTCCCCTATGTGATTTTGTTTTCAAATTAGATCACATAGGGGATTCCTCTTTTTTGCCCCTCTTTAAAAACGCCATATGTCTCTTCCTTTTAAACTTAATTTTCTATATTGTATTCCCAAAAATTATTTGTTTTGAAAAATTCAATTCACACTGGCACGGTCTTCGGAGCCGTAAGGATGGAAGAGAGGTAGGGCTTTCATTGTTTTGATATTTTTTAAGATCGGAAAAAACAAAGTGGTATTAAGTAGAAATTTGTTGACGTTAAACAAGTAAATATAGTAAAATTAAAATTTTTATTAATCTATCAAAACTTGTGCTATACTTATTATGTAAGATAATAGGGGGTGGATTCATGTATCAAATTGGAGATAAGATTTTTTACCCTATGCATGGCGCAGGAATTATAGAAGCCATAGAAGATAAAGAAATCCTGGGAGAAAAACAGAAGTATTATATTATTAATATTACTTTAAAAAATATCAAAGTAATGATTCCAATTGATAAAACAGATCAATTAATTATTCGCGAGGTAGTTGAACCTGAAATACTAGAAAATGTATTAAGCCTTATGCGGACTAAGGAGATTGATCCGGCTACGAATTCATACCAACAACGGCAACGCACCAATGGTGAAAAGATAAAAAGTGGCGACATATATGAAGAAGCCCGGGTAATCTGTGAATTAACGACATTAAGCAAAATTAAAAAGCTAGGCATGGGAGATAAAATTATGTTAAATAATGCCCGGCAAATGTTAATAAGTGAACTTATGCTTGTTAAGGAAATTCCTGAAGAGACAGCAGAAAAATTATTAGATGAAACTTACCACTTCAATTAAACATGATGTGGTTTTTTTTTTGTATATTGTGGAATCGAAAAAGCCTAATCCCTCCATGTTTTTTATCGAGGAATTAGGCTTATAATCTTCTATAAACGCGCCCTTTAATGGAATAGCCGGGCAGTTGGATGCCGCGCCAGCCGCTTACATCGCATTGGCCATATTCATTATCACCCACAGCAACCACCGTGCCGTCCGATTTAAGCCCGACGGTATGGGCACACCCCGCCGCAATCGCCACAATATCGTGCCAATCACTTACATTACATTGGCCATACTCATTCCAACCCGCAGCCGCCACAGTACCGTCCGATTTAAGGCCGATGGTATGATTACTACCCACCGCTATCCCCACAATACCGTGCCAGCCGCTTACATTGCATTGGTCATGTTTATTCAAACCTACAGCCGTCACCGTACCGTCCGATTTAAGAGCGATTGTATGAAGATAACCCGCTGCGACCGCCACAATATCGCACCAGCCGCTTACATCGCATTGGCGATACCGATTATTACCCACAGCCGTCACCGTGCCGTCCAATTTAAGACCGATGGTATGCCAGTCACCCGCCGCGACCGCCACAATATCATGCCAGCCGCTTACATTGCATTCACCTTCATTATTTCGGCCCACTGCTACCACCGTTCCATTCGATTTTAGCCCAATGGTACTACGCCAACCTGCGGCAACCGCCACAATATCGTGCCAGTCGTTTACATCACATTGGTCATGCTTATTCCAACCCACAGCCGCCACAGTACTGTCAGATATAAGCCCGATAGTATGAGCATTACCCGTGTTCGTCGCCATATGAACATTACCCGCCGCGACCGCCACAATATCGCGCCAGCTGCTTACATCACATTGGCCATATTTATTATCACCCACAGCCGTCACCGTACCGTCCGATTTAAGCCCAACGGTATGACGACGACCCGCCGCTATGGTATCTTTAGGCCACCGTTTCACCTTTAACACCGCTTTTTTCGGTGAAATGTAATCCATGTTTTACCTCCTTGAATATAAGCAACCCTGCAGTTATCTGACAAGTATATGTAACTTTACGGTTGCTCGTCAAATGATAAGTAATTATTATACATATCAGTAAAATAATATAAAGGTATCCCTTCATTGGAGATACCTTTATATTGTGTTTTTAACCGAATGTGGACTAAAATATGGATTAACTTAGTCCATTATTTTTTAAAAATATTTTACTTTTTTAAAAGACACAAACACCCTGTCATTGGGATGCAGATTGAGAGAATGGAAGTAATCATGGCTAAATTCTGCTTCAATGAATTCTGGAACATCGGCTCTTTTTAATTCGGCACGAATCATGGATCCGATGGTACGTGTTTGGTGGATCACAGCCTCTAAACAGGCGGTATCCGATTTTTCTTTATGAAGGAGAATATCGTGGGATCGCACAAATGCCTTTTTCTCTAACCTATCAATAATATTAGTTCTTCCGAGAAAACGGAAAACAAAGGGATTGGCGGGTTCTTGATACACTTCCAAAGGAGAACCGATTTGTTGAACTCTCCCTTCATTCATAATAATGATTTTGTCGGCAATTTCCATGGCTTCTTCCTGGTCATGGGTAACAAGAATGGTCGTTAGATTCAATTCCTGATGAAGTTTTCTGATCCAGCGCCGTAATTCATGGCGTACTTTTGTATCCAGGGCGGCAAAGGGTTCATCAAGGAGCAATACCTTAGGTTCGATGGCTAGTGCACGGGCAAGGGCCACACGCTGGCATTGCCCTCCAGAAAGTTGGGAAGGAAAGCGATCTTCAAGCCCTTCTAGTTGCACTCTTTTTATTAGGCTTAAGACTTTTTTCTGAATTTCTTTTTTTCCTGGACGGTTTTTTCGTTTTTTAATTTTTAAGCCAAAGGCAATGTTCTCAAATACAGTCATGTGCTGAAAAAGTGCATAGTTTTGAAAAACAAACCCAATTCCTCTCTCCCCAGGCGATAAATAGGTAACATCTACTCCGTTTATCAGGATTGTACCGCTCTCAGGCAGTTCAAGGCCTCCGATAGCACGCAAAAGCGTTGTTTTTCCAGAACCAGATGGTCCTAATAGAACAGTAAGTTCTCCGTCTGGAATAATCAAATCAAGTGGATAGAGTGCTCGTTGTGTATTAAAGGTTTTTGAAAGTTGTTGAATTTCAATTCCCATGGATCCGTTCCCCCAGGTTGATTTTTTCAATGAGACTTTTAATCACTAAAGTAAGAATTGCTAATATGGTTAATAGTGATGACACTGCGAAAGCAGCAGAAAATTGATACTCGTTATATAGAATCTCGATATGAAGGGGCATTGTATTGGTTTCCCCCCGGATGTGGCCTGAGACAACGGAAACGGCACCAAACTCTCCAATGGCTCTCGCATTACAAAGAATTAAGGCATAGAGAAGGGCCCATTTAATTTTTGGGATGGTAATACGAAAGAAAATTTGCCAACTCCTTGCCCCCAATGTTTGTGCAGCTAGTTCTTCTTCCTCTCCACTTTGTTGCAAGGCCGGAATAAGTTCCCGTGGAATATAAGGGAAGGTAACAAATAGGGTAGCTAGCACGATTCCAGGGAGAGCATATATAATTTGCAAATCCCATTTTTGTAAAAGGGGATCTAATAATCCGCCAGATCCAAGAAGGAGAATGAAGATTAAGCCGGAAATGACTGGAGAGACGGCAAAAGGCAAATCAATGAGGGTCATGAAAATGTTTTTCCCCGGGAAACGGTATCTTGTAATGGCCCAGGCAGCACAAAGGCCAAAAACTAGATTAAGGGGCAAAACAATGGCTGTTGTAAGCAAGGTTAGACGAATTGCAGAAAAAGTCTCCGGATCTGTAATGGCTGCATAATAAACATCTGTTCCTCTTTTAAAAGCTTCATAAAAGACCGTAAGAAGAGGGAGGATGAGAAATAACGCAAGAAATAAAATGGTTATGGCAATAAGAAGGCTGCGAATTATTATGGATTTTTTCATCGTATTCACCTACTGTACCAGGCGACGGCTAAGCCGCCATTGGAAAAGATTAATAAGCAAAAGAGAAAAGAATGAAAGCAATAGCATTAGTAAAGCAATGGAAGTAGCTCCTGCATAGTCAAATTGCTCTAGTTTGGACATGATGAGGAAAGGGGCAATTTCTGTTTTCATAGGAATATTTCCAGAAATGAAAACCACAGAACCATACTCTCCTAATCCTCTAGAGAAGGCCAGGGCAAAACCTGTAACAAGTGCTGGGAGCAAGCGAGGAAAAATCACCCGGGAAAAGGTTTTCCAGGGTGTAGCCCCCAGAGTTGAAGCAGCTTCTTCCAGACGGCCATCCAATTCTTGCAACACGGGTTGCACACTGCGCACTACAAAAGGCAGTCCAATAAACGTCAGGGCAATAATAATCCCGGGAGAGGCAAAGGCTATTTTTAAACCAAGAGGCTCTACTAATTTTCCGATGATCCCATTTTCAGCATAAATGGCAGTTAAGGAAATTCCTGCAACAGCTGTAGGTAATGCAAAAGGCAAATCAATAAAGGCATCTAAAATCCTTTTGCCAAAAAATCGATAGCGAACAAGTACCCAGGCCGTAATAAAACCAAAAATGGTATTGATAACTGCAGCAATTAGAGAAGTAGTAAAACTAAGTAAAATAGCATGAAAAACTCTGGGGGAGGTTAACGTCCCCCAGAATTCTGTCCATGTTAATGTCGCTGTCTTTAAAAAGATGGTCGATAAAGGAATCAAGACAATTAAAGACAGATAGAGAATAGAGAAACCCATGGTAAGCCCAAATCCTTTTTGCCTACGTTCAATTTTCATGATGTATCAAAATCCTCCTTACTTTGAACCAGTCATCTTGTCAAAGTTTCCTCCATCGGAAAAGTGAATTTTTTGGGCGTTTTCCCAGCTTTTAAACAGTTCTTGCACGGTGAATAAATTTAATTTAGGAAATTGAGCAGAATATTTGTCTGCAACTTCTTTCAATTGGGGACGGTAATAGTTTTTCGCGCCAATTTCTTGCCCTGCTGGGGAATAGAGAAACTCTAAATAAGCAGTGGCTACTTCACGGGTTCCGTGTTTATCAACATTTTTGTCAACAAGAGCAACAGGCGGTTCGGCTAAAATGCTGTAACTAGGGTATACAATCTCGTATTTGTCTTTGCCTAATTCGTTCACAGCAAGGAGGGCATCATTTTCCCAGGATAACAGTACATCTCCAATCCCTCGTTCTGTAAAGGTAGTGGTAGAACCCCGTGCCCCGGAATCAAGTACAGAGACATTTTTATACAGTGCTTTTACAAAATCAAATGCTTTCTTTTCATCATTGTTATTGTTTTTTAGGGCGTATCCCCAGGCTGCCAGATAGTTTAAACGGGCCCCCCCTGATGTTTTGGGATTCGGGGTAATTACGTTAATCCCTGGCTTTACAAGGTCAGACCAGTCTTTTATCTTTTTAGGATTTCCCTTCCTTACTAGGAAAACGATGGTAGAGGTATAAGGGGAGCTGTTATAGGCAAATTTTTTCTCCCAGTTTTCATTTATAAGTCCTTTTTGTTGAATGGCTAAAATATCATAACCCAGTGCTAAGGTAACTACATCTGCCTCAAGCCCATCAATGACGGAACGGGCTTGTTTGCCGGAACCTCCGTGGGATTGTTTGATGGTAAGATTCTCCCCTGTTTTTTTCTTCCATTCTGCACTAAAAGCTTGATTAATATCTTGATAAAGTTCCCGGGTTGGATCATAAGAAACATTGAGTAATTCTACTTTTTTCCCCGGTGTTTCATTTACTGTAGCGGTGCATCCTGTTAATAGTGAAAGGATTGTTATTGAAATAAATAATAAAAAGCCAATGGATCTCTTCACCTTTTATCCCCCTCTTGAATAATAATTCCTTGTATTTTAATTGGATTTTAATGTACATAATACATATCTGTCAAGTCGGAATAACAAATAATGCCTAAGAATGCCAAGATGATATAATAGAGGTAACAATGGAAGGGAGGGTTATGCCGTGCTGGACTTTGTACCTGTTCCCTCTGATCAATGGGAGGTTTTGCAAGACATTATGAATTCACAACCTGAATTTCTCTGGTTGTTGAAAAGAAAAAAAGCCTTAAATCAAATCGATATTTTAAAATATTTACTAAAAAGTAAACGTATGAATACTAATTTAGCTTTCATAAAAAAAGAGAACCAATGTATTGGGATGATTGATTATCAATGGAAATCCCCTTCAGATGGATATCCATGGATAGGATTGCTTCTTATTCATAATGCCTATGGACGTCAAGGATTTGGGACCCTTGCTTTTGAAAAGTTTGAAAGAATGGCAAAAGAGAAAGGGGAATCTATGATTCGATTGGGTGTTCACGAAGGAAATGATGTAGGACTCTTTTTCTGGATAAAGCAAGGTTTTGAATCCTTTAAACAATTTATATTAGATGAAGTACCGATGATTGGTTTGGAGAAAAGGATTTATTTTTATGATAAGATGGGTGATAGTAACGTAAGATAAATTTAGTATGAAAATATTGGGGGGATTTTAGTTGACAATCCGAAACGCTCATGAAATTGATTTTCAAATCTATGGGGATGATATGCAGTTTGTAGAAATTGAATTAGACCCACAAGAGAGTGTTATTGCCGAAGCAGGAGCCATGATGATGATGGAAAATGGAATTCAAATGCAGACCATTTTTGGTGATGGCTCTGAGAGTAACGGCGGAGGATTAATGAAAAAATTATTCGGAGCGGGGAAACGATTGTTAACTGGAGAAAGCCTCTTCATGACCATTTTTTCAAATATGGGTACTGGGAAACAACATGTTTCCTTTGCAGCCCCTTATCCTGGTAAAATTGTCCCCATGGATTTAAGCGATTTAGGCAATAAAATTATTTGCCAGAAGGATAGTTTCTTATGTGCAGCCCAAGGGGTTTCAGTTGGTATTGATTTTAAACGGAAACTTGGTGTTGGGTTCTTTGGCGGTGAAGGATTTATTATGCAAAAATTAGAAGGAGATGGCCTGGCTTTTATCCACGGCAGTGGGATAATTATTGAAAAAGAATTACAGGCCGGAGAAACGTTACGTATAGATACTGGTTGTTTGGTGGCTATGACCAAGGATGTCAGGTATGAAATCCAATTTGTTGGAGGAATTAAAACGGCATTTTTTGGTGGTGAAGGCCTTTTCCTTGCTTCTTTAACTGGACCAGGGAAGGTTTGGATTCAATCCTTGCCCTTTAGCCGTTTAGCAGACCGTATTTTTGCCGCAGCTCCTAAAGGGGGAGCACGCCGGGAAGAAGGAAGTATTCTAGGTGGCATTGGCGACTTATTTGATGGAGATTAATGGTTGGAGGATCTATGAAATACATTCATAACGAAACAACAAATCCACACTATAATTTAGCTCTAGAAGAGTATGTATTAAAATTTTTGAATCCGGAAGAAAGCTATATATTACTCTGGCAAAATGAACCTTCTGTTATTATTGGACGAAACCAAAACACAGTTGAACAAATCAACAGTGAGTTTATTAAAGAACATGGCATCCATGTGGTTCGGCGCTTGTCAGGTGGTGGAGCGGTTTATCATGATCTTGGCAACTTGAATTTTACATACATTGTTAAAAATGATGAAAAGGGCATTAATTTCCGTCGTTTTACTGAACCGGTCATTCGGGCTTTAAAACGATTAGGCGTTCCTGCGGAATTTAATAGCAGAAATGATATTGCTATAGAAGGACAAAAGTTTTCAGGAAATGCCCAGTATTTTTACAAAGACCGTATTTTGCACCATGGGACCATTCTTTTTAATGTCGATCTTTCTCAGGTACAAAATGTATTACAGGTAAAAGAAAATAAATTTGCTTCTAAAGGGATTAAATCTGTTCGCAGTCGGGTCACCAATATTAGCCCATATTTAAATCAATATTGTTCTATTGATGTATTCAAACAGCTTCTCTTAACTTATTTATTTGAAGAAGCAGGGGAACCATTACAAGAATATTATCTGACAGAACAAGATCTTGCTAGCATTCAACAATTAATGGAAGAAAGGTATAACAAATGGGAATGGAATTATGGAAGTTCCCCTAATTTTACGGTAAAAAAATCTGAGCGATTTACCTGCGGAGAAATTGAAATGGGCCTGTGTGTGGAAAAGGGATATATTACAGAATGTAAAATATACGGGGACTTTTTTGGTTCTTTAGATGTGCAGGAATTAGAAGGAAAATTAGTTGGCTTACGATACGATGAAGAAGAAGTGAAGAACCTTTTGCAGGATGTACCCCTGGAGCAATACTTTGGTAACGTGACAGTAGAAGAAGTTGTTTCACTTATGTTTTAAATCGTACAAAAGGGTGGATCATTGGGATCCACCCTTTATTTTGGTGTGCATAATTGATGATTGTGGCAATGCCCTGATTCTAATTGGATTGTTGTATGTTCTATGTCATACTTTTCATGAATCATGTGGTTTATTTTATCTAATATACGCTGGGTATGGACACCTTCCTGAATGACAACATGGCAACTGAGGGCAGGAAATCCGGAAGTCACAGTCCAAACATGAAGGTCATGGACATCACATACCTCATTTAAGCAGAGGATGGAAGCTTTAATTTCTTGTATATTAAGATGTTCAGGTACCCCTTCCATCAGAATATGGATGGATTCTCGAATAATATTCCAACCTGAATAGAGGACAATTAGTGCAACAAGAACACTTGCGATGGAGTCCGCTGCATACCAACCAAAAAAGTAAATAAGAATTGCAGCAGCGATGGCACTTAAGGATCCTAAAATATCACTAAACACATGATAAAGGGCACTGCGTATGTTTAAATTATCATGGGTGTTACCACGGGTTAAAAGAAATGCCACCAAAATATTAATTAGCAATCCTAAAATCGAAACCAGGAGCATGCCGAAGCTGGATATGGAAACAGGATTAAAAAAGCGGTGATATGCCTCAATAAAGATGTATAAGGAAATACCTATTAGGGTAACCCCATTTAAAAGGGCAACGAGAATTTCAATTCGTTTGTAACCATAGGTTTTGGTTGTTGTTGCTGGTTTTTTTGCAATCCAGATCGCCATAAAACTTAAGAAAAGGGACGCGGCATCACTTAACATATGGCCTGCATCAGACACAAGGGCCAAACTTCCTGTTAAAAATCCGCCAACAAATTCAACAATCATAAATCCTGTGATGAGCAAAAAAGAAACCAGGAGGGCTTTTCGATTATTATGATCCCTGTGGGAATGGTTGTGATGAACATGTGTATGGGAATGGTGGTGAGCCAATCTATTTTACCCCCTTAGACTATTCTTTTAAAAGTATATCAATAGAAGGGCTGTTCTGTTCATAAAAAATTAGTTTATTGGCATAACGAAAAGAACACGCTAAATGTTATAGCGTGCCATTTTTGCGAGCTCTTCTTTTCAGGATAAATCCTGTTCCCACGAATATAATCCCAAGGATTATGAAAATAAGGGCAACCATCCCATTGCGTTCAGCCACGGCAAAACCCACTCCAGCAAATGAAAAAGCAGATAAAATAGCGAGAGTTAAGGATGTTTTTTGATAGGTTGTCATTCCATTCACCTCTTTTTCTTTACCCATTATACAATATTTTTCCCGATTTCCTCTCCGATTTTAAGAAGGGAGGTGTAATCTAATGGGTCAAAGGGATAGGAAAGTTTACTCATGATTGTGATATTCCCTATTTTTTCTTCATCGTTATTGGTAATAGGAATCTGCATAATAGGCTGACGTGAAATAGATAAAGGCATATCTTCATCTGTTGATGCCATTAATACTGGAACTTCGCCTTCATTTATGTAGATTCCCACCCATTGAAAATGATGGATGCGATTTAATATTTTTATAAGACGTGGAAACGCGTCTTCCATGGAATTTGTGTGATGGATCAAAGCCAATATCTCAAGAGAAGCAAGGTCTGTAGATTTGGACATAGAAAAGGTTCCTCCGTTGAAACATAATTATTATTATTGTAACAAAATGTTCTCTTGTTGTAGTGTAGTAAGTTATAACATTTTCTATAGAAGGATGGTAATTCGTGAAAAAAGTACATAAGAAATCTGGACAAGGCGTTGAATTGCAAGAAGGGCAAGAGATTCTTCTAACCATCAAAAGAATCGGCATTAATGGAGAAGGAATTGGTTACTACAAGAAAAAGGTTGTGTTTGTTCCAGGTGCTATACCTGATGAAGTTATAGAAGTAGTAATTTCGAAAGTGGAGCGAGGGTTTGCAGAAGGGAAAATTAAAAAAATTAAAAAGAAATCCCCCCATCGCCAAGAAGGGTTCTGTTCGGTGTATGGCATGTGTGGGGGTTGCCAACTACAACATTTAGCTTATGATCAACAACTCCTTGCGAAAGAAGAGATTATCCGGGACGCTTTTGGAAAATATACAATATTAGAAGATCTTCCCCTTCGTCCTATTATGGGAATGGATGACCCTACTGGTTACAGGAATAAGGCCCAGCTTCAAGTGGGTGAACGGGATGGAGACATCATTGCAGGGTTATATGCTACAGATAGCCATCGTTTAATTGAGACAAAAGAGTGTCCCGTGCAACATCCTCATACCAATGAAATGGTAGGCCAGACTGTTCAGGTTTTGCGGAAATTAAAGATTTCCCCTTACGATGAAAAAAGGAAAACGGGCGTGGTTCGTACCATTGTAGCAAGGGTGGGATTTGAGACAGGAGAGAAGCAATTAACACTTGTGACTGGCACAGACAAGATTCCCCGGGAAAAAGAATTAATCGCAGCACTGAAAGCAAAAATTCCTGGTTTAAAAGGAATTAGCCAAAATATTAATCGGGAAAAAACTTCATTAATCTTTGGAGGAAAAACCCGTACTTTATGGGGGAATGAACGGATTAATGAATCCCTTGGTACTGTAAAATTTACACTCTCCCCCCGCTCTTTTTTTCAATTAAATCCTGTTCAAACGATAAAATTATATAATACGGTGAAAGAGGCTGCTGCTCTGACCGGAAAAGAACGTGTTGTGGATGCTTATTGCGGAGTTGGCACCATTGCACTGTGGTTAGCTCCTAATGCAGGTGAAGTCTGGGGGGTTGAAATGACTCCAGAGGCGGTAGAAGATGCAAAAAACAATGCAACATTAAGCGGGATCAAAAATACCAGTTTCTTTGAGGGAAAAGCGGAAGATTGGCTCCCGCGCTGGGTGAAGGAAGGGGTAAAACCGGACGTAGTGGTGGTTGATCCACCTCGAACAGGTTGTGGGAAACCATTATTAGATGCTGTATTAAAAACCAAACCTTCCCGTTTTGTGTATGTTTCATGCAATCCATCCAGTTTAGCCAGAGATGTTGCTTATCTTAGGAAAGGTTATCAATTGAAATGGATTCAGCCAGTGGACATGTTCCCTTATACAGGGCACGTGGAGTGCGTAGTATTGATGTCAAGAGAGTAAGTCTACTCAACTTAAACCCTCGATATACGTTTATGGGAACATATCGAGGGCTTTTTCTATGGTGTTAAAACAATTCAAAATTAGGTAGGGTTGAGTTGACGGATTAGATAACGAGCTCTATATGGTGGAAATCCTTATGGAGAGTAATGCAGTATAGTATTTTGCAATTGCTCGCAAATATTATCTATGACTTCCTGCGGTTTGATTACTTTTGCATTAGTACCTAACTGAAGAAAAAAAATCGAAACAAAGGCAACCTCGCTCTTATCAATATTCATATCAACGTGGCCATGATTTTCATCTGTAACTTTAACATGCGGCTCTAGCCAGGGCTGGCTATTACACTTTCGTATACCTTCTCTAGTCAATTCTGCGTACAAATGAATAGGCTCATTGGGTTCTTGTACTGTAAGATTTCCCAGCCAGTTATCAAGATTGATACCGGAGTTATACTTTTTTTGTGTATTTTTCAATGTTAAAATACGGTCCAGGCGAAAAACTCGGATTTCATCATGGCTTAAGTCAAAAGCAGGCATATACCAGAATCCATCATAGGCATACACACCGATAGGAGATATCTCTCTATTAGTGTTTTTGTGTTTTGATTGATACTCGATATCAAGTATATGATTCTCCAAAGCAGCTTCTATGATTTCCCTTAGAAATGGAGAAGGAATGCCTCTTTTTTTGTTCCAGAAGGATAAAACAGAATCAAGATTATCTATTTTGTTTCTTGTGTCAGATGGAAGATTTGCATATAATTTTCTGGAAACAGATTTCATATCAATTTCAAAGGGCAACGATTTATAATACTTAAGGGATTGAAAAGCAAAAAAGATGGCAAAGGCTTCATTTTCGTTAAAAATAATAGGTGGTAGTGCTCTATTATCAAGCATACGATAGCCACCGTAACGACCAGGTTCAGTATAGAGCGGAACACCCATCTCACTTAATTCCATCAGATATCTATGGGCTGTTCGTACTGAAACATGAAATTCATGCGCTACATCCTCAGCAGTAAAATTACGCTTGGTATTAACATACATGATCAAATCAAACAATAATTTTGTCTTAGACATTTTTTCACTCCTTCTAAAACCATGACAATATTTGTCATGGTTTTAATGTATACTATTATTTATAAATTATCAAGAGGAGGAAGATTAAATGAAGGCTGTAGTAATTGATAGATTTGGAGGCCCTGATGAACTGGTGATGAGAGATGTTCCGGTTCCCAGCATTGATGATGATGATGTGCTTATTAAAGTTGAGTACGCAGGAGTTGGACAGTGGGATATTTTTGAGATGGAAGGCGGTTATGATGAAATGTTGGGATTGCATTCGGAATTTCCGTATATTTTAGGTTCGGAAGGTTCCGGTACTATTTATGCCAAGGGGAAGAATGTAGACCGGTTTGCTATAGGAGATAAGGTTTACGCCCCAGGTTTTCTTAATCCCAAAGGTGGTTTTTATGCAGAATTTGTTGCTATAGATTCAAAATATGTATCTCTCATTCCCAACTCAATAATAGATAAAGAAGCCAGCGTTATCTCTGGAGTTGGATTAACTGCCCTGCGCGGACTTGAGGATGTATTAAAACTTAAGAAAGATGAATCAATTATGATTTTTGGTGCCGGTGGAGGAATTGGACACTTAGCTGTGCAGCTTGCACTGAATATGGGAGCCAGGGTATTTGCGATAGTATCAGGTGAAGATGGAGTGGCTATGCTAAGAAAGCTCGGTGTTGGGGCTGTAGTGGACGGACGCAAAGACGATGTGCTGTCAGCTGCAAGGGAATTTGCACCAGCGGGTTTTGATACTGCGCTGTTTACTGCTGGAGGTGAACTTGCAAACTCTTTAGTTCAGTGGGTTTGTGCCGGTGGACGTATAGCATATCCAAATGGAATATATCCTATTCCAGATACAAGACCAGATATTAGTTTAACTGGCTATAATGGCGAACCCGAACCGGAGATTATACAAAGATTAAATAATTGGATCAGTTCAGGTAAATTAAAAGTTCATATAAATGAAGTGTTCTTATTGAAAGATGCTTATAAAGCACATATGACTCTCAAGGATCATTATGTAGGTAAACTTTGCTTTAAAGTTAATGATTAGAAAGTGCACTCCCTTCCATAGCGCCTGAAGATATATAGAAAGTCAACATATTAAAATTTTTATAATTTTTTATATTTGATTTATATTTATTTCAGATTAATTTGGTATAACTATAGGAAAAGCAGTTAAGAGGTAAGAAATGGAGAAGACAGTTTTAGTTGTTGATGATGACCAAGATATTGTCAAGCTAATCACGCAAAGTTTAAAATACGAACAATTTGCAGTTATACCGGCCTATTCAGGGAAAGAGGCTCTGGCTATACTTGAACAAAATGACATCGATTTTGTAGTGCTCGATATCATGATGCCGGAAATGGACGGACTGGAAGTCTGCAGGAACATCCGAAACACATATAATATTCCCATCTTGTTTTTAAGTGCGCGCGACAAAGAAATTGATAAGATTATCGGGCTGGAAATAGGCGCAGACGATTATATGACCAAACCCTTCAGTATTCAGGAACTTACCTCCCGGATTAAAGCTCATTTCCGAAAGGTTGACCGCTTGTATAAAGAATGGAGCGGATATAACCAGGAAACTGAGACAACTACTCTGACTATTGTTTCACCATTGGTGTTAAATGAGAAGACTTTTGAAGCCTTTTTAAATAAGCAAAGGATTGATCTGTCTACCAAGGAATTTCAGATCTTATCTTTTCTCATGCAACATCCTAATAACGTCTTAACCCGTGAGCAGATTTACGAAAATGTGTGGGGGGACGAATATGGAGATCTGAACACTGTTACGGTCCATATCAAAAATATCCGGAAAAAACTGGGCGCTCAGTATGATTTTATTAAAACCATTTGGGGGGTCGGCTATAAATATGTTGAAGGGAGCGAATGAATATGAAGCTGAAAATCAAGCTTCCTTTACTGTTTTTGCTGATGTTTCTATTGATTGTCGTTTCCGGCGCTTTATATCTAAATATCCTTGGAGTACATGAAAAGCCTTCATCGATAAGAAAAATATCAAGTTCGGAACATGTGCAAGTGCTTCTTTTTGTGCTTATTGTAGCAGGCCTTATATTTGCTATTTTAACAACGTATTTTCATTTTAATATAACAAAACCGATTCAGGTACTTAATATAAGGCTTAAAAGCGTAAACATAGGGCGTACGATTACCTCCTTATACTCAAAAAGGAAGGATGAAATTGGAGAACTGTACAC
This sequence comes from uncultured Paenibacillaceae bacterium, assembly GCA_946478845.1. Next base: position 63,534 of record CAMLDI010000005.1, read on the forward strand.
TCATTTTAATGAGATGGAGGAAAGGCTTCATCAGGCGCACAAGGAGCAGATTGATATGATTGCCGCCATAGCTCACGATTTGAAAACTCCATTGACTACTATAAATGGATTTGTGGAACTGCTGGCGATGCAGAAAAATCTTTCCGAAAGAGAAAAGCAGGAATATTATGAGCTTATTCTAAAGAAATCAAAGCATATCGCAGAACTGATCAACAGTTTTTCTGCGTTTACCAAGGGTGCGCTTGAATTGGAAATGATAGAAACGAAACCAGTAGAGGTATTGAAACTTTTTGAAAACATTGCTGGGGAGTATGAAATCGAATTATCCGGGCTTGATTATGAACTGAACTGGAAACATTCCTTCAGCGCAAACCAACGCATAATGATTAACGAACACATGATACGCCGTGTTTTCGGGAATCTTTTCAGCAATGCCGTTAGATACGGTGAAAGGAAAGATTTGAAAGTTTATATGAGCGGCTATATTCAGGGGCACTATGCATGTTTTCAGGTGGAGGACAATGGCATAGGAGTGCCGGATAATGAATTGCCTTCCTTGTTTCTAAAATTTTTTACTATTGATAAGTCAAGGCAAAGTAAAAACGGTGGTACAGGACTTGGCTTGGCAAGCTGTAAATCCATTATTGAACATCACGGCGGTGAAATTTGCGCGTTTCATTCAGATTATGGGGGCTTGGGAATCCGGTTTACCCTTCCGCTTGCAGTATAAAAAATTGGTGCTGTTAAACAGATAATTAAATGAATATCAAAGGGAAAAGGGGCTGACCCAAAAGGTTTTAGGGCAGCCTCTTTTTTTTATATTTGAGCTTATTATTCATTACTTCATAATTTTTTATATTTGTTTTACAAATATTTATTTTCTTTTTATCAGCGTTTTATCTCTACCCTGCATCATTTGTTTAGAACAGATGAAGAACGATTAAATCTCAGAAGGGAGAAGAATTAATGAAAAAATCTGGAAAGTTTACAGACATAGAAGCCTTAATCGACCTGCAGCAAGTCGTCAAGACCTACGAGTCTACATCCCAGCCTTTCACCGCACTTCAAGGCATCAGCCTGCAGATCCGGGAGGGCGAGTTTGTCGCTGTGGTCGGTAAATCTGGCAGCGGTAAGACAACGCTGATGAACCTCCTGGCGGGCATCGACCGGCCTACCAGCGGAGTGGTTACAGTTGCCGGTACGCAGCTGCATTCGCTGTCGGAGTCACAGATTGCGGAGTGGAGAGGTCGGACAATCGGTCTGGTTTTCCAGTTCTTTCAGTTGCTTCCAACCTTGACGGTAGTCGAGAACGTAATGCTGCCGATGGACTTCGCAAAGATCGTTCCGGCAACTAAACGCCAATCCAAAGCGCTGGAGCTTTTGGATAGGGTCGGTATCAAGGATAAGGCCAACAAGTTGCCTACAACTCTGTCAGGTGGAGAACAACAACGAGCAGCCATTGCCCGGGCGCTGGCCAATGATCCACCAATCCTGCTGGCAGACGAGCCGACCGGCAACCTCGATTCGGTGACCAGCGAGGCGGTTATGGAGTTGTTCGCCGACTTGAACGCTGAGGGGCGCACCATCCTGGTGGTGACCCATGAGCAAGATGTCATGCGTTCCATCAAGCGTCAGGTGGTGTTGATGGACGGCCGCATCGCCAATGGGAACCAGACAGGAACGGAGCAGTTGGAGTCAACGGAGGTGAGATCATGACACGGCTGTTGTTCGTCAAGCTGCTCAGGGATATGCGAGGGACCTGGGGACGAATCGTGTTGATGGTTCTTGCTTTGAGCATTACGATGGTTATGTTCAGTGGGGTGTTATATACATGGGGCATTGCCAGCCGGGATATCTCGAGTGCCTACCTGGGTACTAATCCGGCGTCGGCAACGATTCTCTTTGAACCTGAGCGGAGTGTTGAAGACATGGCGGCCATTGCAGCAGAAGCCCGTAAGCGACCAGGTGTCATTGATACTGCCGCACGTACCCAGTTTACACTTCAGGTACAGAAAAAAGGCGGCGGGTGGGCGGCGAACACACTCCAGATCTTCGTCTCTGCACCCGATGACCCGATGAGGATAGAATCCTTCAAGGTCGAGCAGGGGAGTTGGCCTGCAGCCGCAGGAGAGATCTTGCTTGATCGCACCTCGCTTGAGCTGCTGAAACTGAAGGTTGGAGATGATGTGGTTGTTCGTGCACCAAACGGTACACCTACTTCACTTCGTATCAGCGGGGTAGTATACTATCCCGGTCTGGCACCTTCAGAACAGGAACAGAAGGCACACGGTTTTATTACTACAGCATCGTTGCCTGTCCTGGGAGTGCCCGTAGCTCTGGATGCACTCAAGATTCAGGTCGCCGACCAGCCGGGCCTGACCATACCGAGCCGTAACCGGGATGTTATTGTATCAGCCGCGCGTAATCTTGCCGATTGGCTGCAGCAAACCTATGGTGTAGATGTCCACGAGATTCAAGTCCCAACGCCCTATGCTCATCCACACCAAGCGCAAACAGACTCGGTTCTGCTTGGGCTGCTTGCCTTTGGCATAGCCGGCATGCTGCTCAGTGCGATACTTGTCGCTACCATGCTCAATGGACTGTTTACTCAGCAAACTCCTCAGATTGGGATTATGAAGGCCATCGGTGCGGGGTCCATCCGGGTGATGCAAATGTACCTGTTGATGACGTTGGTGATAGCTGTCACATCTACCGCCCTTGCTATTATTCCTGGTATCCTCATTAGCCGCGCTTTTGCTCCTGTTGTTCTTACGATGTTGGGCATAGATGTCGAGAGCTTTACAGCTCCATTGTGGATGTATATGGTGGTTATCGCTGTTGGTGTCGGCACGCCGCTTTTATTCTCTCTGGCATCGTTGGTAAAGATTAGCCGCATTACAGTCCGAGAGGCACTCGATTATCACGGCGTCGAACGACGCAAGGACATCCCGACACGCTTTGATGCCGGATTTGGCTGGTTGCGGGGACTTAATCGAACGGTACTTATGGCATTCCGTAACATTTTCCGGCGACGTCCCCGGTTTCTGCTATCCGTCGGGCTTCTAGCCAGTGCTGGTGCCGTGTTTGTCTCAGGGATGTCCACCATGGCCGGCTTCCAGGAATATCTAGAGCAAAACAAGGAGTCGCGCAATTGGGACGTCGAGGTGCGGCTTGCTGTTATCGATCAGGTTCCGGCAGGCACATTGGCAAACTTAGTGAAAAAAATACCCAACGTGACCCATGTGGAGGGATTGAGCAATGTAAAAACAAGCTTCATTCCGTCCGGACAACAGTTCAACGTTACCAGTACCTATCCTGACCAGGGACATGGCAGTATTGCAATAACCGTCGTCCCCCCGGACAGCTCACTCATAGCTCCGCCACCTCTCCTGGAAGGCCGCTGGCTGCGTTCCGGCGAAACAGGTACTGTTGTAGTAAGTCAGGATATGCTTACAAAAGACCTCCCAGGCGTCCGTAACGGAGACACAATTCAGCTGGCAATCGACGGACGTCCCACCAGTTGGCAGGTTGTTGGCATCGCCGGCTCTGGCAAAGGCATCTTCATAACCGAAAAAGGTTTTAAGATAGTTAACGGTGTGAGCCAACCCAATCTGCTTCGCATCGTGACAGATAAACATGATGAGACGACCCGAACAGCCGTGGCTCAAGCGGTCGACAGTACCCTCACAGATGCTGGAATCGTGGTGCAATCTTCCGAGTCTGTCAGCCGTTCCGCAGCTTCCGATGCCGGTCACATGCTCCCCCTCATCCTGGTCTTTCTGGGACTCTCCATTGCTATAGGGGTAGTTGGGTTTGCCGGCCTGTCCTCAACAATGAGCGCCAACGTGCTTGAGCGAACCCGTGAGTTCGGCGTAATGAGTGCAATTGGGGCGCCCGCCTCCACTGTGCGCCGTATCATCGTTCTTGAAGGCATCTTTATAGCTGTGGTAAGTTGCGTGATAGCGGCCATTCCTGCTCCTCTTCTCACGGCAGTAATGGGCAATATAATGCCTATGCCCACGAAGATGCCTTTCCAGATCTCGGTACTGGGAGTTGTCATTTGGATTATCGTAGTTATACTTGGTGCAGCGTTGGCTACCTTGGCACCCGCATATCGGGCATCCAAGTTGACTGTTCGTGAAGCCCTCGCATACTTATAAGGAGGAGGAAAAGGCTATGAAGACCAAAAAAGCTATAATAGTGATTATTTGTGTAGTAATCGTACTTGTTTGTTTATACCTTGGTGCAAGCTGGTTGATTGATCAAATGCAATCCGGTCAAATGCCGGGCCACTTTCGCCCGCCTCACTAGAACCAATGCGTTGTGAGGCTGACTTTGGCATCTTTAATTTGGCCATTTTACAAGTTCGGTAGGGGTTATAAAGTCTTACCGTTTAGACGCCTTCATAGGCCTTGCCTGCCCTTCCTTATAAGAATACTGTTACTGAAATAGAGGAATCGATAAAAAGTCGCAAAAAAGACCACGTTCTAAAATTTTATTTAGATGTGGTCTTTTTATGCCGATTTGATCTTGATTTACTGCAATATATTAAAGTCCTGGCGTTTTTCCTGCTTTAACCATGTTATCAAGATAATCTCTTACTTGTTCATTTCCTTGCATATAAACCCTCCTATAATGCTTTTAACCCCCATTTCATAAAAAGGATACATATCTTCCAGTTCCATAATATGAGTTTGGATTGGCACACCATACATTAAGGCTATTAGCTGGCAGACAACTTCATTATATTTAGCGGGCTTGATGGATTTAATCCCGGAAAGATAGTAGCTAAAAACCTGGCATAAATCCAAAGGCTTAACCTGTTGCTGAAAAGCCTCTTCATTGAACAAATAATATTCATAGGGTGAGACTTCAATAACGGCGGGCTTTTCTGTAAGCTTGCTATAATAATTAATGAGAGATATCATGATTTTTTTACCTAAAGCAGAATCTTTACTTATGGAGCAAAATATCTGATATAACCCTTCTTCACCTTGAAACTTTTGGCAGTGGATTTCAAAACTTCTGTCATAGAGCCACTTATTGACAAAGTAATCTAGAACCTGTTCTTTGTAGCTAAAGTACTTAAAAAATGTTACTTTGGTGGTATTAATGTTAAGACACAGCTCTTCAAGGGGTATCTCATTAAGCTCCTTTGTTCGTAGTAGACGAAGCATTTCTTCTAAGATGGCAGTTTTTAGCAGTGCTTTTTTTTTCTCTCTTAGACTAAAGCTTTCCAATGGGATTTGTCCCTCCTGATTTTGTTATTAATCCATCTTATACCTATTAGAATACAAATAATTAAGCATATGGTATAAAACGCTGTAGTTGACATACTTTTGATAACGGTAAAAATATTGCTCACTGATACGAATCCTTTGGGAACTACTGCTTTATAGGATAGCATGACTAAAATCATAATATTCTCCAGGTAATCAGATAGCATGGCAGCCAAAGGTAAAGACAAAACGATTTTGACAGGTAAAGAATGCTTTTCTTGCACTGTTTTACCCTTGACCTTATGGTAAACACGAATTAACAAAACGAAAGTGCAAATTCCCGTAAGGCAATTTAAAATGGGGAATAAAATGTCAAGGGGTAACTGAACGAACTTATACAATTCGTAACCCTTTTCCGAAAGCTGGGACAGAAATCTATGTGCATAGTCATATGAATAGCCCAAAGGCTGCATATCAAATATCTTCAGCCCTCCTGTTTCCTGTTGGATGCGGGGAATGGTTTGCATTTGCATGATGATATAAATAGCCTGGGATAGCAATAAAAATAGAAGCCAGTGCTTCCAGGTTATTTTCTTCAATTTTTTATCAATTGTATTAACCATGGGGCAACCTCATCTCCAATCCACAAATATTTACTTTAGTAAAAATATTAACCATAGTAAAAATATTAACCATAGTAAAAATATTAACCATAGTAAAAATATTTACTCTGGTTAATAAAATTGTAGGTGTAAATTGATTTTCAGTCAATAGCTTTTTTAGTTTATATCCCCTTGGTTTAGGGGGTCGTACTTTTACAAATAATAATAATTCCGCGTTTCAGTATCATCTTGCAATCAATAATGATTTTTGTGGATATAGTTAAAAAGTAGTTCTAAACATGTTATACGAGGAGGTTTAGTATGAATAATGAAAAAAGGAAGTTGTCACCAGAACAACGCGAAGAAATACTCGGAATATTGAAAGTCCGTTTTGAGAAAAACATGAATCGCCATAAAGAACTTGAATGGTCTATAATACAAGCAAAGCTAGAAACTCATGAAGAAAAATTGTGGTCGCTTAATGAAATGGAAAGAACTAGCGGTGAACCGGATGTTATTGTTCATGATAAGCAGGCGGGCGAATTCATTTTTTTTGATTGTTCAGCTGAAAGCCCCAAAGGTCGCAGAAGTGTTTGTTACGACCGTGAAGCACTGGAGTTAAGGAAACAACACAAACCACAAAACAACGCTATTGATATGGCTGCTGACATGGGTATTGAGATTTTAACAGAAGAACAATATCGGGAGCTGCAGAAATTTGGAAATTTCGATACTAAAACATCGAGCTGGGTGAAAACACCCCCTAATATTAGAAAACTAGGTGGCGCCATCTTTTGTGATCGTCGCTACGACACCGTCTTTATGTACCACAATGGAGCAGAATCCTACTATGCTGCCAGGGGTTTCCGTGGCTTGCTAAGGGTCTGAATATTGCTACTGAGTCTATTTTATGGGTTAGAAGGTGGTAACAATGGCAGTGATGAAAAAGTATCAGGCTGATGTTGATGCAATATTGGCAAAGCGTTATGACAACGGCGCAGATTATTGGACAACTCCCGATAAACGCCTTTGTAAGGGAAGCCCGTTTTCCACCCTTAATTGTGCCTATTTGCTGATGGAATTAGGTATGGAGCCTTCCGAACCTTTATTAAAGGAGATTGCTGATCTGTTTTTAAGCTCTTGGCGCAAAGACGGGCGATTTAAGCTGTCCCCTCAGGGTGCAGTATATCCTTGTCATACTATTAACGCCGCTAATCTTCTTTGTCATTTAGGATACGCTTCTGACTTTAGGCTCCAGAAGACCTTTGATTACCTTTTGGAAATACAGCATAGTGATGGTGGCTGGCGTTGCAACAAGTTCAGCTTCGGAAGAGGCCCGGAAACAGAGTTTTCAAATCCCGGTCCGACGCTGACAGCTTTGAACGCTTTCCGATTTACAAGTAGGCTTAATAAAGAACAAACTCTTGATAATGCCGTGGAATTTCTGCTTAAGCATTGGACGATACGCAAACCGCTTGGACCATGTCATTATGGAATCGGTACTCTGTTTATGCAGGTTGAATATCCTTTTGTCAATTACAATCTTTTTGCTTATGTCTACGTTCTTTCTTTCTATGATAGCGCAAAGAAAGATAAGCGGTTTTTGGATGCCCTTGGAGTTCTGGAATCAAAACTTGTTGACGGCAAGATTATAGTGGAGCGGCTAAATCGTAAATTAACAGGGCTTGCCTTCTGTAAAAAGGGAGAACCGAGCGATCTGGGGACAAAACGTTACCACGAGATATTGAAAAACCTCGATTGAAATAAATAGGCGATTGTTTCTAAACTGGCTGGAAAAGTGCATTTTTCAGCCAGTTTTTTTGGGGTGTTTTATAGATGACATTAGGTTTTTTTTGAAGATGATATCCAAAAAAACCCCTCCACTGTCCCACCAAGGTTTTAGTCGTATGCTACAATGAGAAATGCAATTTGGTAAAAGTTGCACATGGGCAAAAATGTTGCTATAGACTTAATTGGATTTTGAGTGATACTATAATATCTGCTATAAAAATTGGAGGTTTGTAGATGGAACAATACACGGATATTAAACAGGGAGAAAAAGGGGCCTGGGTCAGCATTGTAGCTTATATTTTTCTCTCTGCTGTTAAATTAATTATAGGATATTTATTTTTTTCTGAAGCATTAACTGCTGATGGATTAAACAACACAACAGACATTATTGCATCTATTGCTGTTCTTATTGGCTTAAAATTTTCTCAGAAACCTCCTGATAAGGAACATCCTTATGGGCATTTTCGATCCGAAACCATAGCGGCCTTATTTGCCTCATTTGTGATGGCGGTCATTGGGTTAGAAGTGTTGAAAGGAGCTTTCCTTACCTTTTTTGAACCAGATAAACAGGCCCCTGAATTATTAGCAGGATGGGTTGCATTAGGCTGTGCAGCAATTATGTATTTGGTTTACCGTTATAATTTTAGGCTTGCAAAAAAGATAAAAAATCAAGCATTAATGGCAGCAGCCAAGGATAATTTATCTGATGCTTTTGTAAGCATTGGCGCTTTTGTAGGTATATTAGGTTCCCAATTCCAATTGCCATGGTTGGACCCATTGGCTGCTTTTGTAGTTGGGATTATGATCATTAAGACAGCCTGGGATATTTTTTCTGAAGCTGCCCTTAATCTCACTGATGGATTTGATGATGAAGAAAAAATCAATCATATTAAAACCAGCATCGGCATAGTATCAGGGGTGAAACAGGTTACCGATTTAAAAGTCAGGAAACATGGGAATCATATTTTTCTAGATGTTATTATTGAAGTGAATCCTAATTTAAATGTAGTTGAAAGCCATAAAATTACAGAAAAAATTGAGAGAATTTTAGCTAAAGAACACCGGGTAAAATACGCCCAAATTCATATTGAACCAGAGCGAGCGGAAAAAATAACCCCCCAATGAAAAATGGGGGGTTAATCATTAATATGGATAAGTATAAATTTTGTCTTGCTATCCCAACCAAGATCCCATGGGACATGATTTCGATCCCCTGTATGAGAATTGACTAATACATATCCGCGGTCATCCCTGCCAACAACAATGGAGAAGTGATCGATATTTCCTTTTACCTCATATCCAATTAAATCCCCAGGATATAATCTGGCCAATGCCCCATTAGGATGATTCCTGGTGGGTTGTTGCACTTCTGAGTAGGATCCTTTTGCAATTAAGTGCCCATATCCTTTTGTTAAAAGATGATGTTTAAAAGAATCAGTTTGAACCCAGGCTGTACTGCTACTTCCCTGATAAAACCACTCATTATTCATAGGCAATCCCCCGCCTTCCTGGGAATCACCTAACACTTGTGAAGCAAAGTTTGTGCAGTCTCCGCCCATATAGGTAAAGTCTTGATATTTTGCGTTATAACGATGCTTGTTTCCTGCCCCCCATGCTGCACCCGCATATTTAATAGCATAGATTACGGCTTTTTCCCGTTTATATCGTCCTTTTCCAGAGTATGTTTTTCTGTAATCCTCGGGATGATAGGAGGGAATATGTTCTGGCAAGTTTTCAATAGTGGATGGAATAAAACTAAAATCTTCTTCGATAGGATCGATATAAGATTCCCGGGATACAAACCATTCATCTTGTACTTTTTTTAATTTCATGCGATGGCGTGTTCCGATTCCAAAGGACTGTGGTTTATCCGGAGCATCGGGATAAATATATGAAATCTTTATAGTTTGATATAAATAAACGTTAGCTAATTTTCCTATTTTTTCAATGCGTTCAATATGATTAGCACCGATTGCATTTACGATTTTAACCCCTCTTTTGCTAGCCCAGGTGGTTAAGTATTGGCTGCGAATTACTTCGTGTTGCAAAGCAAATATACTGGCTTTTTCATTCGTTAAATAGTATTTTTTTATGCTTTGTGGTTGGTTAGTGATTAACAGTTGATTTCGATCGTTAAATAAATTATATAAAAAAGGTGTAATTTCCGGATCATATACTCTCTTTTCTTTTGCTGACAGTGTCTGGGGTGAATAGAGGAGTATGATTAAACAAAAAATAAGTTGATAGAACTGTTTCTTTCCCATGGATTCGCTCCTTTCTCCATTACTTTGGATTAAAGAGAGGAAAATTATGTATGAGGTGAACAACTTGCTGGCTTGTTTGTTTACTGGGGTAAAATGGAGGGAGAGAACATCGAGCCTGTGGAATAGGATGTGATGGACTCTCCTTTTCAACAAGTGCTGCCTTCCTAAGGATGGAAAGATCTGAATCCTTAAAGGAAAGGGAAAAGGGGTTGAAGTGAATTGGGATGTTTAGATTTTTGGAAGTCGTATATTACTTACCATTAACGCCGCCAGAATAAACATAATAAAGGGGCTAGCAATTCCGAAAAAGGCAAGTGCGGCTACAATTAATCCTGCCAGTGTAATAGGAACCCCTAAAAAATACCCTCTCGTGGGTGATACATTAAATCTTCCCAGGCGCCATGCCCCGGCAATGGGAAATGCAATAAAGGCAAGATTTAATAACAAAGAAGCTTTATCTGTATTCTGTGTTAACATGGAATAAACTAAAATGGCAGGCGCCACACCAAAGCTAACAATGTCAGCCAATGAGTCTAGTTCAATGCCCATCTCATTTTCATCCACTTTGAGCATACGGGCTAGTTTTCCATCAAAGAGATCAAGGATTGCAGCAAGAAAGATTAATGAAGCGGACATGGTATAATATTCATTCATTGCAAAAGAAATAGAGAAAATGCCACATACGAGATTGGATAATGTAAATGAATTAGGAATAGTACGTCGGAATGATGCCATAGAACACCTCAATTATATAGTGGAATTGCGTTAAAAAAATTGTATCATACAATGAATAAAAACAAAAATACCTCCTCAGCAGCGCTGAAGAGGTATTTGAATTCTTAAATAGTGGCCTAGGAGACGGTCAGTAGTTGATTATCTTCTTTAGGTTCAGAAGAACAATCTTCACAAATGTTCATATCGATCTGTTTTTCATCACCGCGTTTTAATTGATAACAGGATAGGCAAATATAGAGCATGATACGAGCAACCCCTCCCTAACAAAATGCTTACAAACAGTGTAACATGAAGAATAAATCATTATCTATATTATTTTGTGATAATTTTGAAAGTTTTTTGACGCATTACTTGTTAAATGTTAATTTTTCTTCCATCCGATCAAATCCTATTTTAGTATTTGGAAAAATGTCCGTGGCCACTTCCAAATAATTTTCTGGATCTGGCAAGGAAGGGCTAAAATGTGTTAACCAGAGTTCCTGTACTCCTGCATTTTTTGCGATTTGGGCTGCTTCAGAAAATAGCATATGTCCATAGGTAATGGCCCCGGGCAATTTGTCATCCTCTCCATACATCCCTTCACAAATGAGGAGATTACAATTTTTCAGAAAATCTATAAGGGATTCGCTGGGTCTTGCATCAGTGATATAGCCAATTTTTAGCCCCTTTCTTGGGGGGCCAAGAACTTGTTCAGGATGAATTCGTTTATTTTCAAATTCAATTTCCACTCCTCTTTGCAGGTACTTCCAATAATGTGGTGGAATATTTAGCTCTTTTGCTTTTTCAGGCAAGAAAGCAGGGCCTCTTTTTACCTCTATATGGTAAGCCAGACAGGTTAATGAATGTTCCACAGGTAAGGTGGATAAGAAGAGTTCACCTACTTGAAAAGAAAATTCCCTATCTATTGGCAATTCTTTTAATACCAGCTCGTAGGGCAGAAAGGGAGTAATGACAGTCAGTCCTTTGATCACTTTAATTAATCCTTCAGGTCCGAAGAGAGTCAAAGGTTCTGTTCTTCCTGCATTTCCAATGGCTAATAAAACGCCAGGAAGCCCTGTAATATGGTCAGCATGAAAATGGGTGAAACAGATGGCGTAGATATTTTTAAACCCGGTATTGGCCATTTTCATGGAGACTTGAGTGCCTTCACCGCAATCAATAAGAATCCGTTTTCCTTTATATGACACAAGCAAGGATGTAAGAAATCGGTCAGGAAGGGGCATGGTTCCTCCACATCCTAGCAAACATAGGTCTAACATGTATTTCCTCTCCTTGTTTTTTAGCAATGTTTTTTAATACTGAAGTAATCATATCGAAGAGCAGTCAGAAAAGCAAAAAGTGGAACCTTCCTTTTTTCAATGGTAAAATGAAGGCGAAAATAACGGAAAGGCGTGACTTTAAATTGAATATTGGTGTTATGTTCTCATCACCGACGATGATTATGTTATTTATTTTTGGCCTTCTTATCGGTTTAATTTTAATAGGTACAATTACTACTGTAATTATTCAAGTTTCTAAAGGGCGTTTTAAAATCGACTATGATCAAATGGCTGCTAAGGCTTCCCGGGAGGAAGAACAAAGAAGGCGAGAAGAGAAGGAAAAGCGAGGGCGTTTAAAATAGGATATGTTTGACCCAACTATTTTTGAAAACATTAAAGTTGTGTTGGAAGGCAGTATTTATGATTTAGATTTACGAGGCCTTATTCAAGTAACTAATCGTGTTGATTCTATTGATTTATCCCGCATGTCCAGATGGTTTCAACTTGAGTTTAAGTTAGCAGAAAAGGATAAAATCAAAGCAGCCATTCATTTAAAAGCGGATACATATGATTTGGCAGGGGAAATTCTTGAATTACATGAAGGGGAACCCTCCAGTTCAATTGGTTGTGAGATTACAGTCATTTTATATACCTTTGTTGAAGACCCTGAAGAATGCAGTTCAATTGAAGAAACCTTATTAAAGATTTGGTCTTATCGCCCGGTTATTACTCAGGAGGTTTCCTTTATTTATCAGTCTGGTTCTGCAAAATCTGATGATTTTAAAATAAAAATTATGTTAGATTTTAAACGGAAAATAAATGAAAGTAATATGGAAGATATTGAAGAAATATTAACCCATATTATACGTTCCATGTCTGCTCTAAAAGCAATATAATGGGCACATTCTCCGATGATGATGAATAAGATAGTTTTTATCTTAGACTGAAATCGGAGGAGCGTGAACAAAAACCGTGGATTTTGGGCTAACGATAATTGGTCTTTTTGTCGGATTCCTCGTTGGATTAACAGGGGTTGGAGGAGCAGCGTTACTGACACCTATATTAATTTTTATCGGTTTTAACCCTTCGATTGCAGTGGGAACAGATTTGGTTTATAACTCGATAACGAAACTATTTGGAGCCTGGCAACATCTACGGCAGAAAACGGTTCAACTGAAGATTGCTCTTTTTTTTGCTATGGGAAGTTTACCTGGTGCTGTTTTGGCAGCGGTCTCACTTCATTGGATTGATCTTTATTTTGGAGGAGCAGATGAAATAATCAAGAAAGCTTTAGGGATTGTATTAGTTTGTATTCCTCTGGTGATGATCATTGGCCGTTTTTTAAAGAAAGATAAAGACTCCTTAAATAAGTGGCAATTAAAGGATTTAAAGGATAAACGATTTTTAACAATTTCAATTGGTTTTTGTTTAGGCATTGTGGTTGGTTTAACTTCTATTGGGAGTGGTTCCCTTTTTGCCTTAGCTTTAATGTATTTTTTCCATTTACAGGGGAAAGATGTTGTGGGTACTGATATTTTTCATGCATTATTATTGGTTACTGTAGCAGGGTTGGTGCATATTCAATTCGGAAATGTGAACTTTCCAGTTGTTTTCCAACTGTTATTAGGTTCTATACCCGGGGTATTGTTGGGAAGCAGATTATCCACAAGGATCCCCACGTTTTATTTACGGGTCATTATTTCTGTATTAATTATGTTAAGCGGGATTAAGTTAATCGATTTTATATAATTAATTAAAAAAGATGAAGAAAAGCCCGATAAGGTACACTTATCGGGCTTTGTAATGGTCTCTAACTCTGGGTTGAAGGATTTGCCTTGGGATTTGGGATGGTTTTCCGCCGTGTTGAAAGAGAGAAACCATAGAAAACCAGGGTAATCCCGATGCTGTTCGTAATAGGCAATATTTCTACAAAACCTAAACGAGTAATCTGTCCTCCAGCTGCTAAAATGATGGAACCTAAACCAATCCATAAACCTGCTTTTGATTTACGGCGAATAAAGGTATAAATGGGTCCGAAAATGAGGGCTAAACTGCCAGGGATTGTAATCATTGGTGAAAAAATACGAGCATCATCAGGAAGCACTTTTCCGCCAATTTCCCCTTTTTGGCTTAATAAATCCATATTTAAAGGAGAATTAAAGACTTTAATAAACATGGCGATTGTAATAATAATGATGATTCCAAGAAATAGATGTGCCCATTTAGGTTTCACCGTGAAATACAATTGGCCTGCTCCTAAAAAGCCTACTAGAGAAGCGGCAGTTACATACCAAATGCGGTAAAGGGTAGGATCCCAACCAGTAATATAGGAAAGGGTGCTGCCCAGAGCGCTAAAAAAATAAAAGAAAAAACCAATAAACCATGCCATGTATTGCGGTTTTCTGTTTGTTGTCCACAAAATCAAAATACGGATGGCAAAAACTAAAGATAAGATTGTTGCAAAACCCCAAAGTACAAGATTCATGTTGTAATCGCCTCATAGTATGTTTTATAAAATATAGTTCATCTAAAGTGAATCATACTCTATATTTGTTTTTTTGGAAACTCTTCTTTAATAGGATACACAATTTAAATATAGTTCATGAATTTCGATTAAAACAAACCAATTTTAATTCGGTCATCTCTTCTGTGGCATAGTGGATGCCTTCTCTGCCCATCCCGCTGTCTTTTACTCCCCCGTAGGGCATTTGGTCAACACGGAAGGTGGGGAAATCGTTAATCATTACCCCTCCCACTTCAAGTTTTTCTGCCGCATAAAAGGCATGTTCAATATTATTTGTATAGATTCCAGCTTGTAATCCATAGTTTGAAGTATTAATCGCTGCAACGGCTTCATCTATAGAATCCACTGGTGAAATGACCACTACCGGTGCAAAGGTTTCCTGGCAACATACCTTTACTTCGGGTGGAGCATCAATAATTACAGTCGGTTTGACAATATTTCCTTCGATTCCCCCGGTCAACACTTTTGCTCCTGCATCCATGGCTTCCTGAATCCAGGATACAATACGTTCAACGTCTCTGTGGGATATGAGAGAGGCAATATCCGTTTTTTCATTTAAAGGATCCCCAATGGTTAAGGACTGACTTTCCTGGACGAATTTCTCAAGGAACTCTTCGTATAAAGATCGATGAACGTAAATCCTTTGTAACGAAATGCATACTTGCCCCATAAAACTAAAGGCGCCTGTTACCGTTCTTTTTATAATCGGGTCAAGATTAATCCCCTCATCGATAAATAAACCGGAATTGGATCCTAATTCTAGAATCACTCTTTTTAAGCCTGCTTTATTTCTAATTTGTTTTCCTACTTCAGGACTGCCAGTAAAGGTAATGACTTTTACATGTGGATCGATGACCATTTCATCTCCAACAACAGAGCCTGGACCTGTTACGATTTGTAAACCTCCCTCAGGCAAGCCGGCTTCACGAAATAGATCTGCAATAAAGAATGCGGATAAAGGAGTTTGGTCTGATGGTTTTAAAATAACCGGGTTTCCTGCGGCAAAGGCAGGGCCAAGTTTATGGGCCACCAGATTAAAGGGAAAATTAAAAGGGGTAATGGCTCCCACAATTCCTACAGGTATACGCATGGTATAGGCAATTCTGTTTCCCCCCATTGCTGAAGCATCCATGGGAATGGTTTCCCCACTTAAACGGCGAGCTTCATCTGCAGCGAATTGATAGGTTTCAATGGTTCGGGCAATTTCAGTTCTTGCTGCCGTTATGGGTTTAGCTGTTTCCAGAGAGATGATCCTTGCAGCTTCTTCTTTTTGTTGTGCAAGTAAGGCGGAAACCTTTTGTAAGATTTCTCCTCTGCGATAGGCAGGTAGATTGGCCATAATTTCTTTTGCTTTTTCAGCAAAAGAAATAGCTTTTTTCATATCTTCCCTGGTGCCAATTGCAATTTCTCCAATTGGTTCGCCTGTATGGGGAGAGTATAAAGTCTTATAGTTGGTTGTTTTTGTATAACAACCATTCAGATATAAATCCTTGATAGGAAGAGAGGACATTAATAAAACCTCCTTTTAAGGCCTGTTAATTACTGCTTCAATGGATTCTTCTAATATTTCTATCCCTTCTCTAAGCTGCTCATTTGTGATCACTAAAGGCATTAAAAAACGCAGAATATTTCCATGCAACCCTGCATTTAATGTGATTAATCCTCGAGAGTAGGCTTCTCCCATCACTGATTTTACAATGGATGGGTTAGGCTTTTTACTTTCTTTTGAAATAACAAATTCAATGGCACACATGGCGCCTAATCCTCGCACTTCACCTATTATATCGTATTGGTCTGTCAGGTGCCGCAAACGTTCCATAAGAATCTTTCCAATTTCCATTCCTCGTTGATTTAAGTTTTCTTGTTTTATAATGTCTAGGACAGTCAGTGCTGTACGGCATCCCAGTGGATTGCCTGCAAAGGTACCCCCTAATTCACCGGGGTTCGCTTTTTCCATGATTTCTTTTCGGCCAATGACTCCGCTAATTGGTATGCCTGCACCCAAAGATTTAGAAACGGTAATTAAATCTGGAATGACACCAAAGTGCTCTATGGCAAAGTACTTTCCTGTACGGCCAAATCCTGTTTGGATTTCATCAGCGATAAAAAGAATATTATGTTTTTTACAAATTTCAGCAACCCCCTGTACAAAACCGGGAGTTGGGATTACAAAACCCCCTTCCCCCTGAACAGGCTCCATCACCACAGCTGCAATGGTTTCGGGAGCTACATCCCCGAGAAGGAAATGATCGAATTCTTGAATTAGATGTTGATCATATTCTTCGATGGATATTCCCGGAGGCCTGTGATATGGATAGGAATAGGGGGCTTTATAAATTTCTGGGGCAAAAGGGCCGAATCCAAACTTATAAGGGTGAACTTTACTGGTCATGGTCATTGCCAATAAAGTACGGCCGTGAAATCCTCGTTGAAAAACAACGATACCTTGCCTTTCAGTGTATTTACGGGCAATTTTTACGGCATTTTCAACAGCTTCAGCTCCGCTATTGGCAAACATCACTTGCTTTTCATGCTGGCCTGGTGCAATTTCTGCCAATTTTTCAGCTAACTGAATATAAGGCTCATACATCATCACATTAAATCCTGGGTGGATATACTGATCGATTTGTTCATGCAGGGCTTTTGTAATGTCAGGATGACAATGGCCAACGTTCATGCAACCAATGGCTCCCGCAAAATCAATAAAGGAGTTTCCATCCACATCGGTAAGGATTGCACCATTTGCAGATGAAATAAACGTGGGAATCCCATTGCTAATGCCTTTTGGTACAGCTTTTTTTCTTCTTTCAAGGAGTAAGGAGGCTTTAGGGCCAGGCAATGGGGTTTTAACTCTGGCAAATTTCTTGTTCATATAAACGTCTCCTTTTTTAAGCAGGTCTTGATTCAATCATACGATAAAAACTTTTTAATGATTCCCTGTTGAAAAAAGTGCTTTTATCTAATATAATTCATATAAACATTATAGGAATTATCAGTTTATCTTAAGTTTGTTCAAGAAATTGCTTTTTTGGCTTGGCACTAGCCAAGTTTTCTTTATTGTCTATATTTCAAAGTAAACATATATGGATTTATGGTTAGGAAGGGGTTTTATTATGACAGGAAAAGTTTATTTAGTTGGTGCAGGACCTGGAGACCCCAAATTAATTACCCTTTGGGGGATGGAATTAATTCAGAGCGCTGATGCCATTATATATGACCGCCTTATTAATCCAGATTTGCTTCGCCATGCGAAGTTAGGGGCAGAGTTAATTTACTGTGGGAAAGCATCAGGGAATCACTCTCTTCCCCAGGATGAAATGAATGCACTGTTGGTGCAAAAAGCAAAGGAAGGAAAACAGGTGGTTCGTTTGAAAGGAGGAGACCCTTTCGTTTTTGGCAGGGGTGGAGAGGAAGCTGAAGCTTGCGTTTCTGCAGAAATCCCTTTTGAAATTGTCCCAGGGATTACTTCAGGCATTGCCGCACCTGCTTATGCTGGAATCCCTGTAACACACCGAGAATACGGATCATCTTTTGCAGTTGTTACGGGACACCGTAGTGGCGATAGAGACCAGGAAGTGAATTGGCAACAGTTGGCGAGAGCTGTAGATACCCTGGTGATTTATATGGGTCTGGCTAACCTGGGGAAAATTTGCAATCAGTTAATCCAGGCAGGCCTTTCCCCACACACTCCAATTGCCCTTGTGCAAGAAGGAACACTGCAACTGCAAAAAACAGTAACCGGAACCCTTTTAGATATTGAAGAAAGAGCAATGGCCGAAAAAGTAAGTTCACCGGTCATGATTATTGTGGGAAAAGTAGTTGCTTTGCGGGATAAATTATCCTGGTTTGAAAGTCACCAAGAGGAGATTAAAAGGAGGCAAGAAAAATGGGTTATGTAGCCAGATGGGCTGATAACAAAGAAAAGTTAAGCAAGTTTGAGATTGCAAAACTGGATCGGGATGGCCTTGATGTTCTTACAGACATTGAAAAATATGCGAAAGACGGCTTTGCATCAATCCCGGAAAGCGAATTTGATTTATTAAAGTGGGCAGGTGTTTATTTACAAAAACCCCGCACTGATGGGTATTTTTTAATGCGGGTACGAATCCCTTCCGGAAACCTGAGTGCAGAACAGGCCAGAGTCCTTGCCCAAATCTCGAAAGATTACGGAAGGGATTTAGTGGATGTGTCTACCCGGCAGGCCATTCAATTTCACTGGTTGCGCATTGAAGATTTCCCGGATATTTTTGCCCGCTTAGACGGTGTAGGATTATCTTCCTTTGAGTCTTGTGGGGATTGTCCAAGAACCATTGTCGGGAATCCATTAGCAGGGATTGACCCTAATGAATTATTAGATACCCGCCCTTTAGTAGATCAATTAACGGAGACTTTTTTACTGAATAGAGATTTTTCCAATCTGCCTCGAAAATATAAAATCTCTATTTCTTCAAATATTTATAATCCTGGCCATGCAGAAATCAATGATATTGCCTTTACACCTGCTGTAAAAGTAAACAATGGTGAAGAAGTAGTAGGGTTCCATGTATGGGTAGGTGGAGGGTTGTCAGCAAAACCTTTCCTTGCCCAACAACTGGATGCTTTTGTGACACCAGAAAATGTAGTGAAAGTAGCAGTAGGTGTCACTAGCCTGTTCCGAGACTATGGTTACAGGGAAAAACGGCACCATGCCCGCTTAAAGTTTCTCGTGAATGATTGGGGTGCAGAAACGTTTAAGGAAAAATTAGTGGAGTATGTAGGTGAGTTGCCGGCAAGGGGTGAAGACAAAACCGTTGGCTGGAATGGGGGATACTTTACCGGGGTTCATCAACAAAAACAGGAAGGATTAAGCTATGTAGGCCTTTCCTTGCCTGTGGGCCGTTTTAGTGCAGATGAATTGTTCGAGTTAGCCCGCCTTTCTGAAAAATATGGGGATGGTTCACTAAGAACATGCAACTCCCAAAACATTATTATTGCTAATATTCCAAATGAAAAAGTAGAAAGTCTTCTTGCAGAAAAAGTATTGGAACGGTTAACTCCCTGTCCTAAAAAATTTACAGCCTATGCAGTTTCTTGCACTGGCAAAGAATTTTGCAATTTGGCATTGGTGGAAACAAAGGCCCGCCTTAATGACCTGGCAAATTACCTTGATGAAAAATTACAGCTAGATGTTCCTCTTCGTTTAAACATGGTGGGCTGCCCTAATTCTTGTGGCCATCGCCAAATTGCGGATATTGGTTTTCAAGGATCCTTATTGAGAACTTCTGAGGGAATGAAAGATGCTTTTGAATTATACATTGGCGGAACTCTTGGGCCTGATGCAACCTTTAATAAAAAATTAACAGGCAAAGTTTTGGGTGAAGACTTAAAATATGTAGTTCTTCAGTTGGTGCAATTTTTCAATAAGAACAAAAAAGAGGGAGAGAAGTTTTTCGACTTTGCCCAAAGGGTTGGATTAGAAACCTTCCAGGAGGAACTAAATAAGGCACAAGCTGCTAGGCATTGAATATGGTATAAAATAATTATTTCAAGTAACGGAGGATAGCATGCATGAATAGAGATCAATTTACATTAACTTATTCTTCGTGGGATGATCGTGCAGCAGAGGATATAAATCATTTTCTCCACCGTTTAGATACATTGGATATGATACGTTGGGCTTACGATCAGTACGGAGAAGGATTGGTGTATTCTTGTAGTTTTGGGGCAGAAAGCATGGTATTAATCGATCTTATTTCCCGTGTTCGCCCTAATGCATCTATTCTTTTTTTAGATACAGGGATGCATTTTCCAGAAACCCTTCAATTAATTAATGAAGTGCAAGAAAAATATCCACAATTAATAATTCATAGGATTGAACCCGACATTACCCTTGAACAGCAAGAAGAAGAATATGGGGATGAACTATGGAAGAAAACCCCTGATGTTTGTTGCCGATTACGAAAAGTGGAACCGTTGCAAAAGGCATTATACGGAGGAAGGGCCTGGATCTCCGGGTTACGAAGAGAACAATCTCCATCCCGTGCCCATGTTCAATTTGTCAATAAAGATGCAAAATTTCAATCCATAAAAGTATGCCCTCTTATTCATTGGAAATGGGAGGATATTTGGAATTATATCAAAGCCTACCAGTTGCCTTATAATCCATTGCATGATACAGGATATCCTAGCATTGGTTGTGCTACATGTACATTGCCTGTATCCGAAGAAGGGGATTCCCGCGCAGGGCGTTGGGCGGGTTTTACAAAAACAGAATGCGGGTTACATTTGTAATCGCCTGGTAACCAAAGGAGAGGAAATTGATGTCCCAAAGTATTCCACACGGGGGGAAATTAATAAATAGAATTAACCCTGATTATGACTATTCATCGATCCAATTAGAAATTGAATTAGATTCGATTGCTCTTTCAGATCTGAAACTAATAGCCAATGGGGGGTACAGCCCTTTACTTGGTTTCATGGGTGAAGAGGATTATCATCAAGTAGTACAGAATATGCGTTTAGCCAGTGGAGAAGCATGGTCTATTCCCATTACTTTAACAGTAAACCAGGAAAAGGCAAAACAATTAAAAGTCGGGGATACTGTAAAGTTAGTTAAAAAGGGAATAGTTTATGGTGTGTTAGAAGTTAAAGAAATATTTGCACCAGATAAACAGATTGAAGCAGAAAAGGTATATCGTACTAAAGACTTAAATCATCCCGGTGTAAAAAAAATGTTTGAAAGAGGCCCAATTTATGTAGCAGGCCCAATTATTTATGTTGAACAATCAACAAAAGGGATTTTTCCTGCTTTTGAATTAGATCCTATTGAAACAAGGCAATTATTTGCAGAGCGGGGATGGCGGACAGTGGTAGGTTTTCAGACACGAAATCCTGTGCATCGCGCCCATGAATATATTCAAAAGGCTGCATTAGAAACCGTTGATGGATTGTTTTTGAATCCGTTAGTGGGTGAAACCAAAGCAGATGATATCCCTGCGGATATTCGCATGAAAAGTTATCAAGTATTATTAGAAAATTATTATCCACAACATCGGGTTCATTTATCTGTTTTTCCTGCAGCTATGCGTTACGCAGGGCCCAGGGAAGCCATTTTTCATGCCCTTGTCCGCAAAAATTATGGCTGTACCCACTTTATTGTAGGCCGTGACCATGCAGGGGTAGGAAATTATTATGGCACTTATGATGCCCAGAAAATATTTGAAGAATTTACCCTTGATGAACTTGGCATTACACCTCTTTATTTTGAGAATAGTTTCTTCTGCGTAAAATGTGAGGGAATGGCATCCAGTAAAACCTGCCCCCATGATGAATCACATCATGTCAGTTTATCAGGAACCAAAGTGCGGCAAATGCTGTCAGAGGGCATTGTTCCACCGAGAGAATTTAGTCGGCCTGAGGTCGTAAAGGTATTGATTGAAGGACTAAAGTCAACGGCCCATCCGGCCGCCTTGAAATAGGGAGGGCGAAAATGGAATCATCACTGAATCTGGTTTGGCATCCTACAACCGTTGAAAAAGAAGACCGGCAAAAGTTAAATCAACATCGCAGCTTTATTCTCTGGTTTACTGGATTATCTGGATCCGGAAAATCAACGCTAGCCAATGCTGTAGAAAAGAGACTTTTCGAAAAAGGAATTCGCACCTATTTGCTGGATGGGGATAATATCCGTCAGGGCGTGAATCAAGGATTAGGTTTTTCGGCTGAAGACCGCAAAGAGAATATTCGCCGTACCGGGGAAGTGGCGAAATTATTTGTGGATGCGGGTGTAATTGTTCTTACTGCTTTAATTTCCCCTTACCAGGAAGATCGGCAAATGGTAAGGGAATTAGTAAATGAAGATGAATTTATTGAAATCTATGTAAAATGCCCTTTAGAAGAATGTGAAAAAAGGGATCCCAAAGGACTTTATCGGAAAGCAAGGGAAGGGATCATTCCTAATTTTACAGGTATCTCTTCACCCTATGAAGAACCTGAAACTCCAGAAATCATTGTAGAAACAAATAAAATAGACTTTGAAGAGGCAGTAGATCATATTGTTTCTTATGTACTTAAAAGGGCATTAGGTAAAATTTAATAAATAAAAAGGGGAATGGGAAAGATTGTTTTCCATTCCCCTTTTTATTTATACTAAACCAGGTATATTGAAAATGCCCTGTGAAAAGTAGTAAGATGAGAATTAGCATTATTTTGTTAAGTGAAAGGACGGTGGGCAGTGTGGAACATCTAATTAATCAGAAGGTACAATCCATTCAAATTTCAGGCATCCGAAAGTTTTATAATAAAGTAATGAATTATCCGGATGCGATCTCATTGACCATCGGCCAGCCCGATTTTTATACGCCGGAACATATTAAACAAGCGGCGATTCATGCCATTGAAGAGAATAAAACCATATATACACCCAATGCAGGTTTGTTAGAATTGCGAATTGCGGCGGCCGATTATTTACAAAATAAATATGGATTAAGTTATAACCCAAAAGATGAAGTGATTACCACAAGCGGGGCAAGCGAAGCGATTGATATTACTTTACGGACCATTTTGGAAGAGGGTGTCGAAGTTATATTGCCTGGTCCAGTGTATCCCGGGTATGAACCCCTTATTACCACGTGTGGCGCAATTCCTGTATACATAGATACCCGTAAAAACGGTTTTAGAGTAAGCGCTGAATTATTGAAAGAAAAATTAACAGATAAAACAAGATGCATTATCCTGCCTTCTCCATCCAATCCAACGGGTTGCGTTTTAACAAAAGAGAATTTGCAGGAGATTGTTGACTTAATTCAAGATAAAAACATTTTTGTTCTTTCTGATGAAATCTATAGTGAACTGGTTTATGAAGGAGACCATGTATCCATTGCCTCTTTTCCAACCATGAGGGATAAAACCATTATTATTAATGGATTATCCAAGTCCCATTCTATGACAGGATGGAGAGTAGGTTTTACCTTTGCCCCTGCTTATTTAACCAGGCATATGGTAAAAGTGCACCAGTATAATGTTACCTGTACCAGTTCTATTAGCCAGTATGCAGCGATTGCAGCTCTTACAGAAGGGTTTAACGATGCGTTGCCCATGAGAGAAGAATACACATTGCGAAGAGATTATGTATTTAATCGTTTAATCGAAATGGGATTTGATGTAGAAAAGCCTAATGGGGCCTTTTATATCTTGCCATCCATTGAAAAATTCGGGATGAAATCAGAAGAATTTGCAGACAGGCTGTTGGCGGAAGCCAGAATAGCTATAGTGCCTGGTGACGCCTTCTCTGAATATGGGGAAGGATTTATCCGGATTTCATATGCCTATTCCATGGAAGTGCTGAAAGAAGGTTTGGATCGAATCGAGGCATTTATAAAAAAATTATAAAAATAAAAGGTATGGATGAATTGCCATCCATACCTTTTATTTTATATATCTCTGCGGACAAAGTTTCTTGCGGTTAAGATAAGGGCAACAGCCATGTATAGGATGGTGTAACCAAGCATTAGGTTATTCGGAGCGGACATGCTGCCGAACATACCCTGAGCAGCAAATGAAATGGGGTTATCTACGGTATCTAAGAGAAAAATAATCATGCGACGGAACAAAGAGTCTATAGGAAAAATGAGGCTGGATACAATGCCTAAATTAGTTAGGGATACGTTGTTAAACATTGCCCCAAGTTGCTCAATAAACCCTCCAATAAATCCAATTCCATATAACACAATCATGATAACACCGCTATTAATAGTAGTCATAAAACTACTGAATAGAAGGGACATAGCCACAAGAACCAGGGGTTGCAAAAGGTACACACCAAGGGCTTTAATAATTTGTATGGCTTCCAGGGAAACCTTTAGAATATCACCGCCTAATGTCTGATTTATGATAATAACTCCAAAATATAGGACAAGGGAATACAGGATTAATAAAAGGCTTAATCCAATAAACTTACCAAGGACAAGGGAAATTCTTGTGAGTGGCCGAACTAGTAAAGTATCAATCTGGTGGTTTTCAATTTCCGTAGATATACTTCCTACACTGCTTAATATAGCGAACAAGCTAATAATAAAACTCGAAAAATAGAGTCCCATTCCTAAAAATTGGTTAGCAATAAAAGTGTTTTGCATGTCATTAGTGCTAAAGATATCGTATCCTTCTTTTGCTTTGTCTATTGCCAGATAACTAGCAACACCGTAAAAAATAAGAAAGAGAATTGACATAATTAAAGTAATAACAAAGATTTTTTTATAGAACATTTCTTTGAATGTCATTTTGGTAATTGTCCACATGTTGTCCCCTCTCCTTTCGATTCACCCAGTACATAAACACATCTTCAAGATGAGGTTTTTGTTCAATTACCTGATAGATGGTAATTCCCTGTGCTATAAGCTGGGAAAGGGTGACAGGGATGTCTTTCTCTGCTTGAAGTGAAAGGGTATAAACTTGTCTACCATTAATATCTCTTTCCTTTTCTATGTGGTGTAGGGAAGGGGAGAGAAGGTTCCAGCGAGGTTCCTTTTCCATTCCTATGTGAATTTCTATTTTTATTTCAATAGAAGATAGCTTTCTCCATTCTCCTTGTATTACCATTTCGCCCTTATGAATAATAGCAACATGGTCGCACCCATTTTCTACTTCACTAAGTAAATGGCTGTTCAAAAAGATGGTTTTCCCTTTATTCTGTAGTTCTGCTATAAGTTCCCTAACTTCTTTTCGCCCGATAGGATCCAGGGCAGAGGTAGGTTCATCCAAAAAAATTAGCCTGGGATCGCCGATTAAGGCACAAGCAATCCCAATTCGTTGTTGCATCCCTTTGGAATAATTTTTGATTTTTTCATTCCCACTTTCAAGAAGCCCAACTCTGTCTAATAAAATTGGGATTGTTCGTTTCAGTTCCCTGTAAGGTATATGGTGGCATAATTCTCCGTGGTAGGATAATAGTTGGATTCCTGTCATCCAGTCCGGATAACGGAACAGTTCTGGCAGATATCCTATTTGACGAAGAACAGAAACATTTCCAGGGGGATGGCCAAGAAGTTCCCCTTTTCCTCCTGTAGGCTTTAAAAGCCCTAATAAGGTACGGACAAAGGTGCTCTTGCCCGCCCCATTGGGACCGAGGAAACCGAATACTACACCCTTGGGGACCTGCAGGGATATGGATTTAAAGCCAGCATTGGCATTATAAAGCTTACTAAAGTCCCAGGTTTGTATAATATAATCTTCTTCCATAATGTCCTCCTTAGGGGTTAGGAAAGGCTTTCAGCAATTTCAACCAGTTGGGCAGGGGAGAATTTCTTAGTACTATTATCGTATTGAATAAAATGAACTTTATCGTTCTTCTGCCAGATTAATAATTGGCTTTGCTGTTGTGATTCATTTTTATATTCAGCGTATTTGCCTGAAACACCGTTTATTGTAACCCCTTGTTCTAAAATTTGAGCGGAAACAGGTATAGGAAGGGTTTCTTGCCAATTTTCGATGCTGGCCAGTTGGCTTTTAATATTTTCAGGAATAAAGGGAAGTCCAAGAATTGTTGTACGCAATTTATTGATATCAACATTTTCTGATACATTAACAACAGGCGCTGAAAAAATATTGTAGATAAGTATATCCTGATGTTGCTCTTTTGGTTTTTGATCTCCTAATGAAAAGTATACCCTTGTACTTTCAGGTATGGTTAGAGTGATTACTTTTCCGTTTAAATTTTCATCAAAAAGTGTTTTGGATTTCAGTTGATTTAACATTTTGTTGGCTTTTTCGGTATCAAGTTTTAGGCGAAGGGTAATTCCTGGTTCGATGTTAATTCCTTCAATATTCATTCCCTTAGGGGGAGAAGGTACCCAATAACCTGCCTTTTGTGCTTCGGCAGCAGTTTCAAAGGATTTGAATTCTTGTTGTCCATCTACAACTTCTATTGATCCAATCCCTTTAATTTCGTATTTCCCTTTTTGTCTACTATTAATATAATTTGAAAGTTCACGAATATCTTCTTGTGTCATTTTTACAAATTCAACTTCTTGCATACGAAAATTGGAAAGAAAATCGCTAGCAACAGCTCGTACCTGGGGAAAGGCGAAAGAACTGGCAATGACAACAGCTGCTGCACTTCCGGCAATCCATTTTTTTGTTTTTTTGCTCAAGGTAAAACCCCCTTTATGATTTGGTGAATGGTCTCTTTTTAACTGAAGGCGATTTTGAAAATCAAACCAGGCATGATCAACGTCTACTTTAATTTTTTCTTCATTAATAGCAGGAAAAGAATGCTTGATAGCTTGATCTGTCCATTCTTCGATTTTTTTTAATTCTTTAAGGCTTTGTTGACACTGTATACATTTTTCTATGTGTTGGGAAAACTTCTTTCGAGCTACCCGATTCAACTCTCCGTCGAGGAAAGATTGGATTGAACCTTTATCGTAACATTTCATTTTTTCATCCCCCTTTTTTGTTTGTATATGTTAGTTAGTTTTCTTTTTGCACGGGCAAGAAGGGTTCCCACACTGTTTTCACCAATTTTAAAGATTTCAGCTAGTTCCTTATAATTAAAACCGGAATATTTCATTAGGAGAAGATTTCGTTCTTTTTCCTCCATAGAGAGCAATGATTCTCGAATGGTTTGAATATCATCTTTATGTAGCCATTGTTCTTCTGAAGATTGATCTATAACTACAGCTTCTTTACTTTCTTTACTAAAGCGTTTATCACTTCTCTTTTTAGATCGAAGAGCGTTAAAAGATATATTAAGAGAACATTTGTAAAGCCAGGCGGGAATATTTCCAACTAATTTGTAATCCATTTGATAGAGTTTCATAAATACTTCTTGTGCTAAATCCTCGGCAAGAAGTTGATCATGTACTACTTGCATGATTTTCCTATAAACAATAGGATAATTTTCTCGGTAAATGTTTCGGAAATCTTCTATATCTTCATATTCTTGGACGAATGGATCTATTTTCAAAATGGTTCCCCCCATTTGGTTCCTCCTTTTCAACCTTCTCATATGTAATGACACCGGTGAAGAGGTTTTTGTGACAAAAAAAATTTTCCTTTTAATTTTTTTTGTCTTTATCGAAAGGGAAAATTGTGTCAGTATAGAACTTATTGCTTAGTTTTATTCACTCTAGGATAAGGAGGGAAGGCCTTGAAAATAAAAACAGTATTGAAAGCCCTCTTTTTAATAGGGATTATCCTTTTATTTGCCACAGTGAACCCCTGGACCATAAAAGATTATGTTTCGGAATATATATCTGAGTATATGCTGACAAAAACAGGGACTAATACAAAACCCTATACCATTGAAGGGATTAATCTTGGGGATTCAGGAGAAAAAATTCAAGGGAAATTTGGACAACCAGAGAAAGTGTATACGGGAATTGAACAAACTACCTGGTGGATTTATGAAAAAATGTGGATTGGTTTAAGGAATAATGAGGTTGTGGAGATTTTTTATAATCAACAAAAAGTGAATTACGGAGGAATTACTACAGGCATGACCCGGTCTGAAGTAGAGAAGATTTTAGAATATAATCCAAACCCAAAATGGATTATTTATAAAGCCTCTATTACCTTTACCAACGATTTGGATAAAAAGGTTCTTTATAAGCGAGGGACCCATGCTCTAATTGCTTATTATGATACCCTTGATAATAATCGCCTTTTAGGCCTTCGCATTATTAAACCAGAAGAATTAGTTGTGAAGAATTTTTTTGGTTATCAATATCGTGCTCTCTATTCGCCTAAATTTCCTAAATATGAAACGGATATGAATCAGGTGAACAAGGATGAAGCTAAAGAAATATTGCTATTAAGTAATATTGAACGGGGAAAGAAAGGGGTTGGCCCATTGTCATGGAGTGATCTGGCATCCCTTTCCGCATTTAAACACAGTAAAGATATGAGTGACCATAAATATTTTAGCCATTCCTTTTCGGATGGAAGAACACCCTTTGATTTAATGAAAGAACAGGGAATTAAGTTTCGTTTAGCATCAGAGAATATTGCTATGGGGTATCGGGATGCCATTGAAGCTATGTATGGTTGGATGAATAGTTCAGGACATCGTCACAGTTTATTAAATCCGGATTTAAAAAGATTGGGGGCTGGCGTGTATAATTATTACTACACGCAACATTTCTATACACCTGGCTAAACCATCTTGCTTTAATATGTGATTATAGGTAAAATTACACTTGTATTGCGTGCGATATCTAGCAGAAGGGGACGAAATTGGATGGCTTGGGATATAATCATTCCTATTCTTACTTTGCTTCTTGGATTGGTTGGAGGATTCTTCGGCGGTACCTGGTATTTCAAAAGAGAAATGGGTAACATGCAGATGGATGAAAAACAACTCCAACAACTCGCCCGATCTATGGGTGTTAACTTGAATCAAAAACAATTGAACCAAATGACCCGCAAAATGGGTAACGTAAACCTGAAGAAGAAGAAAAAATAAAGTGAATAAAGAAAGAAAAAAGCATCGAAAGAAATAATTCTTTCGATGCTTTTTTAAGGTTTAACGCAGGTAATTTTCATCCAATGCATAAACCAGTTTTTCGCTAATTTTATGTTCCCGATATTCCCAACCTGTATATGAGTCTAAAATGTTTAACTCTTTATCCAGGTGGGCAATAGCGATAAAAGCATAGTGGGTTTTTGTGCGATAGCGAAGATCGATCCATTTCACTTCATAGCCAAAATCTTGTTCATTGGTTGTTACATAGGCATATCGACTAAAGGAAAGGAAGGCGCTGATGTTTTTATCTTCTTTCGCTTTTTCCAGAACGTGTTCAATTTTTTCTGCATGCTTATCAAAAGAATCATGGAGAATAACATCTTTATTTTTAATTTCTCCTACAAAATAACGTTTATCAGTTTCTACAATAAGCCCCCATTTACCCCAGAGGAGGGATGGCAATAAAGTAAAGCGGCCTTCCATGCCAAGGTAATTCTGTGCGTATTGAATCATTTTACGGTAAGCAAGAACCCTTTGGATCATATAAACAATCATCACAGCGTAAATTCCAGCAAAAACATGGCCGGGATGGAATCCCATTTTCCATAAAATAAATCCTACAACATGAATACCCATGATAAATGGGTCAAAAATGTTAATAGCGTTCAGAGAAATCCATTTTTTGTTAACGGGTTTAGTAATCTGGGTTCCGTATGCATTAAAGATATCCATCGAAACGTGAACCATAACAGCTAATAAGGTCCATAAAAATAAGTGCCAAAATGGAATTCCTGGCGAGAACGCATAAAGGAGGGCACTGATTAAACCACCCCACAACAATATTGCAGGAAAAGAGTGGGTATTACCACGATGATTTCGAATATAAATCGCGTTTCCTTTTAATTTTAAAACTGTATCAATATCAGGAGCCTGTGAGCCTATGATTGTACCAAGTAAAACGGCGTTTGCTAGCTCCGGCTGACTAGCGACTGTGGGATCGAGATAAGCGAGACCGGCGAGACCAAAACCCATTGCAAAGTGGGTACCAGTGTCCAAATTATGACCTCCAATTCAATTTTAGGAATAAATTTATCATCTTTAGAGTGAGATTTACGTGCTAAAATTATTATAATGGTTTTGGATAAAAAAGTTTAGCTATTTTACATAAAATCGGGATTTGTTCATTATGTTATCACATTTTCAAATTAAAAAATAGGAAAGGTTCGTGGAAAGGATGGAAAATATTCAGGTATTTGTTGAGTACAAAGTGTTGGAAGAAAAAAAAGATGAGTATTTCAAAAAAATTAAGGATTTAGAATTTGTTTTACATAAAATCGGGGCGGTTGACTTTAAAGTTTTTGAAGGTGCTGACCAACCTAATTTGTTTGTGGAAATGTTTCAGGTGCCAGAAATGAGCAATTATCAAAAATTAAAAAGGAAAAGGGTAGTGGAAGATGCAGAAGATGGAGTATTCTGGCAAGCCATTAACAACTGTGTAGAGGGTGGCAAAGAAAAAATCAATATGTGGGCCTTTGTACGCAGATAAGAATTATTGAAGGGGCGAGGAGCAGTTTGAAAGGAAAAATAAAAGAATTTCAAAAGGATCTTTTAACCTGGTTTGAACAGGAAAAACGCTCTTTACCTTGGAGAGAAAATAGAGATCCTTACCGCATTTGGGTATCAGAAATTATGTTGCAACAAACCCGGGTCGATACGGTTATCCCTTACTATTATCGATTTATGGAACGATTTCCAACCATTGATGATTTGGCAGAAGCAGATTTAGAGGATGTTTATCGTTTGTGGGAGGGATTAGGATACTACTCCCGTGCCCAAAATCTCCATACAGCTGTCCGTGAAGTAAAGGAACATTATGGTGGTGTTGTTCCCAATACCCCAGAAGAAATCCATCAATTAAAAGGGATTGGCCCTTATACTGCAGGGGCTATTCTTAGCATTGCCTATGGCCTTCCTGAACCTGCTGTAGATGGGAATGTTATGCGTGTTCTATCCAGAATTTTTTTAATTCAGGAAGATATAACGAAATCGAAAACTCGTAAATTATTTGAAGATCTGGTCAGAAAGATTATTGCCAAAGGAAATCCATCCTTTTTTAATCAAGCACTTATGGAATTAGGTGCACTGGTATGTTCTCCAAAGTCCCCACAATGTTTGGCCTGTCCCGTGCATACACATTGTCAGGCTGTGAAAGAGGGAATGCAAGAAGAACTGCCTGTTAAAAAGAAAAGTAAAAAAGTAAAAAGTGTAGAAATTGCTGTAGGGTTGGTTCAGGACCATAATCATCATTGGTTAATCTGTAAACGTCCTCCAGAAGGGCTATTGGCAAACCTATGGGAATTTCCCGGAATTGAAGGCTCTTTAGAAAAAGAAAAGATGCAAGAAGGATTAAGCCGATATTTACATAGAAATTTTGGAGTCAAGATTATACCAGAAGAAGAAGTTCTTCACTATTCCCACGTATTTTCCCATTTACAATGGAACATTCATCTTTATCCCTGTCCAATCATTGGTTTGGAAAATGACATTGAGATGCCAAGAGAGTATAAATGGGTGACAATTGAAGAAATGAACCAATTCCCATTTTCCGTATCCCATCGAAAAATAGTGGAGTATATTAAAGAAAAGAGAGCCGCTTGTGATTAAGCGGCTCTTTTCTTTATTCTCGGTTTCCAAGAATGCGAAGAAGGTATAAGAACAAGTTGATGAAATCCAGATAAAGTGTTAGTGCACCAATGATTGCTGCATTGGTTTCCATATCCCCATAATAATTGTTCCCCTGGCCCATTTGTTTAATTTTCTGCATATCATAGGCGGTTAAACCACAGAAAATCACTACTCCGAGATAACTTAAAATCATAGTTAAGCCACTGCTTTGCAAAAACATGTTTACAAGGGTAGCTAAAATGAGTCCAATTAAAAGCATTAAGAAAATAGAGCCCAGCTTACTCAGGTCGATTTTAGTCAAATAACCGAAAGCAGCCATAATTCCAAACATACCAGCAGTAATTGCGAAAGTTAAAACAACGGATGCAGTTGTATAAACAGAGAGAATGAGAGATAAAGTAACCCCGTTTAATGCAGCATAAATAAAAAACAATAAGGTTGCGGTTGTTGCTGACATTTTATGAATCCTTGCAGCGAGGAAAAATACCAAAGCAAGTTCAGCAATTAATAAGCCAAATACGATACCAGTATGTTCTGCAAAATAAGCAATAGCTCTGTTGTTATTTTCCAGAATTAAAGCAATGGCTCCAGTCATTAATAAACCAACAAACATCCAGTTGAATACCCGTTGTATGAAACGTTGTTGGACTCGTGCGACAGATGTCACTTCCATTAGTGATAACCTCCAATTCATAAAAAAATAAAACGATATCATTATTATATACTAAATTTTTATACGTATTTTCATAAATTTGGGTTTCGTAGATAAAGCAAAAAAAGCTTTCCTGTTGATTGCAGGAAAGCTTTTTTCTTTATGGAAGTTTATTAAAACCATCTTATTTTGCTTCAGTATAAAGTCTGCTTACTTCGTTCCAATTAATAACGTTCCACCAGTTAGTCACATACTCTGGACGTTTGTTTTGGTATTTTAGATAGTAAGCATGTTCCCAAACATCGCAGCAGAGGATTGGGGTTTTGCCTTCAGAAAGTGGACAATCTTGATTAAGAGTGTTTATTACTTCAAGTTTCCCTTCGCCATTTACAACGAGCCAACCCCAACCGCTTCCGAAACGGCCTACAGAAGCTTGAGTTAATTTTCCTTTGAAGTTTTCGAAACTGCCGAAAGCTTCGTTAATGGCATCAGCAAGTTCCCCAGCAGGTTGACCACCACCGTTTGGCCCTAAGGTGTTCCAATAAAGGGTATGGTTATATACACCGCCACCATTGTTTTTAACAGCAGTACGGATGCTTTCTGGAACATCGTTAATATTTTTTAAAAGATCAGCAATGCTTTTTCCTTGAGCTACTTCTTCATGTCCTTCAAGGGCATTGTTTAAGTTATTTAAGTATGTCGCCTGATGGCGGTCATGGTGAATTTCCACAGTTAACGCATCAATGTGCGGTTCTAATGCATCGTAAGAATAAGGGAGTGCAGGTAATTCGTATTTAGCCATTTTTACAATCCTCCTTAGTACTCAATCCATATCAAAATGTGTCTTCTTTACAATAATTATTATATCGTATTCATTCTAAATATCAATACAAAAATATATAAAAAGTATAAAAAAGGTGTAAACAATGTTAATCTTGGTTTTATAATGTTAATTCTCGATATAAGGTGTTTAAAACTGTCTTATGTTATAATTTTTATGTATAAAGAAAGTTTAAAGGAAAGAGGTTTGTTTCATGACAGAGAGAAAAGTAGCTCTCGTAACTGGTGGGACGAGGGGCATTGGAAAAGAAATAGCATTAAGATTAGCAGATCAAGGATATGATTTAGTCATTAACTATTTGCGCAATCGCAGTGCAGCGAGAGAAACTGTTGCAGAACTTGAACAAAAGGGTGTGAGAGTTCATTTAGTAAAGGCGAATGTTGGAGATGTTAAAAATATTAAAGAAATGTTTGCAGAAATTGATCGTGAATTTGGCCGGTTAGATATTTTTGTTAGCAATGCGGCATCAGGTGTTTTACGACCTCTTATGGAACTAGAAGAATCCCATTGGGATTGGACAATGAATATTAACAGCCGGGCTTATCTATTTAGTGCACAGGAAGCAGCTAAATTAATGGAGAAAAATGGTGGGGGTAAAATCGTTGCCCTTTCTAGTTTAGGGGCACAACGTGTTCTACCAAATTATACCACAGTTGGTGTATCCAAAGCAGCAGTTGAATCCTTAACTCGTTATTTAGCCATTGAATTAGCTCCAAAAAATATTGCAGTTAATGCTGTATCCGGCGGTGCTGTGGATACAGATGCATTGAAACATTTTCCTAATCGGGATGAGCTTTTGAACGATGCTGCATCTAGAACACCAGCAGGCCGTGTTGTAACACCGGCAGATTTGGCGAATGCAGTAATGTTCCTTCTTTCAGATGAAGCATTTATGGTCCGTGGGCAAACTATTATTGTTGATGGGGGAATTTCTGTTCTGGTTTAATTGGTATTTTTCAAGGTGATACTGATAGACAGGTCATAACTTTGTCATAATATAAAGAAAGATTTGAAAGGTTTTTTATGGCCTATCAAGAATACATTATGTAGTGATTGCATTTGAAATAAAATTATGTAAGGAGGCTTGAATGATGTATTCACTTGAAGGGGTTTTAACCTGGGAAGCAGAAATGGTAGATAACCTTGAATTTAATAAAGAAATGCTAACTAAATATCACTGGATGGAATGGGACCTTAAACGTCATCGAGCTTCCTTACTTGCAGATAAATCAGTGGATTTAGATAGCGTGAAACAAATAGAGGAAGCCCTTACAGCATTACAAGAAACCATTTCGAGAACAAAAAGCGAAATAGAAGAAAAAGAGTTAGAATTAAAAAAAATGTTCTGTTGTTGGAAACAATTTTTAGAAAAAGATAAAGAAATACGATAAATATTGCCTCATTTTGTCTGCTTCATGCAGGCATTTTTTTTTCACCTATGGATTCATTTATATATTCCTATTGTACGGTCTCTGCTTTGATAGGCGACAATTTAGGTGGACTGGTGTAAAATAATATAAGATGACTGGCAGGGAGGTACATATTTGTGCTTATACGTTCGTTTCGCTTAGGGGATTACATATATATTAAGAAGATATGGCAAGAAACCGGACTGGAACAAACGGAAACAGAATCATTGGACGCCCTTGCCAAACAATTGGCCTGGGATAGTGAATTAGTTTTAATTGCAGAGCATGAAGAGAAAGCTGTAGGGGTAATTGTGGGAACAATTGATGGTTCACGTGGTTACTTTTATCGATTGGCTGTTGACCCTCAATACCAGGGGAAAGGAATTGGACGCAAACTCGTCGAAGCTCTTGAGAAACGGTTTATTGAAAAGGGAGTAAGTCGAATTTTTATTATGGTAAATCAGGAAAATACCAAAGTTTTGCCATTTTATAATGCTATGGGATATGAAATAAAGAAATATTTTACATTATCTAAGAAAATTGAAGTAAACAATTAATTTTTAGTTTATTTTGGATGAGAAAGGAGCGAGTAATGACAGTACCTGGCAGCCCTATTCGTATAGAAAGTTATAAACATGACCAATCTTTCCATCGTTCCTGGGACAAAACTTTGCTCCTTCATCTTAGTGATGCAGTTTTAATTGGCGGTAATAATCATGTGAAGGTAAAGGAATCCGACGGGAGAGAGTGGAGAACGAGAGAACCTGCAATATGCACTTTCGGTAGGGGACAATGGTTTAATACTATTGCCATGATAAGAAATGATGGGATATATTATTATTGCAATATAGGATCTCCTTTTATCTTTCGAAATAATGTATTAACCTATATTGATTATGATTTGGATGTTAAGGTCTTTCCAGATATGAGTTATACCATTTTAGATCGGGATGAGTTCGCTGTTCGTCGTAAACTAATGCATTATCCTGAAGATATTGTGCATCAAGTGTATAAAGGCGTACAAGAAGTGGTTCATTGGATTGAAGAAAGAAAGGGTCCATTTCATCCTGGATTTGTAGAAAAATGGTATGAAAGGTACCAACACATTCTTCAACGTTAAAAAACTCCTTTTCTTTTGGAAGGGAGTTTTTATTCTTGATTTGAGGTGATCGATTGGACGCAATTAAACGTTATATGCAGTTTGTTAAGCCATATTGGAAATGGATTATTTTAACGATTATTGTGGGAATTATCAAGTTTGGGATTCCTCTGGTGATGCCTTTATTATTGAAATATATTATTGATGATATCCTCCTGGCGCAGCTGAGTATGGAAGAGAAAATCAATTCTTTAACAACAATCATCATTTGGGTATTTATATTATTTACTGTTATAAGAGCTCCTGTTGAATATTGGAGACAGTATTTAGCCCAATGGGTATCCAATAAAGTTCTTTATGACATTAGAGATCGGACTTACCATCATATTCAAAAATTATCCCTTTCTTATTTTCATAATCATAAGGCAGGAGAAATCATTTCCAGAGTAATTAATGATGTTGAACAAACAAAAAGTTTTGTAGAAACCGGGTTAATGAATGTATGGTTAGATACAGCAACCATTCTTATTGCTTTATTTTTTATGTTCACAATGGACTGGAAATTAACATTAGTTTCCATTTGTATGTTTCCCTTTTATGGTTTTGCGGTTAAATTCTTTTATTCCCGTTTACGGGCACTTACACGGCAACGTTCACAGGCACTTGCAAATTTACAAGCTCATCTTCATGAACGAGTGCAAGGTATCCCTGTAATTAAAGGGTTTGCTTTAGAGGATTATGAGCAAGAAAAATTCAGTGAAAAAAATAAGTCTTTTTTAAATAAAGCTGTGGAACATACATCATGGAATGCCAAGACTCATTCAGTAGTAAATACCGTAACAGATATTGCTCCTTTATTGGTGATTGCCTTTTCTGGTTATCAAGTGTTGCAGGGAAATTTAACACTGGGTACTATGGTTGCTTTTTATTCTTATTTAGACCGCCTATATTCTCCATTGCGCAGATTGGTTAACTCTTCAACCACATTGACCCAGGCACTGGCTTCTATGGATCGGTTATTTGAATTTATAGATACAAAATATGAAATTGAAGATCAACCCAATGCGAAAACATTAAAAGATGTGCAAGGATTTGTTGAATTTGAAAATGTCTATTTCCGGTATAAGGATACAGATGATGAAGTGTTAAAGGGAATTAATTTACGAGTAGACCCGGGAGAAACAGTAGCATTAGTTGGGGTTAGTGGTGGGGGAAAATCCTCCCTCATTAGTTTACTTCCTCGTTTCTATGATGTAACAAATGGGAGAATTCATATTGATGGCCAGGATATACGGGAAGTTACACAAAAAAGCCTTCGTTCCAGAATAGGCCTGGTATTGCAAGACAATATTTTATTTAGCGATTCTGTAAGAATGAATATTTTGATGGGGAATCCAGATGCAACGGAAGAAGAAATGATTGCTGCTGCAATGGCAGCTAATGCCCATGAATTTATTATGGATTTGACCAATGGATATGACACAGAAATTGGAGAAAGAGGGGTCAAATTATCTGGAGGGCAGAAACAAAGGATTGCAATTGCCCGGGTATTCTTAAAAGACCCTGAAATCCTAATTTTGGATGAAGCGACTTCCGCCTTAGACTTGGAGTCAGAACATTTAATACAACAATCCTTAGAACGCCTTGCGGCCAACAGAACAACCTTTATCGTTGCCCATCGTTTATCCACAATCACTCATGCTGATAAAATTATTTTGATAGAGAATGGCCAGATTAAAGAAGAAGGAACTCATGAAGAGTTAATGCTTTCTCAGGGTGACTATTATCGTTTATTTACTGTACAAAATTTAGAACCCATAAGTTAAAAGGAGGCCTAATGGGCCTCTTTAATTTTTTTTACTGCCTTAATGCAATCGTGGAATGTAGTAAAGGAGTTATGGGAGAGATTGAGTTCCTGGCACTTTTCTAAAAGGTAGGAGCGGGCAATGGTCCAATCTGCTATTTTAGCTCCTTCCAGGTCTGTGATGCTATCTCCTATAACGATCTTATATACATTTTCTTTATTAAAAGAGCGGATAATCGAAGTTTTGCACATCCCACAATCCACTTTGCAATGTTCATCACAAGAATATGGCCAAAGTATTTTAATATTTTCAGAAGAATCATCGTTTGAGTTACAATATACTTTATCAATTTTGTCCAAATAAGGTTTTAAAATAGGATCTATAAAAAAATCAATCCCGTTGCTTGTAACGAGGAATTGAATATTTTCCTTCTGGCAATAAGAAAGGAAGTCTGCAAAACCTTCTCGAACTTTTGCTCCATTTACTATAAAATGTACCAGTTCTGCTTTCTTTTCAACAGGAATTAACTCAAAAAGAGCTCCAACACCTTCTCTTAAGGTACGTTTTCCATCAAACATATCCTGCACAATTTCTTCCCATTGTGGGGGAGCAAATTCCCTCATGGCATCAATAATGTTATCTTTCTCCGTTATTGTTCCATCGAAATCGCAAAAAATAACTATTTGTTTTTGCAAACCAACACGCCTCCCGGATTTTCTCTCTTTAAAAAAAGTATAAACTATATTTTGGCAAAAAGAAAACCCACTTTCCTTATGAGAAAGTGGGTTTTCTTTATTATTCAGTAGCGATGGAAGGATCCGCTTGTTCTTTTGTTGGTGTTAACATGATGAAGTGTTGTTCAGCATGTTCCAGCAATCCTTGAATCTCGTTCGCTTTATTTTCTTGTCCTGTTGCTTTTAATTCAGCAATGTATTCCCCAAGGAGATCATTCAAATCTTCTTTTCCTTTAAGGTTGAGAGGGAGGAGAGATACTTTTGCCGCTTTTGCAATCCGGCGTTTAATTGCAGCTTCATCCAGACCCATTTCAGGGTTGAGAAGAAGATAGATGGTACCGCCAGTCATACCAGAGCACATCCATGGACCTGGGTCACCGAGGACAACAGCACGGCCATTCGTCATGTATTCAAAGGCAAAACCTTTAATGTTAGCTCGTGCGCCAATTCCTGCCAATTCATCGTTGATTGGTTCGGAAATTTCACCGCCAAAGATTACGTCAGCACCTGAGAGACGAATACAAGCCCGTGCATCTGCATTGCCTTGCACAATAAATAACCCTTTTTGTGCACCATAGGCGAAGCTTTTACCTACAGAACCGTTAATGAATTCTCCATTAGCATTAGGAGACTTCATAATGGCAATGCGACCGCCAAAACCAGTTTTACCTACACCGTCTTGAGCGCCACCTTTAACGAGAATGTTAACCCCTTCTGCGTTGAAAGCGGCAAGACCATTACCAGGAACACAACCGTTATCAAAGGTAAGTTGAACTTCAGGAAGATTGACATAGCTGCCATCAAGGTGAGGTTTAACCCTTGCCCCGGAATATCTGCTGCCAAGTACACGCTGGTCACTTAATACATTGGTAAAGGTTTCATTAATAGGTGCATTAGGAGAAGCATATGGATCCGCTTCAATAACGCTTTCCCCACCTATACCAGCAAGAACTTTAGATTCAACTTTCACTGGCTCATATGGGAAGGATGCATTCGCAAGCATATAGGATAGATCCATTTTTTCTAATCCACGTGCCTGTTTCATTAAATCTGCACGGCCAACCAGGTCTTGCAGTCTTTCAGCACCAAGTTCAGCTGTAAGTTGTTTTACTTCTTCACCGATAGAGGTAAAGAGGCGTTTTAAGTTTTCTATAGAACGATCTAACACGCGAGGAACAAAACGGCGCAGGCCATGTTCTTTTGCTTCTTCTTCAGATTCAATTTGTGTTGCAATACCAACATGGCAAGTGTCAAGGTGACAGCCACGGCAAGTGGTACAACCAACAGCAAGCATCGCAAGGGTACCAAAACCAATTCGGTTTGCTCCTAAAAGGATTAATTTCATAACGTCAAGCCCGCTCTTTACGCCACCGTCAGCCCAAATTTCAACGTTATCACGAAGTCCAGCTTCAATAAGGGCAGTATGAGCTGCTTTAACCCCAATCTCAACAGGAAGGCCAACGTGCTGGATTGCATGGACGCGAGCAGCACCAGTACCACCGTCGAAACCGCTTAATGTAATGTAGTCAGCCCCAGCTTTGGCAATCCCTACAGCAATGGTTCCAATGTTAGGTACAATCGGAACTTTCACACACACTTTTGCTTTTGCATTAGCGGTTTTTAATTCCGTAATGATTTGTGCAAGGTCTTCAATTGAATAAATATCATGGTTGTTGGAAGGGGAAATCAAGTCAGAACCAATGGTCGCATTCCGTGCAGCCGCAATTTTAGCAGTTACTTTTCTGCCAGGAAGGTGACCTCCTTCACCTGGTTTTGCCCCTTGCCCAATTTTAATTTCAAGTAAGTTGGTAGAGTTGGCAAGCTCAATGTTAACACCAAAACGGCCTGAAGCCACTTGTTGTCCACGGGATTTCGGGTACTTGCCAAGCATATCTTTAATTTCCCCGCCTTCACCATTTAAGCTAACTATATTTAATTGGTCAGCTGCTTCTGCATAGGCTCGGAAAGGAATTTCATTTTGAGAGCCAAAGGACATAGAAGCAATGATAAATGGAAAGTCATGATCATTAATAGTGATATCCACTTTTTCTATATCAGTAGCTTTTTCAGCCTTTTTAAGATCCATTAAATGGCGAATAGCTACAGGATTGTTTGTTTCTTGTTCAAGCAATTTTGCGGAAAAATCTTTATAAGGAAGAGCACCGTTTGCTACTTCACTAATTGATTTCCAAATTCTTGGCCATAAGTGGAACAATTTCGCTGGTTTTGCGTTTTCTTTTGCGTAATCTTCGTAGCGGGTACGGCTATCTTCTTCAAGGTTTTTGAAGGAAGTACCCGCATTTTCGCTGCCACAGAAGTTTACAATGCCAAGAACGTCTGCAACTTCTTTGTGTAGCCCGATGGAAGAGAAGAGACGAGCATAACCGCGAAGTTCATGGATACCAATTGTAGAGATTACCTTTTCAAGACCTTTATTCAAAGATGTATAAAGATTTTCAACAGATTTAGTGCCTTCTTTTCCAAATACTGTTGCAAATAAAAGATACGGAGAAACCGCATCAGCGCCAAGGCCAAAGGCAATGGCTAGGTCATGCAAGCTACGAATCGCGCCAGAGCGAAGAACTAAGCTAGATTGACGGCGAAGATTGGCAACTCCTTTTACCTCGTGGTTTTTCAAAGCGGAATCGAGTTTTGCTACAACCAGGTGGGGGTCAATAAAGTATTTGTGATCCTGATGAACAAGGGAGTCATCTAAAAGAAGGATACGAGCCCCTTTTTCGACAGCCTGAATAGCATCGTTAGCAATCCGGTCAAGAGCTTCTGGAATCGTTTCATTTTCTCCGAAGAACATAGGAATAATGCTTGCTTGCCCTTGATTTGCATAGTGTTCCATTAATTGTTCAAGGGTAAGGGTGTGTAAGGATTCAGCAAGTTCTTGTAAGGATTTCCCTTCTACTAATAGTGGTGAAGGAAGTTCAATTGAATCTTCAGCTTTACCGTTAGGATAGAAAGCAGGACGTCCACCAAGAATGACACGGGTAGAGAAGTGTTCCATTTCCCGTTCACGGTCAATAGCAGGGTTGGTTACAACTGCAACGCTTTCTTTAATGAAGTCAGTAATGTTTTGGCGTTCTTCATTGATGGCAGCTAATGGAGCATCATGTCCAAGAGAACGGATAGGCTCTGCACCATTAGAAGCCATTTGCTCTACCATTTGAATATGTTCCCGTTCCCAACCAAAAGCTGAATATTGCTGGTTCGTAACAGTTTCAATATCTTCGTAAGGAACTTTAGCAGCTTCGAATTGGGTAAACTCTAGATGCTTCCCAAATCCTTTGAAGTCTACACGAGCAGAAGCGCGTTGGTAAACAAGCTCTTGCAATTCATGGTGAGATAGGACTTTAATTGGATGCCCTGGGTTTAATTGAACCCCAATTTTTTCTCCCGGAGCTAAAGGCTTTGGTTCGCTAACCATTTCGTATACAGGAATAACCCCTTGCTCAGATGAGAAATATAAGGATGTTTTGCTTTCAACCATCCATACAGGACGAAGGCCAAGAGCATCTACACCAAATACACACTCATTGGCATAGCGGGAAACAATCCCAGCAGGCCCTTGAGAAAAATGTCCCCAGGTTTGGCGGTAGTAAGCATATAAATCCTGAAGTTCAGGGCGAAGGTTTTTCATTTCATTAATGATCGGCGGGAAAAGGTTTTCCATAGCCTCGAATAGGGATAAACCATAACGGTGGATCATGTTTTCAACATTACGGTTCATATTTTGGGAGTCACTGCCCCCATCTACCAGGTCAACACCAAGCATTTGACCTTCATCTTCTAATTTACGGATGGTGTTAATTTCCCCGTTATGTCCAAGAATGGTAAAAGGTTGCACCCGAAAAAAGTTAGACAGGGTGTTAGTAGAATAACGGTTATGGCCAACAGTAACAGAAGAAGCGAATTCCGGTTGTTGAATGTCCTGGAAGTATTCTGGAAGAATATTGGCTGCTCCCATTACTTTATAAGATGCACTGTGATTGCTTAATGAAGCAACATGGACATTGTGTTTCTTTTCAATGGCAATCAATAATTCAAAGAGAACGTTCTCAGTTTTAGCTGTACCTTTATATTCACAGGCTAATTGCCAAAAAATTGGTTCATCAGCCCGTCCGTTTTTGCCAAGAACTTCACTGTTTACTGCCCGAGCTTGTTCAAGCTCAATGGTTAAATTGGATTCTGCAAACATTTTACGGATGTCATTCATCACGTCAGACCCGTTATGTCCTTTAGTAGGAACAAAGATGTGAGAAACAGTAAACGTTGGAGAATAAGCAAGATCTGCTGATTTAGATGCAGCAGCTAATTTTTTGGCCCAGAGATCACGGGGAATATCTGTTAAAATCCCGCATCCATCTCCTTCACCGTCAATAAAACCAGAGCGATGTTCCATTTTTATAAGGGCATCAATAATTTTCCCAATATTATCGCGGCTTGGTTTTCCATCCTTTTCTACAATAGCAACGATCCCACAGCTATCATGTTCTTCCATGAGATGATTTTGGAAAAGGCCGAAATCAACTTTCTTCATCGTATTGGGTCAGTTGGACTGACCTTCACCTCCGGTTTTTCTTTTTTAAACATTTTCTCTCATTTTAAAAAATATATAGGGGGCAAGGAACAAAATCTGAACGTTTATATTTTTTTTAGGATTATTGTTCGCCCTTGCTTTCGAATAATTTAGAAAAAATAAAATAAAGATAATTAACAGAATAACATAAGATATCTACCAATTCAATGGAAAATGTTTAAATATTCACTTCCCAAAAACAGGGAAGAAAAGCTTACAAACAGGTAAATTCATGAAAGAAATTTCACAAACTATCAAATAAAACGAACATTTTACTTGAAATTACAATTTAATGTTCGGAATAACTATATCTTATTTTATCTGGCACTAAATTGTAAAGTGAAAAAACCATAGTTTTATCAAGAAATGTTAAAAAAACTTACATACAATCTATAATTAGATTTTAAAAAAAAGGTATGGAATAATCCATACCTTTTTTAGATGAATTCATGCTGCGAATTAGATGAATAAATATTCCTATTTATGCATTTTTATAAAAGCTTTTTCTGCAGCTTGAATTGTTCGTAAAATATCTGCTTCAGTGTGGGCTGTGGTAATAAACCAAGCTTCATATTTAGAAGGAGCTAAACAAATACCTTCTTTGAGAATATTGCGGAAGAACGCTGCAAAAGCTTCTCCGTCAGTAGCTTTTGCATCTTCGTAATTTTTTACTTGTTGATTGGTAAAATACATGGCGAGGGCACCTTTTACACGGTTAATGGTAACAGAGACTCCGGCTTTATTTGCGACCTTTAGAAGACCTTCTTCTAATAAAGCACCTAAACGGTCAAGTTCCTCGTAAACACCAGGTTGTTCTAAAACTTCCAGGCAGGCAATTCCAGTGCGAATAGATGCCGGGTTTCCGGCATGGGTTCCTGCCTGGTAGGCAGGACCTAGTGGGGCTACAGTTTCCATGATATCTTTACGCCCGCCATAAGCGCCAATTGGAAGACCTCCACCAATAATTTTGCCCAGGGCGGTAAGGTCAGGGGTAACACCTAATAAATTTTGCGCTCCCCCGTACATAAATCGGAAAGCAGTGATTACTTCATCATAAATAACCAGGGCACCTGCTTCATGGGTTATGCGGTTCACTTCTTCGAGGAAACCTGTGTTCGGTGAGACGATGCCAAAGTTTCCAACAATGGGTTCAACAAGCACGGCTGCAATTTGATCACCCCATTTATTTATTGCTTCAGCAAAGGTTTCTAAATTATTATAAGGAACCGTAATCACTTCATTGGCGATGGATTGGGGAATTCCAGCAC
Organism: uncultured Paenibacillaceae bacterium; assembly: GCA_946478845.1. The sequence goes on from CAMLDI010000005.1 coordinate 107,446, forward strand.
TATCGGGTATGCCCAGAGTAGAAGGGCCGGAACCCGCAGCAACTAACACAAGGTCTGAATGTCCGTGGTAGCATCCGGCAAATTTTAATATTTTATTTCTTCCTGTATACGCTCGGGCTACTCTTATGGTAGTCATGACTGCTTCTGTTCCTGAATTGTTAAAACGGATTTTTTCCATGGAAGGGATGGCCTGTTGTATTTTTTTTGCAAACAGGGTTTCCCATGGTGTAGGAGTTCCGTATAATGTTCCGTTTTTTGCGGCTTCTGTAATGGCATTGGTTACGTGGGGGTGTGCATGTCCTGTAATAATTGGCCCGTATGCGGCTAAATAGTCTATGTATTGATTTCCATCTACATCCCAAAAATAAGCGCCCTTGGCTCTTTCCATTGTGATGGGAGTTCCACCGCCTACGGCTTTGAAGGAACGGGAAGGGCTATTTACACCGCCAACAATCACTGCTTGAGCTTCCTTATAATATTGTTCAGATTTACTGATATTCATTGAAATGCCTCCTAATCGATGTAAAGCTACATATTAATCTTAAAGATTTTTTTCCTGAAGTTGAAGGAAAATGTTTAGACCCTTGCAGACAAAAGTAGTTATAATAGATTAATACCTTCTTTGTGAAAGCAGTAGAAGGTTATTACTATTTATGGAGGTAAACAGTTAATGTTGCGGATTGAGGCCAGGGGACTCACGAAGGAGTTTAAATCTTATAAAAGTCGCAGTGGCCTTATGGGGGCTTTTCGCGATTTGTTTAGTCGGAATTATATGAATATAATGGCTGTTGATGCTATTGATTTAACGATTAACGAGGGTGAAATGGTAGGGTATATTGGTGAAAATGGTGCAGGAAAATCGACGACCATTAAAATGCTGACAGGAATTTTAAAGCCTACCTCAGGTTTTTTAAGAGTTAATAACATGGATCCACACCGGGAACGGGAAAATTTTGTTAAAACCATCGGAGTTGTTTTTGGGCAAAGGAGTCAACTATGGTGGGATATTGCTGTGCAAGAATCATTCACGTTATTGAAAAAAGTATATCGCGTGTCTGATGCCCAATATAAAAATCATATGGAACACGTTATTGATGTGCTGGAGATAGAGGATTTATTAGCGAGACCTGTACGGAAATTAAGTCTTGGGCAACGGATGCGCTGTGAATTGGCGGCAGCCCTAATCCACAATCCTGCCCTTTTATTTTTGGATGAACCCACTATTGGCCTTGATGTACTGGTAAAAATGAAGATTCGCGATTTTTTAAAGGAAATGAATAAGGAATATGGCACCACGGTATTATTAACAACCCATGACCTATCTGATATAGAAGCCTTATGTTCAAGAGTGGTTATGCTTGATGAAGGGAAAATCATTTATGATGGGGAACTGAACAAACTAAGAGATCAAATGGGCAGCAAAAAAGCGGTGTATATTGATTTCCCTTATGCTGTGCCCTTAGAGAAATTAGAGAGTGTAACCCATGGGTTGCCTGTAACTTGGTCACAAATTCATCCTATGAAATACAGGGCAGTTTTCCCGAATGAAGATTTATCTGTATCCCATTTGCTAGGGGCGATAATCCCGAATTTTGAAGTAACCGACCTTTCTATTGAAACGATGACCACAGAAGAAGTGGTGCGAAAAATTTATGAGGAAGGCTTTGCTCATGTTTAGCATGTACTTGGAAATGATTCGAATTCGTTTTCTAATGATGTTAGCCTATCGGGTGAATTATTATAGCGGGATTGCAGTTTATAGCATTAATATTGGTGCCTATTATTTTTTGTGGAATGGGATTTATGGGGATAAGGTGACTATGGGAGGGCTTACAGCTTTACAAATGGTCACTTATGTATCTATTAGCTGGATGGCAAGGGCTTTTTATTTTAATAATATTGACCAGGAAATGGCCCAAGAGGTAAAGGAAGGAAAGGTAGCCATTGAATTAATCCGGCCTTATCATTATTTGGCGACAAAAATCATGCAAGCAATGGGGGAAGGGCTTTTTCGCCTGCTCTTTTTCTCTTTGCCTGGTATGATTATTCTTGCTTTCTTTTTTCCTATTCAATTTCCTAATCAGAGTTCTATTTGGGGTTGGTATGCTATTAGCCTATTTTTTAGTTTTTTTATCAATACCCAAATTAATCTAATAACCGGCTTGCTTTCTTTTTTCTTTTATAACAACGAAGGCCTTATGAGGGCGAAACGTGTATTCGTTGATTTATTTTCTGGTTTGATTTTACCAATCAGTTTTTATCCAGAGTGGGGACAGGCAATATTAAAGTATTTGCCTTTTCAAGCTATTAGTTATTTGCCGGGAATGATTTTTACTGGCGGGGTAGAAGGTACCCAAATTTATCTCTTTTTAGGTCAACAGTTTCTCTGGGTTTTTATTTTATGGATTCCCATTGGGTTGCTCTGGTGGCAAGCAAAGAAAAATCTAGTCATACAGGGCGGGTGATAATAATGCATTATCTTTCTTTATTTTGGTATTATATGAAGCAATATTTTAAAAGCCGAATGGAATACCGTACAGACCTGTTAAATGGAGTTTTTTCTGATTTAATATTTCAGGCCACTAATTTAGTCTTTATTCTTGTTGTTTTTCAACATATAACCTTTTTAGAAGGTTGGAATAAAAATGAAATTCTTTTTATTTATGGGTTCTTTCTTGTGCCCTATGCGGTATTTGGGACCTTTTTTAATCTATGGAATTTTCAGGAGAGGTATATTATTAAAGGTGAGATGGATCGAGTTTTAACTCGTCCAGCCCATAACTTGTTTCAAGTTATGTTAGAAACGATGGATCCTCCCTCGCTCCTTGGGGCAATCACTGGTGTGGTGATTATGGGGTATGCTGTTTTTGATATGGGAATGGAATTGGCCTGGTATGATCCTCTTATCTTTGTTGGACTGGTCATTTCGGCTGTGTTGGTATACGGTGGTGTGTATACCGGAATCGCTGCTATTGGATTTTTTTCTGATTCTAAAACAGGGATTACACCGATGATATGGAATATTCAAAATTATGGGCGATATCCTGTGAACATTTATAATAAAGTGATTCAGTTTATCTTAACCTGGATTTTGCCATTTGCTTTTGTGGGTGTTTATCCATCTTCTTATTTTTTGAAAAAAGAAGAGTTTACTATTTACTTATACTTGACCCCTGTTATAGGCATTTTTTTCTTTTCGCTGGGTTTAGTAATTTGGAATATTGGAGTTAGAAACTATCGAGGGGCTGGCTCGTAAAGAAAACGAATGTAAAGGAGATATTAAAATGGATCAATTACAAATTGGACAGAAAGCACCTGATTTTACTTTGCCTGCAAGCAATGGAGAAAAGGTATTTCTCCATGATTTTATGGGAAAAAACGTGATTCTTTACTTTTACCCTAAAGATATGACTCCAGGTTGTACTACGGAAGCCTGTGATTTTCGTGATCAACATAGCCTTTTTGCCGATATGAATACCATTATTTTAGGGGTAAGTACAGATTCATTAGATCGGCATCAAAAATTTATTGATAAATATGGCCTTCCTTTCTTGTTATTAGCTGATGAACAACATGAGGCTTGTGAAAGTTATGGGGTCTGGAAGATGAAGAAGAATTTCGGAAAAGAATATATGGGGATTGAACGATCTACTTTTGTGATTAATAAAGAGGGAATCCTTGTTAAAGAATGGCGTAAAGTAAAAGTAAAAGGGCATGTAGAAGAAGCAATCGCGTTTATTGAAGAAAATCTACAATAGTAAATAGGATAATTAGGGGGAATAAAATGGGAAATTCCCATTATGATTGGCCTGATTATTATGATATTGTTTCATGTGGCTTAGACCATGATGTTGAATTTTATGTGAATCTTGCTCAGGAAGCGGATGGGAAAATTCTTGAACTTGGTTGCGGTACAGGGAGGGTAACAATTCCTATAGCCATGTGCGAAAAAGAAATTATTGGCCTTGATGCCAGTCCTTTTATGTTGGATAAAGGGATACGAAAAGCGAAAATGGCTCGCATTGGAAGCCAGTTGCGATTTATTGAAGGGGATATGAGGGAATTTTGGTTAAATGAAACCTTCTCCCTTGTTATTATTCCTTATCGCTCCTTCCTTCACTTACTCACCCTAAAGGAACAAATGGATACATTAACCAATATTTACCGCCATTTACCTTCGGGAGGAGTCTTGGCTTTAAACGTGTTTGTACCGCAAATCAAGCATTTATATGAAGAAGATGACAATAGTTCTACCAGAGGGATTTATGAGATTCCTGGAAGTGAGGACCGTCTTGCAGTATGGGACTATACTCGATTTGATCATTTTATGCAAATTGCAGAGATTATTCGCCAATATGAAAGGCTAAATGTACAAGGTGAGGTGATTCAAAGGATTATCTCAACTTTACATATCCGTTATATCTATCCTTTTGAATTACATCATTTACTTAAACTTGCAGGCTTTAAAATTGTGCATAAATATGGGGATTTTTATGGAAATCCATTTGGTCCTGAAAGTAAAGAGTTGATTATTGTGGCTCACAAGGAATAGCCTTTATGGATTAGAAAGGGAAGGGATGGAAAATGAAAATAGTTTTCACCGCTAAGATAAGTGAGCGCCATCAAGAAAATCTTCGGCGCCAATTTGCCGGGCATTCTTTTTCTTTTTTTGCGTCTAAAGAAGAAGCGGGAGTTGAATTGGAGAGTGCAGATGTTTTAGTCACTTATGGTGAAGACTTAACTGAAGTGCATCTTAAACAGTATAAAAATCTAAAATGGATTCAAGTATTGACAGCTGGTGTTGATAAGATGCCATTATCCTATCTAGTCCAATCCTCGATCCAATTAACAAATGTCAAAGGGATCCATAAAATTCCCATGGCGGAATATACTTTTGCTGCCATGCTTCAAATGGCAAGGAATCTTAATGATACCTTTCAAAAACAACAAAGCAAAAAATGGGATGCCAGGCTTCGCGTAGATGAATTATTTGATAAAACCCTTGGGATTGTTGGAGTAGGCGCCATAGGGGAAGAGATTGCAAGGCGGGCCAATGTATTTGGTATGAAAGTATTGGGAGTGACTCGTAGTGGCAGAGAAAATCTTTATTGTGAGAAAATGTTTACTCCTGAACAATTAAATCTATTTCTTCCCTTGTGTGATTATATTGTGATTATTGTTCCTTCTACCAGGGATACTTTCCATTTGATTGGCAAAGATGAATTAAATTGTATGAAACCAACAGCAGTCTTCATCAATATTGCAAGGGGTTCCGTGGTTGATGAAGAAGCTTTAGTTGCCCATTTAAAAGATGGGAAAATTAAAGGAGCAGTTTTAGATGTATTTACAGAAGAACCTTTACCTGAGAATTCCCCTTTTTGGGAATTGGATAACTGTATTATTACCCCTCATGTATCAGGCCGTTCATCCCGTTATATTGAAAGAGCTTTAAAAGTATTCCGTGAGAATCTTGAGATTTATCAATCTGGAAAGCAAAATCAGTTAAATAATATTGTTGATTGCGTAAAAGGTTATTAGGAGGAGGAACCATCATGAAAATCTATACAAAAACAGGGGACGGTGGAGACACCAGCTTACTTTATGGTGTTCGTGTATCTAAGACTGATTTAAGGGTGGAAGCCTATGGAACTTGTGATGAGGCGAACTCTATGATTGGGCTAGCAGTATCTTATTTGCCAATGGATCCAGTTTTCGATGAAGTACGGCAAATTGTTCATGTGGTTCAAACAAAGCTTTTTCATATTGGGGCTGAGTTGGCAACACCTCCAGGGAAAAAAGCAAACTGGTCTATTGCAGAAGAAGATGTTAAACAACTTGAAGATGCTATTGACCGTTGGGAAGAATCTCTTCCTACTCTTACTAATTTTGTTTTGCCAGGTGGTTCGCCAGGTGGGGCTTCCTTTCATGTAGCCAGGACCATTGCTCGCCGTGCCGAAAGATGTGCAGTAGCATTAAAAAAAGAAACTGAGGTTAATCCATTGGTAACCCGCTATCTTAATCGTCTTTCGGATTTTCTTTTTGTTGCTGCCCGTTATGTGAATGCAAAACAGGGGACAATTGAGTCCACTCTCCATCAAAACTAACGGTATTTAACTTTGTTTACTATTAGAATTTATACATTTTGATCGTATATAAGTTTATCAAGCTAGCGCTGTCGCCTGAAAAGGCTTGTCGCTAGCTTAATTGTTATAATAAAGAAAACTTGGCTAGCGCCAAGCCTATAGGCGCAGGTGATAGCCTTAGGTGCACTTATGCAGATAAGAAAAAATTTATAAATTCTTATCTGCTTAGAAATGGGTTTGTAACGAAAAAAAAAGATATTTTCTAAAAAAATGTCTTGCAAATAAAATATTGATGTGATAAATTGTAAAAGTCGCCACTGATGAGGCGACTTGAACTTTGAAAACTGAACAGTGAAAAGCTAGAATGCGATCCTAATCAATTTCTTGAATTT
>CAMLDI010000006.1 GCA_946478845.1 uncultured Paenibacillaceae bacterium
CCGTCCGTTCCGCAATGTCTTTAAAAATATCTACCCGTTCCAATTTAATACCTCCTTAAATCATCTTTATTGATTCTTGTACGATATATAAGGACACTATTCATCATATGGGCGCCGAAGTAAAAATAGACCTATTCTAGCCAAAAAAGAGCAACAGTCCAGGCAGACCATTGCTCTTTTTGGGTCCACCTTTGTCCTTTACTAAAAACTATGATAGACCCATCAATTATATGCAGTTTATTTTGCGTATGTGCTATAATCCTTCACCAAATGGGGTTCCCCATTAATTAAACGGTATGGAAAGGATTTAATAGGAACAATTGGGGAATCCGCTGCTAAATACTTACGTAAATCATCAACGATCCCAGGAGGGGTTTTCAGTTTCTGCACTGCCATTTGAATGTCAGGAGCATAATCCACTCCTACAATTCCATTTTCTGAAATAATAATGTTCAGTTGTTGCTGGCTGTACTGGCTCAGTACCGAATCCTCTTTTTTATTGAATGCTTTAAAATCAAACAAATAATAGCCATCTACAATTTTTTCCCCTAAAGGATATTTGTTAAAGCGAGTATGATAGAGTTGCACATCCAGTTGCAGGCTTTGGATTTTTTGGGAAACCACCAGATCCGCCAGGCGAATTTCAGGTTTTTCTTCAGGATTAATCAAAACAAACATGTAATTTCCACCGGTTTCAAAGGCTGCCCCAGGAATGTTGCCTAAATAATCAGGTACTAATTTTCCAAAATCAATGGGGTATTTCTCATATATGGGAGTTGATGCTTCTCTGTTTTGTAGCGGTAAAACCCCTGTCTTCTCTTGAAACTTCTTCACCGCTTCCTGTACCTGTTGAATTTGTTGCACAGGAGGTGTTACATTTTCTGCCAATCTCTCCTTTGGATATAGGCATCCAGAGAGCAAAGGAATAAATAAAAGAATAAGCAATAGATTTTTCTTCATTTTATAACTCACTTTCCCTTTGTTGTTTCTCTAATTGAGCTTGTACGATTGATTTTAATTTATTTTCCATGGGTGCAATTTCTACATCCCCTTTTATTCTTGCCTGACAGGCTAAACGAATTCCCTGTTTTAAGTCCTCGTTGGATATAAGCTTTTTTTCTTTTTCTTCTGCAGGAAAAAGAGGATTTTCATTTATATTTTTAATCATTACCTTACACATGGCACAGGAAGCTTTCCCACCACAGCGTTGGGAAATAAATACTCTGGCCTTTGAAGCTACCTGTAATATGGTTTCTCCCTGTTTTGCCTCTACTTTTTTATTGTTTGCAAGAAATGTTACCTTCGCCATAGATTCACCTCGATTTTGTAATTTGATTCATTGGCGTCACCCTCTAAAAACTGGTTAAAACCGCCAACATAAATAAAAAAGCACCAATTAATCCTGCTGCACCAAGGATCAATAAAATAACCCGCAGGAATTTCTTCTCTGTTTTACGGGAAAAAATAATGGACAAATTCGCAACAAACATAAGGCCAATAGCAGATAAAGCGTAAAACATTTTAAGCATCGATACTAGTCCCTTTCCAAATTTCGTTTTGTACATTATATCACACCATTTCCATCATCGAACCTATGAACTCATTGACGCATAAGATAGAATGTAGGATTTTGAAAAGGGGGCTTATACCTATGGCCAAAAAAACCGGAAAAAGAAAAACCCTACGCAATAATCTGGTTAGCAAACAACGTGCTGTCGCTTCTACTAGCCCATCGAAAGAAAAAAACGCAACCCCAGAATTAATCCCAGAATCGAAGCTGACAAAGAAAAATATTGGGGATTTTATTTTTAAGACCAATCCTAAAGAACTCCGCAATTCCATCCATAACGTAAGAGATTGGTCCTCACAGATGAGAGGAACCATGATTCAAATGGAACAAACCATGGATACATTAACTAATTTAATCGGAATGTATGAACGCTGGCAAGGAAACGGAAAAGGGAAACGGCTAGCTGCCAATGGCGCCCTTGATAAAAACGGCCAATCCTTTGTGAAAATGCTGCAATCCATTGATTTTCAACAGATATTAACCATTCTTAATTCTCCTCTTCTGCAGGCACTAATGGAAATAAATGATTCAGATGATGAAGACAATTAAATAAAAGAAGGATAATGCCGTGGAAGCATCATCCTTCTTTTTTTTTTCTGTATCCCTCATTATACCGGAGAGCAATATTTGAGAACCCACTATACAATATGTGAAAATACCTTATTAGGAAACAAGATGAACCGCCTAATTTCCTTTACGCATTACTTTTTCAACAATTTGCTAATTGCTTTTAAATCCGAGCCTTGCAGATTGTTATTTTTCACATAAGCGATGATTTGATCTTCTTTTTCTTTCGTTAATTTCACATTTGCAATCATAGCTACCTGACGGATTAATTGACGAAGTTTTTGTTCGTTATTTATATCATCTTTTGACACATTATTAGCAATGGATTCTATTTTGGACGTGTCCACATTTTTGCCTTGTAATTTATCAAGGAATTTCTTCGGGATTTTTGACAATACTTTTCCCTCCCTTTTCACTAATACAATTACAATATATGAAAAGAAGGAAGGATTGGTTCATTGCTTCACTTTTTATTGAAATATTGGAGAGCTACTTCTTCCATTTCATGGCGAGGTACCCGTCCCATTAAATCCCGAACAGCATCTCGCGCTGTTTTATTTTCAAATAAAACCGCATAAATCTGCCGTGTAATAGGCATCTCCACTCCATATTTTTGGGATAATTGGTAAGCTCCCTGAGTGGTACGAATCCCTTCTACAACCATTCCCATGTTTTGCAAGATTTCTTCTACAGAAAGACCCTGGGCAAGCATGTTTCCCGCTCTCCAATTGCGGCTGTGGCGGCTTGTAGCAGTCACAACTAAATCCCCTAGCCCGGATAACCCGGAAAAGGTGAGAGGGTTTCCTCCAAGTACAATGCCAAAACGGCTTATTTCCGCAAGGCCTCTCGTTAGAAGAGCTGCTTTTGCATTATCTCCAAAATTCAAACCATCACTAAGGCCCGCACCAAGGGCAATAATATTTTTTAATGCGCCACCAATTTCCACACCAACAACATCTGGATTGGTATAGATCCGGAAAAAGTTAGTGTTTAAGATATCCTGTACTTCTTCCGCAATTTTTATATTTTCTGCAGCAACCACAACAGTGGTTGGGGATTGGACAGCAACTTCTTCAGCATGGCTTGGCCCTGAAATCACTGCCACACGTTTCTTTAACCCTGCAGGAATTTCTTCTTTAATCACTTCTGTCATTCGTTTTAATGTGCCAATTTCAATGCCCTTTGTGGCATGAATCAAAATAGCATCCTCGCGTAAATAAGGAGCTATTTGTTGCACTGTTTCACGCATGGCATGGGAAGGAACCACAAGAAAAACGTGCTTTTTATGGCGAACTGCCTTTTCCAGGGATGTTTCACAATAAATCTTTTCTGAAAGGCGAACCCCTGGCAGATAGGAAGAGTTTTCGTGACGAAGATTTATTTCTTGGGCTAGGGTATCTCTACGTGCCCAGAGTATGACTTTCTCATGAAGTTCAGCCAATACGGTCCCAATCGCAGTACCCCAACTCCCTGCTCCAATCACAGCAATATCTTGTGCCATCCTATTCTCCCCCTTTATTTCTTGGATTGTCCTATTTTTCTTTCCTGTCTATTAAACAGACGCTTAATATTTTCCCCGTGTCGAATAAACCCTAAAATACCGATGGCAAGGGTTGAAATCACATAGGCCATGGGCGCCTCACGAAAATAAACCAGAACAGGAATAAGGGCCATAAAAACCAGAGAACCCACAGAAACATACCGAGTAATGGCAATGACCAATAAGGTAACCCCCACTGAAATTAATGCGGGAATAGGTGCCAGGGTAAGTAGAACCCCAATGGTCGTAGCAACCCCTTTCCCCCCACGGAATCTAAAAAATACAGGCCAGTTATGGCCAACCACTGCTGCTAATCCACTAAGGGCAATGGTCCAGTCCCCACCCTGAAAAGCATATTTCGCTAACAGAATGGCTACAACACCCTTTAAAGCATCAAGGAGCAATACAAGAATTCCCGGGCCTTTTCCAAGAACCCTCAGGGTATTGGTAGCGCCAGCATTCCCGCTCCCATGTTTTCGAATGTCAATTTTTGCTACTTTTTTAACAATTAAAATGCTAAAACTAATAGACCCCAATAAATAAGCAACGATAATTGCAACCGCAGAAAACATCTCCAGGTTCCCCTTTTCTCTCTTTTTACTCTGATTTTTTTCTTACGAGAATCCGAATAGGCGTTCCTTCAAAAGGAAAAGCATCCCTAATTTTGTTCTCGAGATAGCGTTTATAAGAGAAATGCATCAGCTCAACATCATTGACAAATAAAACAAAAGTTGGCGGTTTAACTGAAACCTGCGTTGAATAGCTGATTTTTAAGCGACGCCCTTTATCAGATGGAGGAGGTGTTACGGTAATGGCTTCCTGAATTAAATCATTTAAAACAGGGGTTGGAATACGCATAGAATGTTGTTCAGCCACCTCATGCACTTTTGGCAGAATGGTCTGCACCCTTTGTTTTGTTTTTGCTGATACAAATAAAATGGGAGCATAAGACAAATATTTAAATTCCGTACGGATTAATTCTACAAACTGTTGCATAGTTTTATCGTCTTTCTCAACAGCATCCCACTTGTTCACAACAATCACAACGCCCCGACCTGATTCATGGGCATACCCTGCCACTTTCTTGTCCTGCTCAATGATACCCTGTTCCCCATCAATGACCACAAGACATACATCAGAACGTTCAATGGCCCGTAAAGCCCTCATCACGCTATATTTTTCTGTAGATTCATATACTTTCCCTTTTTTCCGCATTCCTGCGGTATCAATAAGCACAAATTCTTGATCCTGGTATGTAAAAGGCGTATCGATAGCATCACGGGTGGTTCCTGCAATATCACTGACAATGACACGTTCTTCCCCTAGAATGGCATTAACAAGAGAGGATTTCCCTACATTAGGCCGGCCGATGAGAGAAACCCGAATGACATCATCATCATATTCCTCATTATTTTCATCAGGAAAATAATGAGATGCCTCTTCCAATAAATCCCCAATACCAATGGCATGGGCCCCGGAAACGGGAATGACATGTTCGAAACCTAACGAATAAAATTCATATATCTCATTCAATCGTTGCGGGTTATCGATTTTATTAACTGCCAGAATAACAGGCTTTTTGGAACGGAACAACATTTTCGCCACTTCCTGGTCCTCTGCAGTAATGCCTGTTGTTCCATCAACGACAAAAATAATTACATCAGCTTCATCTACAGCTAATTCCGCTTGATTGCGGACAAGAACCATGAACTGGTCTTCTTCCCCGAAACCGATTCCTCCTGTATCAATTAAATGAAAAGAGCGATTTAACCATTCTCCCATTCCATAAAGGCGATCCCGGGTCACCCCTGGCGTATCTTCTACAATGGCGAGACGCTCACCGATAATACGATTAAAAATTGTTGACTTCCCAACATTGGGACGACCAACAATTGCAACTACTGGATTTGCCATAGCATAATTCCCTTCTTCAAAACATTCTTCAAGATACCTATACTATCATAAATGGAAACGAACGGACAGGCAAGATAGAACCCACTCAATTCCACGTCGTAACAATAATCCTCCCAACAATGACAGAAGGAAAATATCACTAAACATGCCATCCCCTAAATAAATGTCTCCTCCCTGGGAATAGGACCACCCTTGAAAGAGAACTTCCATAAGATAAATTCCTGAACCAAGAATAATGAAAACTTGTTTTTGGCTTTTGGCCAAAATAAGGCCCAGAATGACAGCAATCATTGCACAGAGATAAGACTCCCCAACAAACAATAATACCGGGTCAATACGAATTAAATACCTTAACAAAAAAAGATTCACACCTACTAATAAAAAAGAAGATAGAAGCATAATACGGCTATCTTTATCCTCTTTCGCCCACACCCAATACAACAACATAGCAGGAAATAAAAAAAGACCCAAATTAATCTGCACATGCCCTTTATAAGGCAAAACGACAAAGCTGAATACCAAATATACTGTTAAAAGTAGTGCAAAAGTCTTTTCACTTACTTGTATTTGTTGCAAAAAGGGAGTTAGCCAATTCATCCATAACAAAATAAACAAAATGAAAATGCTAAGATATGTAAAATACCCTGGATTCATAAAAATCTCCTTTGGCCATAAATTAAACATCCTTGTTCATAGTATGACCAAAAAAATGGGGGAAAAAGCCTTAATCCAGCTTACGTTGCGCTAATATTCTACAATCCAATCCCCGCATAGTCGCCCAGTGATAAGTATCCCCTTTAATAATCACAGGGACGTTGCTTAACTGTTCCACTGTGGTCGCACCCAGGGCACACATAATGCTGGCAAGTTCCCGATGTAATCGATGTACAAATTGCACCCCTTTTTCCCACTGATTCAGGTGAGCATAATGCAAAAAGGTTCCAGCAATGCCTGCAGCACTGGCCCCTAGAGCGATTCCCCTGGCAACATCCATGGCAGTACGAATCCCACCGGAAGCAATGATTCTGATTTTATCTTTTAAAGGAAAAACCTCAAGGAGACTGGAAGCAGTAGAAATGCCCCAATCATTAAAAGAAAACATAGGATGGTCTCTGCGGCCATTTTCAATTCGGGCAAAATTGGTACCGCCTTTTCCTCCAACATCAATGGCGGCAACACCGATTTCTGCAAGCTTTCTTGCCTGCTCGCCCCCAATGCCAAAGCCTACTTCCTTTACAATCACCGGAACGCTAACTGTCTGTACAATCTTTTCTATCCTTTTATAAGCCCCTTTAAAGGTACGATCTCCTTCAGGCATGACTAATTCTTGAACAGCATTAAGATGGATTTGCAGCCCGTTGGCTTCAATCATCTCTACTGCTTTTTTGGCCATTTCAGGTGTGGCTTCACTCCCCAAATTCGCAAAAATGATTCCTCTAGGATTGGCTTTCCTAACAATACGATAAGTGTCTTCCAACCCCGGATCTTTAATGGCAGCCATTTGGGAACCTACGGCCATGGCAAGTTCTGTCTCCCTCGCAATATTGGCAAGATGTTCATTTATTCCGGTAACTTCAAGGGCGCCCCCTGTCATGGCATTAACAATAATCGGCGAACTCAATTGGAGTCCGCCGATTGACGCATTTAATGAAATTTCGTCCATTGCACTTTCAGGGAGACAATTATGGACAAATTGAACATCCTCTAGACCCTGTGTTCCTACTCTTTCTTCACGTAAGGTCAGTTGAATATGTTCTTTTTTTCTTGATGATCTTGACATAGTTGCCCCCGATTTATTTTTTCAATTTTTTCGCAAAATCCCCAAGGCGATCCCCAATAGAAACCCCCAGGGAACCACTGTCTTCCTGGTAAGCAACCACTTCTTTTTTCACTTCTTTCTTGGGGGCTTCCGTTTCCGCTTCCTTAATGCTTAAACTCATTCGTTCTTGTTCTGGATTAAAGTCAAGAATCTTCACATTGACTTCTTGCCCTACTTTTAACACTTCATCAGGAGTAGCCACATGGCGATTGGCAATTTGAGAAATATGCACAAGGCCTTCTACCCCTGGTGCAACTTCAACAAATGCACCGAAGCTAACAAGGCGTTTTACAATGCCTTTTACAACAGCACCATTTCTAAAGGAAGCTGCTTCCCATGGCCCTGGAAGAGCGGCTTTAATGCTGAGGCTGATTCGCTCATTATTTTTATCCGTTTTTAAAACTTTAACTTTTACTTTATCCCCTTCTTTTAATACATCAGAAGGCTTTTCTACATGATTATGGGCAATTTCAGAAATATGAACCAGCCCATCTACTCCACCTATGTCCACGAAAGCGCCAAAATCAGTCAATCGTTGCACAGTTCCATCCAAAACGTCTCCCACTTTAATTTGATCAAAAATGCTTAATTTATGGCGATTCGCTTCTTCTTCAAGAACAGCACGGTGGGAAAGAATCACCTTATTCTTTTCCATTTCTAATTCGATGACTTTCACAGGCAAGTTTTTTCCTTTATAATCAGAAAAATCCTCAACAAAATGGCGTTCCACATGGGATGCAGGAATAAACCCGCGCACGCCAAGGTCCACCACTAATCCGCCTTTAACAATATCTGCTATGGTAACTTCAAAAATTTCCCCGGATTTAAACTTATCCTGTAAATCACTCCAGGCTTTTTCTGAATCTACTGCTCTTTTGGATAGGATGAGTTCATTTTTTTCTTCGTTTTTACGAATTACTTTTACAGTAATCCTATTCCCTTCGGATAATACGTCTGCTACTTTCTCAATGTGGAGGCTAGATACTTCGCTGATGGGAAGAATTCCATTCTGGCTAAACCCTACATCCACAAGGGCTTGCTTTTCATCCACCTGTTTAACCGTACCGGTTAGGGTGTCACCAACATTAAACCCTTGTTGTTGTTGATTTTCCTTTTGATTTTCATCTACCATTGACCATACCTCCTTGAAAATAAACCAAAAACGAATGATTTGTTAATAGCTTACCAATTAATTGAAAAAAAAACTAGTGTTTAAAGCGCATCTTATCGCTCTCAAAATCATCAATTAATTTTTGTATTTCATTCATTATGATTTCGGCAGCTAAGACAGTATTTCCTTTCCCTCCAGCAAGTTCTTTTAAGTCAATTGCTTCACCATAAATAATGGTCAAGGGGCGAAAGAAACGGTAGGGACCAATAATAGCCACAGGAACAACCCGTACCCCTGACCGCAGGGCAATCATGGCTCCACCAGGCAATGCTTTCCCTAGTTTTCCTGTTTTGCTCCGTGTCCCTTCAGGAAAAATGCCTAATACATCTCCACTCTGAGCAATCTCTAATGATGTGCGAATAGCAGCTCGGTCTCCAGCTCCACGTTTAACGGGAAAAGTGCCCCAGCTTAAAAGAATAGAGGCGATCAGAGGAACCCGAAACAATTCTTCCTTCGCCATGTAGCGAACCATACGGGGGCAAAATGAACCTAATAACATTGGATCCCAATTGCTAATATGATTGCAACATACCACTAATCCCTCTTCTTGAGGAAATCTTTTATCACCTATGACATTTACTTTAAACAACGTCTTCAGTATTCCCCGAAAAAAATTGCGGCCCATTCGGTATGCTGAATTCATGCCCCTTCTCCCCCTACATTGCACTGGTACAAGGAAATAATCCTATCAATCACTTCATTAATTCCCATCCCTGTTGTATCTAAAATAATGGCATCAGATGCAGGACGCAGAGGTGCTGTTTCCCGTTCGCTATCCATGCGGTCCCGGGCAGCAATATCCAATTCCAGCTGTTCCAGGTCAGCTGATTCTCCCCGTTCAATCAGTTCGTTATAACGTCGTTTAGCACGTTCCTCAATAGAGGCAGTTAAAAAAACTTTTAATTGTGCCTGGGGCAATACATGGGTACCAATGTCCCTGCCATCCATCACAACTTCCTGTTTTTGTGCCATTTCTCGTTGTAATTGTACCATTTTTTCCCTAACAATTGAATGTTTCGCTACACTGGAAACATGTTTGCTCACTTGCATAGTCCGTATTTGCAGGGAAATATCCACTCCATTTATGGAAATGTGTTGTACCCCTTCTACCCAGTACAAAGAGAGATCCAGGGAATCAAGAAGCTTCCTTAACTTTTCCCCATCTTCTAAGGAAACAGACTGCTCCATTGCTGCATATGTTAATGCTCTATACATAGCACCTGTATCTATATAGGTGATTTTTAATCTTCGTGCCACTTCTCTGGCCACCGTACTCTTGCCAGCCCCTGCTGGACCATCAATCGAAATACTCACCGTAACTCCCACCCTTAATAAACTTACTCAAAAAGAAAACTTGGCTTGTGCCAAGCTTACTTTTCCCTATTGAAAAATCAATTTCATAGTATCACAGGGGCTATTTGGATGCAATGCCTTCCATTTTTACCACATCCACAAGAATCGGCTGCAGAATTGGAATTCTAATTAGGGTTTGACTCACTACTAACAAAATCACAAAAATTAAAATGCCCATTTTAAAAATCTTCTCTATATTTTTGATGAGGCGTAAAAACCGTTTTTGGTACTCCATTCCTGCCCTCTACTCTCATGAACTAAATTGAGACTGCTTCGATCTTCTCAACTTTAACTTCCTCACCTGTTGAGGCATCAATATAGATGCGATAAGTCCCTCTATCTATTCTTCCAATAAATTCATGAGTCAATACTTCCCTGCCCTCATCATTTTCAACTAAGGCAAGATGGGTTTCTGTCACTTCTAGTGCAGGATTCACCCTTTTTTTCGCCTCAGATAAAGACAGAGATGGGGAGGGAATTGTACGGGGATGATGATTTAAGAGATAAGGTTCATTTTGGAACCCTGTCACATCACCTTTATCCATGGCTACTTTTACAGTCATTACATCAGGATAAACCCTTACCCCATTTTGTTCATAAATATATGTAAAGACCGTTAAACCTTCATATTTGGCTACAGATGTAGGAATCATGTTAGTAAATCCTTGCTTTTTCAAATATTGATTGGCATTTTTTTGTGCCGTTTCAAAAGAAATATTGGCCTTGCCAATGTCTCGTTCATCGAGAAACCAGACAATATGCCCTCCTTTTTTCGCAATATCAATATCTATGGGCCCTTTTGAATCCTTTTTCTCTATACTAATGCTATAAGATTGAATACGTCCCCCTTTGCCATCGGAACTCACATTCATTTTTTTAATTTTCCCGGCAGTTAGGCTGGAAAACTCCATGGCTTTCTTCTTGGCCTGTTCCTGGGAAATTTCTTTGCCTAATACTCTTTGCGTTTTCGTTGTATCTTGTTGATTAGGAGTACCAACGCCCACACCAAATTCAGTGGTATTAAATCCCTCCACGTTTTTATCTACCATTTTTAATCCGTCAATAATGGTGTTATCCTCTTGCTTTTCCTCCATGGCCAGGGCTTTCTCCACATCCATCCAGCGAAGTTGATTGTCAATAATATTAGTCTGCACTTTTTGCAATTCCCGTTGAACCTCTTTAGATTTATTAAAAAGTCCTTGCAGGGTATCATATTCTTGTTTCGTCAGAGGCTTTTTATCCAGATCCCGAATAGCCGTTTTATAACTAAAATCAGCTACCGATGCAAGAAACTCTTCGGTTTTATTAAATGGCAATAACGTCAAAGGAAGTTGGCCTACATCATTTTGCGCTGAATAGGATAACCTCCACACATTTGCTAAACTAGGGGTTAATTGAAAACGAGAGTTTACAGCAAGGGTTTTACCCAGTTCATCTTGCAATTGTTCCATATGGGCATTTAAATCGTGATAGGCCCGTTGATATTGATTTTCTGCCTTAATCAATATTGAATTTTTCTCATGATTCTCCTGATATCCCCACACTCCTGCACCTACGATCCCTACTGCAAGAAAGGGCAATAAAATTCCTGCAACTTTTCCATACATCTAGCTCACCATACCTTTCCGAACCTTTATATGGGTATTGTTCAGCAAGGTGATAAGGTTTATGCAAAAAAAAGCTTATTAAATCAAAACGTGCCAATTGCACCTAAATAAAATGAAAAAACAGGAGAAATGTCCCCTGTTTTAGGTGTTGTCATCCGTTTCTATATTAAATGCATCTTTATTATTGCAAACGCACTGGCGAAATCCTGTTTCGATGTGGCCATGTTCGTCCATAACGCCTCTTAAAATGAATTTTTCTCCACATTTTTTGCAGTGGATCTTCACTTTTAACCGTTCACCTTTCATGCCATTCTTTCACTCCTTACCCTTTCAGGGAATCCTCATGGTTATAGTGTTTACCAAAAGTAGGAGTCATAGACCTTTTTAACGCTTCTGTGCTACGGTCAAGAGCTGTTGCCCATAATAAAATCATAAAGGGGATCATCAGCCAAATCCAGGAATTCCCCCCAATTGAAAGTATAAAATCATAGGTTCCATGAAGAAACATGGGAAACAATAGACTAATTAATAAATAAATCTTTGTTTTAGATGTTTTAGCAGGATCTAAGGGAAATTTCGCCCTTCCAAAATAATATCCCATAATGACACCGAAAAGGCCATGGCTAGAAACAGGAAGAAGCGCCCGATAAAAAGCAGCTGAAACCCCATGTTGCCATAGATAAAAGAAGTTCTCCGTCGTAGCAAAGCCAAGGGATACTGCAGTCGTATACACAATTCCATCATAAGGTTCATCAAATTCCATATGGCGAAATGCCGTATAAAAGATAATCAGCCATTTAAAAAACTCTTCAAAAAAACCAACTAATAAATAAGACCGGAAAAATTGGCCGATTGAAACTTCTTCTTGTAACACATATTGCACGAGCATTACCGGAAAAACTATAAGCATCCCCAGGATAAAGCTTTTCAACACCATATGTAATGGCTCGGTTTCATATTTATCTTTTAAATAAAAGTAACTCAGCAAGGCAATTCCCGGAGCTAAAGCTGCACCTAGTGTAGCTAACATGGCAAAAACTCCTTTTGCAAAGGATTCTATCCTTAATGGTATCATGGAATGGGCTTGAAAGGAATAAAGAAGAAGAATAATGGGAGGAAAAGATGGAAGAAAAAATTATTATCCTTAATACTGGGGGTACCATTGCCATGGAAACAGATGAGTTATCCGCTTCAGTAAAACCGGGAATCCGTCAACCTTTACACGCTTTTTTGGAGCGGCTCAATCATTATGCCACTGTTGAAATGCAGGATTTATATAACCTCCCCAGCCCCCATATGACACCTCCACGAATGAAAGAATTATCCCATACCGTTCATCGGTACAGTGAAGATCCACAAATCCAGGGAATCGTCATTACCCATGGCACAGACACTTTAGAAGAAACAGCTTATCTGTTAGACCTAACCGTTTCTACAGATAAACCGGTAATTGTAACAGGTGCCATGCGTTCCAATAATGAACTGGGAGCAGACGGACCCATTAATCTCCTTGAATCCGTAAGAGTCGCTTCCCATAAAAAAAGCTGGAAACGAGGCACCCTGGTAGTCTTTAATAATGAGATTCACGCTGCCAGGTACGTAACGAAAACCCATACCAGCAGTGTGGCTACCTTTAAATCACCAGGTACAGGCCCTTTAGGTTCCATCACCAAAAGGGATATTTCCTATTATCAATCCCCATACAGGCAACAGGTTTATCCAATCCAGGGGAACCAACATAATGTCCCTCTTGTCAAATTAGTGGCTGGATTCGACCCTTCCTGGCTAGAGTTTTTTCTATCCCAGCCGATCCACGGAATCGTGCTGGAAGCCTTTGGCGCAGGCAATGTTCCCCCTGCCATATTGCCGGCGATCCGTGAATTCATGAAAAAAAACATACCCGTTGTAATGGTATCACGCTGTTACAACGGGTATGTTCAGGATTTATACGATTATGAAGGGGGCGGAAAACAACTAAAAGAAATGGGTGTCATCTTTTGCAATGGGCTCAATGGTCAGAAAGCCCGCATCAAACTCCTTGTATTGTTAGACACCCAACATAAAATTGAGGATTATTATCCCATTTTACCTATTAAGAACGCTTTTTAATGGTTTCCGCAATCAAAGATCCATGGAAACGGCCATTTTCAATAAAAATGACATTGGCATTATTGCCTGCAGCAATCACCCCGGCCACAAATAAGCCTGGCACATTGGTTTCCATAGTTTCCGGGTTATAAAGAGGCTCACCGGTATCATTGCGAATCTCTACACCCATGCTTTGCAATAATTCATGGTTTGGATGATATCCGGTTAGTGCCAATACATAATCATTTTCAATGGAGAATTCTTTGCCATCCTGTTCAAGAATGATTTTGCTTTCTTCGATGGCTTTTACCTGTGTGCGCCAATAAGCTGCAATCTTTTCCTTATTAATAACGGATTCAAAAAGCGGCAACACCCAGGACTTAATGGAAGGGGAATACGCTTCCCCCCGATAAATCCAGGAGACTTCTGCCCCAGCCCGTTCTAATTCCATAGCCGCTTCAACGGCAGAGTTCTTTCCGCCAATCACGGCAACTTTCATCCCCTGATAGGGGTGGGCTTCCTTATAATAATGGGATACTTTCTCTAATTTCTCACCGGGAACCCCCAGCCAATTAGGGTTATCATAATACCCTGTCGCAAGAACCACATGGTTACAGCGATAGGTTTCTTTCTTCCCTTTGCGATTTACAGTTTCAAGGGCGAAACCTTCTTCTTCCTTTTCCACCCGTTCCACTTTATGCCCACATTGAATGCGCAAGCCATGGCGGCATGCTACTTCCCGATAATAATTTAATGCATCCTGGCGGGTAGGTTTCTCCCCAGAAACAAGGAAAGGAACCTCGCCAATTTCCAATAATTCCGGGGTGCTAAAGAAACGCATATACGTTGGGAACCCATATACGGAGTTTACAATACACCCTTTTTCTAAAATAAGAGGGTTCATTCCATTCTTTTTTAATTCCAACGCTGCGGAAAGCCCGCAGGGACCCGCACCGATTACAATGACCTGTTCCATAATTACACCTCTCCTACCTTTTCCTTTGCTACATTTTAAAGTTTATTATCCATCATACCACAGAAAAATCATGGAAATGAACTGGGAAGGAAAATCGCTTTTTCTTTTTCAAAAAGGAGATGAATATACCCGGAGGCACCATTGCGGTTTTTATTTAAAGTGAGGCGAATTCGCTCTTTCACTAGATCCATGACAGGATCAACGGGGTCAAAAGAAAGGATTACATCAATTGAGGCTTCTAATATAGGGGTTAAATCCGAGGCCTTTACCCCTGATTCTTTGGGGCTTGAGATAATAATGGGCACATCCCAATTCCTTGACCATTGATGGAGGATATAAGCAACAAGGGCCAAATTATTAGGCAAGGGTTTTCCGTCCCGGTCTAAGATTGGGATACGATGAAAATGGTCAATAAAGATGACAGGCGGTTTACCTAAGGTTCCAGTGATTTCCAGAATATAATTTTCCACATCATCAATGGATGTTTCTATGGTGGCTTCAAAGGTGAATAAAGATTGGGCAATGCTGCGATATTGGGAACTGGCTTCCTTTACTTTGTCTAAGGATGTTTTTCCAGCAAGAATTTCCCTGGGCGAAACCCCTAAAATGCGGGCCATAGAGCGGGCCCACAATTCAAAAGTGGTCATATCCCAGGAAACAAAAACCACAGGAATGTTCTGTTCAGCAATTTGATCCGCCATTTGCCGCATAAACATGGTCTTGCCACTGGAAACATAGCCATGAATCAAATACAACCCTGTACGCAGACCACCCAACAAGAGCCGATCCAAACCAGCAAACCCTGTTTTGATTCCCTTGGTTTCTTTATGAAAACGAAGGGCATATTCTTCCAAGAAATGATCAATATTCTCCACATCAGGTGCAATGGGTTGCTTCAATGTATCATCTACTGCTTTTTGCAAAAGTTCAACGAAATGTTCATAGGAATCTTTATGTTCTATGAAAAAATTGCAAATGGACTTGCATCCTTCTGGCATAGAAAGAAGATACACATCTGAACTTACTTCCATCACCTGTTCTTTTGCCCATTCCATTTCCTTGTGTCCTGCCTCATCATTGCCAAAACAAATAAATATCCGTTTATCCTGCAATTGTTTTTTCAATATCTCCAGGTTTTCCAATGGTTCTGGAACACATAATGCATTTAGCCCAACCTGAGATAAAACAAGTACATCCCATACATCCCGGCATAAAATCACTTCTTCTTCCTCCAGGGCATCCTGGTTATAAAAGGTTTCCTTTTGCGGATTTAAATTTTTAAATTTCGGGCGAGTTTCATGTATGTTCATTCCAATAAGATTAACGATTATCCCTTTTTCCATCACCGGAAAAATAAGATGATGATTAAAAAAACCATTTAGCTTTCCCCTATTTCCATTAAATCCAATTAGGGGCTCTCCAAAACCAATGCGAAACTTCTCTATGGTCTCAGATAAAATCCCTTTCTTTTTTAGAAAATTTACAGTATCCAATGTCATCTGGTCTTCAAAAAACTTAACCAAACTTTCAAGAAAATCAGGGTCTTCTTGTTTCATCTATTCCCCTCCCCCTGATTTTTTATTGTTCTTACTATTGTATGTTAGAAGGCATAAAAAGCACAAAAAACACGCAAATTATCGCGTGTTTTTCTTTCGCAGATAAGATATTTTTATTTTATCTTATCTGCATAAGGGCAACTAAGGCTATCGCCTTCGCCTATAAGGCTTGTCGCTAGCCAAGTTTTCTTTAACTTACTTATTTAAAATACCGACAAAGGGTTTCAACAGCATTCTGGTCAACAATGACCTTCCCATATTCAGCCAGCACGTGTTTTGTTGTGGTAGATGCTTCCCCATATTCAGATAAAATCGCAATTAATCGGTCGTATTTATCCTGCTCCATCTCATCATTCTCTAATACTAAATAGTATCTGCCTTGATAAAGATAAGCTTTGCCCCCATCTTCAATGAGATTTTGAATACTGTGTGCAGCCTGGATGAGAAATTCAAATTCCCGGAAGAAGAATATCATGTCATCACTTTCTTCTAAAGTTACCTGCATCTCGTATATATCATCAAAATCCATGTCCTCAGAGTTATTGCTGGCATCTGTTCTACCACGGGTTACAATGACAACCATACCCTGAGCAGGCAAAGAATAGACTTCTACGGCAACAGGCCCATTAACCGTAAACCCTACTTCCTCATGTGCCTGGTCCATCATATCATTGAATAGATCATGTACTTTAGGGATGTCACGCCACATATCGTCTTTTTCAATTCCTCTTTCGAGCAGGTCGTCGAATGTTAAAAAAATCCTGATTTTATCTTGACTTAGACGTTCAACTCGCAATGCGACCCCTCCCTCCGTAATCCAGTGGTACTATTAGAATATGTTAATGACATTTTTTTGTTCAGGCGGACAACTTTTTTGTTTAATATATCATGTAAAAGGTACATGGACAAGGTTATGGTGTTTTTAACTTCTCCAATTGAACCCTTATTTTCCGATATAATTTGCCCAATTCCACCACATCCCCCCGGGAGGTCAAGCTGCGAAATTGGTTTTGAAATTGGACGGATTCAACCACATAACCCCTTCGATACAACCATTCGATTCCCTCAAGTATTCGCGTAACAATGTTTGATTTGTATTCAAACAATTGCTGGGCATCACGAATCTCATCACGTATTTCAGACATCTCCGTATCCAGGAGATAAGCCGCTTCTGCTGCTTTTCTTAATCGATCCTTAATATCATCAGGAATATTCCTATCATACTTATAACTTAAAGAATGCTCTATGGTTGCCCAGAAGTTCATGGCAAGGGTTCTAATCTGGATTTCTGCAAGAATCTCTCGCTCACCTTGGGAGGTTTGTACAGGATATCGGATAATCACGTGATAGCTGCGATACCCGCTGGATTTCTGATTATCAATGTAATCCTTCACATAGAGAATCTTCATATCCTTGCCATCCCGTTGTTGAATCAGTTCCACGACCTTATAGATGTCTTCAACAAACTGGCACATAATGCGGATCCCTGTAATATCCTCCATTTCTTCAAGGTGATCAAAAGAGATATTCAATTTATTGGCTTTATCTAAAATACTTGAGATTTTCTTGATTCGCCCCGTCACGAATTCAATTGGAGAATATTCATTTCTTTTTTTCAGTTCCTTACGGATACTTTTAAATTTCACTTTTAACTCGTCTAGCGCTTGCTCGTAAGGTATAAAAAATTCTTCCCAGTTGATTTCCTCCACGAAACCGATTTCCCCTTTCTAACAACCGCCTTTCTAAATAATTTTATCATATTCCATATGAATTGTAATTCTTTCCTCGTACTGTCAAAAGAAATACGATCAGTCGATATAATTCAAAACAAGCCACAAGAATAATGATAATGCGGGCAATGGGATCCCCGTAATGAAGCCAGAGAATGGATCCCCCCAAACAGATAAAAAGCAGTTGTATAAAATATGAAAAATACCCTTTTGCTTGCTTTCTCCAGACTAAAATCCGTTTCAGAATGACATACCGAACAAACAAAACCCCTAATAAATAAAAGAAGAGAGAAAGAAAAACAGGGATGGGACGATAAATAAGAAGCAAGAAAAAGTCATTCAAACTCTGAGCAACGGAATAATACCCTCCACCTGTTAGTTTATGATAAAACAAAATATCCGGCATTAAATGCCCGGCATATTGCAGGGAGACATAACCAATCACGAAATAGAGCAAGTGCCGAAAGAACATTTTTCCCCTCCTTCCTTTATATATATACCTATGCTTATACAATAAAAAAACTTGACAAAAAAAAGCAGCCCTTTGCAGGCTGCTTTTATCTTTTCTTCTATAGATATTCGTTTTCGTGTTTAGCTTTTAATCGGTTCCAACGGCGATTTACTTCATCGCGGAAATCTTGCACGATGGCTTCATTGCCTGGTTTGGTAAGGTGGGTTGTTTTACCCATGGATTTTAACCATTCAACAACATCCAATTTCTTTCCTCTTGCTTCTGGGTCATAAGTAATGGTTGTGATGCCATTTTCCACTTCATACAGTGGGAAGAAGCAGGAGTTAACTGCAGTTTCCACAATGGAACCACCAAGCTCATCTTTAGATTTCCAGTTTAATGGGCAAGCAATAAGGATTTTACCGTATACAAGACCTACGTTTTGCGCATACCATTGTGCTTTCGCCGCTTTTTTCAATAAGTCTTGTGGGAAGGCTTCAACCCCGGTGAATACATAAGGAATGTTGGTAGCTGCCATTAATTGCGGTGTATCCTTATGGTGGAATCTCTTACCGCTTTGATGTTTGCCTACACCCGATGTAGAAGTCATATGGCCCATTGGTGTTGAGTAAGACAACTGGCTGCCAGTGTTCATGTAACCTTCATTATCGTACTCAAGGATAATCATTTTATGGTTACGGAGAGCAGTACCAATAGCTGGTCCCATACCGATATCCATACCCCCATCACCAGTTACCATGACAAAGGTAAAGTCATCAGATACTTCAATTTCCCCCCGGCGTTTCAATTCATAGAACATTTCCACGGTACCAGAAAGGGTAGCAGAACCATTTTGGAACAGGTTATGAATAAAGTTTTGTTTATGTGAGCTATAAGGATAACCAGTGGATACCACATAGCCACAACCGGTTTGGAACAATACAACAAGGTCCCCTTCAATCCCTTTAAAGAACAATTCAAGTCCTGGGAAGATCCCGCAACCAGGGCAAGCGCCATGGCCTGGAGCAATCCGTTTTGGTTTTGCTGTCAATTGGCGTAAAGGCGGTACTTTAACATCCAATTTCCCAGTTTCTGCATTTGGTTTCACTTCAATTAAACCGGTTTTAAAGGCATCTCCATGTAATGGCTCAAGTACCCGTTTTGGAGTTACATCAGCATCACCAGGAGTTTGTCCGTAGTAATCAAAAGGTTTTTTTGCATAGCCAAGCTCTGCAGCTTCAATGGTTAGGTCAAAGAATTTTTCAGCATCATCAATGAAGAAATCTTTTCCGCCAAGGCCAAATACACGGCTTAAGACAACGGTATTGTTTCCTGGAATTTCTTGTAATGCAGCTTTTACTTCATGAGTTAAATTAGCCCCATGGCCACCGTAAGAGTCAGCACGTTCCCCAACAAGCACTGCTTTTACATTTTTCAATGCTTCTTGAATTTCTTTCGCAGGGAAAGGACGAATCATATTGGGGCTTACAACCCCTGCTTTAATGCCTTTTGCACGAAGTTTATCAGCCACATCTTTTGCAGTTTCCGCAGCAGAGTTGAGTAAGAATACAGCAACTTCTGCATCTTCCATGCGATAAGTGTCAACGATGTCATATTTGCGTCCGGAGATTTTTTCGTACTCTGCAGCGATTTCAGCAAACACGTCATGAGCGTTGTACATGGCATTGGATAACTGATAGTGGTTGTTAATTAAATCTGGATCATTCATGTAAGGTCCAATGGACACCGGATTTTTTGGATCAAGAGCATATACATACCCTTTTGGCGTTTCGCCAACGAAATCCTGAACAGTTTTGCGATCTGCAAAATAACTTACCCGGCGTTTTTGGTGGGAAGTAAAGAACCCATCATAAGCCACAATCACTGGCAAACGCACATCTTTATGTTCAGCAAGGCGAAGAGCCATTACGTTCATATCATAAACAGCCTGTGGATCTCTTGCGCAAATAATTGGCCAACCAATGTTTAAGCCGTAGTATAAGTCAGAGTGGTCACCACGAATATCTAATGGACCGCTAACTGCACGGGTAACAAGGTTTAATACCATTGGCATACGGGTACCGGATTGCACAGGTAACTGTTCAAGCATATAAAGGAAACCGTTCGCACTGGTAGCATTGAATACCCGGCCGCCGCCTGCAGCAGCACCATAACAAATCCCTGCAGAGCCGTGTTCACCATCAGCTGGAATGAGCACAATATCGTGTTCCCCACGGGTTTTCATTTGATCTAAATACTGAGCAACCTCAGTAGATGGGGTGATTGGGAAATATCCCATAATATGATAATTAATCTGGGCTGCAGCCATTGCTGCCATTTCATTACCGGATTCAAAAGTTAGTTCTTGTTTTGACTTCTCACCAGAAGCAAGCTCGTCTAACTGTGCTTTTTCTTTATTATAATCAATCGCCATTTTTTACACGTACTCCTTTCTTTTTGGATTATTTAGAGGCCAGAACAAATTTTTGCGGTACACGGTGTTCTTCGGCAAAGCCAATTTCTTCTCTTTTCGTTGTTAATGCTTCAACAGGGCAAGCCTGCACGCATTTTAAGCAACCTTTGCAGTATTGATAATCAATACCGGATAAGAACATTTGTGGACGGCCCTTTTTATCGGTACCTTGTTCCCATACGAAGCACATATCGGGGCAAGCTGTGTCACAGGATGCACAATGGATACATTTATCTGCATGGTACTCAGGAAGGAATCCCTGGCGGCTACCGCTTAAGTCTTTGAGAATACTGTTCCCAGGATTGATAACGCTTCCACCAATTGGTTGGGTTTCGTAACCATAAAGAGGAAGAGGTCTTTGGAAATCTTTCCCTTTTGCTCCTTCAGGTACTTCATATTTCTTAAATTGCACTTCATTATATCCACGGTCAAAGGTGCGAATATTGGATTCAACAAGGTGTGGATATTTCTTCTCGAAGGTTTTGCGGATAACATTACGCATTGCTTCAGGATCAAGAAAATCAACAATGCGGAACAGCGCACCTAACATAGCTGTATTTACTTTTGTTTTTTCTTCTACGGCAATGCCCATAGCATCGACAATAGCTAAAGTTCCATATTCTAAATTCAAATCTTTTCTTACTTCATCGAAGTCACGAGTGGTGTTTACCAGTACAACCCCATCAGGATTTAATCCGGAAACAACATCTACAGTTTTATAAAGAGCCTCATGAAACACCCCTACAACATGAGGACGTTCAACAGGGCTTGCATCACGAATTTGTGCGTCTGGTTCACCAAAGCGGATGAATGCTTTTACAGGAGAACCTTTCTTTTCAGAACCATAAGATGAAAAGTTCAATCCATTTAAACCTAATCCTAGTACCCCGGCTTCTGCCAACATCTTACCTGCAAGATTGGCGCCAAGGCCACCAATGGATTCTAAGCGAATTTCATAAAAGCCGTGTTCATTTTTAATCGGAAGCACTGACATCCCTTAACCCCTCCTTAAGAACTTTCAGAAAACAGTTTTTTATTTTTGACGAAACACATTTTATTTCCTAACGTTAATATCATTCCTTATTGTGTGCTATTTTTCAAGCACTTTTCTTTAATTCAAATTATAACAGATTAATTTTATTATAGCAACAGTTCCCATACCTATTTTTCTCAACAATATTTTATCTGATTTTAAAGGGTTATTTGCATTATTAAGTCGAATAGTGACGATTTTATGTTATGCAACAGTTATAAAGACATTATTGAAACAGATAAAAACACACTAAAAAAGCTGGGCTTTTTTTATCTGGAAAAATCGATTTTATGGAAAAATGAAGATATTGTATTAATACAGTTTAATTCCTGTTATAATACAATATCTTCATTTTAAGCTTTTATGAATCCATATTGCAGCCTGTGAGCCATCCCCCATGGCTCGTGTCACCAGTTGAGAATGAAGGACAACATCCCCCGCCGCCCATACGTTTTCTACGTTGGTTTGCTGGGTGCGGCCATCTACAATGACACTGCCGTGTTCATCAAGAGCTACACCTAATTGTTTTGCTAATTCATTTACTGGCTTTTTTCCTTCAAAAGCAACAAACCCTTTTTCTGCAGGAATGATTTGTCCATCCACTAATTCGAAATGGGATAAATGATTTTCATCTTTTTTTACAATGCGCACTACGGGTCCACCTAATATAGGAATGTTTTTTTCCATGCAATTGCCCTGCCATTTTTCAGAGATTTCTTTCCCTGGTTCATGATTAATGTACACAATGCTTTGATTCCAATGGGTAAGAATGCAGGAAATTGCTGCACCTGTATTCCCAGAACCAACCACAACTGTGGTTTTATTTTGAATTTCATACCCATCACAATCAGGGCAGACATAAAGACTGGTCCCGAGGGTTTCCTGTAACCCTTCAATGAAAGGAAATTGGTCATCCACCCCTGTACTTAATAGCAGACGCTTAGCATTCATGGTTTCCCCATTGTCTAATAAAAGAGAGAAACCATTATCGTTCTTTTTCACTTCTTTAACTTCCCTCTCCAAAAAATTCACCCCAAGAGCACCGGCCTGTTCATATCCCCGGGACAACAGCTCTTTACCCGATATCCCCTGGGGCCATCCTAAAACATTCATATATCGCTTAGCTAAAACCGAACGTCCTCCATGGCGGTCAATCACCACAACTTTATGCATGTAACGCCCAAGTTGAATGGATGCCTGCAAACCGGCAATCCCCCCGCCAATAATGGCACAATCAAACATGTCAACCAAACCTCACTTCTTAATTTAATCAATGCTGATTAATCTCATAGGAGTAACCTTGTTCAACCAGGAACATTTGCCTGCGCCGGGCATATACTTCCTCATTGGAATTTTCCGAAACGATGGTATAAAAGTAAGCCCGATTGTCCCTTTCTTTGGGACGCAATATTCGTCCCAAACGCTGGGCTTCTTCTTGTCTGGAGCCATATGTTCCTGAAACCTGGATGGCAACACTAGCGTCTGGCAAATTCACCGCATAATTAGCCACCCGGGAAACAATTAATGCTTTAAGTTCTCCCTTGCGAAATTGATAATATAATTTTTCTCTTTCTTGCTGTGATGTTTTCCCGGTTATTAGTGGAATGTTCAGCTCTTTGGAAAGATGTTCTAACTGGGATACGTATTGTCCAATTATTAAAACCTGTTCTTGCTCATGCTTATCCAATAATTGATGAATCACCTGTATTTTCTCCGGGTTTTCAGAGGCAATGCGAAATTTTAACCGTTCAGGGCTATGAAGGTATTTTTTTAAGCGTTCCCCTGACATAGGGATGCGGATTTCCCTGCAATTCGCCCCGGCAATAAACCCTTTTTCCTCCAAAATGCGCCAGGGTAATTCGAATTTTTTGGGGCCAATGAGGCTAAACACATCCCCTTCCCGGCCATCTTCACGAATAAGAGTAGCTGTTAAACCCAGTCTTCTTTTTGCCTGTATATCTGCAGTTAAACGAAAAACAGGGGCAGGCAATAAGTGAACTTCATCATATATAATAAGGCCCCAATTCCGCCGATGAAAAAGGTCAAGATGAGGGTAGCTCTTTTCCCCGGTACGATAGGTCAACATTTGATAAGTGGTAATGGTGACAGGACCTGTCTTTTTCTCTGATCCGGTATAAAGCCCCACCTGTTCTTCATTTAATGAAGTAATGGAGAGAATCTCCTCTTTCCACTGAGAAACAGAGATATTATTTCCTGTTAATATCAAGGTCTCCATTCCAAGACGCACCAGGGTCTCGATCCCCACAATGGTTTTTCCTGAACCACAAGGCAGAACAATGACCCCATTTCCTCCCTCCATACCCCTATCAGAGAAAAAGGAATCCACCGCATCTTTTTGATAAGGCCTCAAGGAAAAATGTCCATCTGATTTATAGATAACTGACAGTTTTTCTCCACCTGTAAACCCTGCCAGATCATGGACAGGATAACCTAATTTAAGCAGTGTTTGTTTAATTGTCCCTCGTTGGGAAAAAGGGACCCTAATCTTGGTCGTGCTTTTTCCTTTCTCTAAAAAATCGGATATAGATGAATAACGCAGTAATTCATCAAGCAATGATGGCTCAGCACATTCTAAGTACAACTCACCTTGCTCGTTAATTAAACGAAGTTTGCCGTACTTATCCACAGTCTCTACAATTTCTTTTTTGACTTTAGAAGGTAAAGGATAACGTGCATATTTCTCCAGGACTGTGATAAGAGTATCCCCTGTAAAACCAAGCGCTGCCGCATTCCACAGGGTTAAAGGAGTCATGCGATATGTATGAAGGAACTCTGGGCTTTTGACTAATTCAGCAAAAAGGGCAATAGCTTCCCGAGCTTCTTGAAATAAGGGGTGAGCCACCTCTACCAGCAGGGTTAAATCACTTTGAACCATAATCGGCCCTTCCATCATCCTCACGATATCCACTCCTTTACCCAGTTTTTTTTATTGTGCCCTAAAAAAAAAAGATCCACCCCAAAGGGTGATCCAGCAACTTTTTCAATCTAATTTTTCTTCGTTTAGACTCTCTTCTTCTAATTCAGAAACAGTCTCAGGTTCCCACTCCATTTCATCTTCTTCCCTGGACTGAAACCAGCCAAAGCGAATAAAAAGCCCTAACACAAAATCTACAAGAAAATGGGAAAGAATGGAGGTCCAGAGAGAGCCTGTCACTTGATAAATCCAGCCAAAAGCTAAACTTATTAAGAAAACAACAAGGACCATGATCCATTTTTTTAAGTAGCGGACATGAATGACGGTAAAAATAATACTTGCCCACCATAACCCAATAAATTCCTGAATCACACCCCGAAATAACACTTCTTCAGTAAACGCTACCAGAAACGTAACGAAAAAAATATGGAAGTAACCAAGGTTGCGAAAGATTTTTTCATTAATTCCCCCATCATCAAATTCATCATCAGGGAGCAAAGCGTTTAACACTACTTCTAATAAAATAATCCCAATCCCAATGCCAAAACCATACCAGAGAGAGGAGAGAGTCCCAGGAAATGCAAAAAAATCACCCCAACTCCGTTCCTCACCAATTATAAAAAAATAAGCCAATAACAAGCCAATAAGAAGTAAAATCCCCTGGGTTAAATATAAATTATAAACTAAAATCCGACTGTCTAGCTTTTTTATCCGTGGATCCATGGTTTCCCCTTTCCCCGTTTGTGATAGGAAATAGTTGATGCAATACCTCTTCCCAATCCCATTCTTTTTCATCTACTATTTCCTCTTTCTCCTTTTGCCTGTAAATGGAATGGTCAATGCCACAGAAATCACAACAGTTGGCTACAAAAGAAAGATCCTCTTCCTGAAAGTATCGGGTAATCCCTAGCCTTCTGCAACTGTCTTCCTCAACCCAGGCAATGAATTCATTTAAACGGCGAAAACGAATTTGTTTACGCTTATTCATGGAGAAAACTAATTTTTCAACATCAGGTGCAGGCAATGAAGTCCGGGAGAAACTCCATCCATCCCACCTTCGCTCCAACCCTGCAAGAAACTGGTTTTGTTCTAAATAAAACAACAAAACCGATAATTGTTGTTCTGTAAATCCCCATGTTTCTTTTCCTTTTTCCAAAGACAACCTACCAGCCCCCACTGGCAATTGGGAAAATTGCATAAGAAAGTCTTTCATTTGTTGTGGTTGAGGATATTCTTCTGTGATCAATTGCCCGGGAAGAATTCCGTCTTCCGGAGAATAGAGGAGACATGCATACCCGGGTACACCATCCCGGCCAATTCGCCCCACTTCCTGAATATAAGATTCCATGTCAGGGGGCAAATGATAATGAATCACGAAGCGAATATCCGGTTTATCAATCCCCATGCCAAAGGCATTAGTGGCAAAAATAATCTTTAATTCATTCATTAGAAATTGCTGTTGGATTAATAACCGTTCTTCCCCATCCATACCCCCATGATAATAGGCACACTGTTCCACACCTTCTTTACGGGCGAATTCACAGGCCTGTTCAGCCCCCTGTCTGGAACGAAAATAAACAATTCCCGGCCCTTCTAATTGCAGGAGAAAATGAAGCAAGGCCTCTTTTTTATCCTGTTCATCATGAACTTTTACAACATCATAAGCAATATTTATTCGGTTCATATTTTGTTTTATTATATGGTTTTGTGGTATTTGTAAATGATTACATATATCATCCCTTACATCAGGGGTGGCTGTTGCTGTGAGAGCAAGAACCACCGGGTTGCCCAGTTTTTGCACAGGTTCAAGCAATCGTTGATAATCTGTGCGAAAATCATGGCCCCATTGGGAAATGCAATGGGCTTCATCTACAACGAATAGAGAAACCGTTAACAGAGAAAGTTGCTTTAAAAAAGAATCCTGTTGCAATTTTTCGGGGGATATGTAAAGCAATTTGATTTTTCCTGCTCTCAGTTTTTCTATTTTTCTATGGTATTCCTCTTTGCTTAAGGAACTGTTTATGTATTCAACAGGCTGAATTCCTTTCCCTTTTAATTGCTGTACCTGGTCTGCCATTAAGGAAATCAGAGGTGAGACCACCAGGGTAATGCCTGGCAAAAGTAAAGAGGGCAATTGATAACAAATGGACTTTCCTCCCCCTGTTGCCAGTATGGCCAGGGAGTTTTGCCTTGCAAAAATGGATTGAATGATTTCCCATTGACCGGGACGAAAGGAATCATAGCCGAAAAAATGGTGCAGAGCCCGGGTTACTTGTTCTTTATCCATGTTCCTCCATTCACCGCCTCTCGCCCACATACCAGGCGAATTTCCAAATAAGAAAATCCCTCCCCTACAAGCCGTTTAATGTCCCCCAATTTTCTCGTTTCGTATTGATCTATAATCTCTTTAATCTTCTTTTGTTTTTCCTGATTCACAAAAAGGGAAATATCAAAGGTGGAATCTCCCAGGGCTATTTCTACAATATGATCTTCAACAGTGCCTATGCGTAAGCTACGAAGAGAAGCAATTTGCTCAAGGCCCTTTCCTTCTTTTAATAAATAGCAGGTTTTTATTGCCGATTGGCTAATCCCTTTTTTCTCCCGGTTAAAATGGGCAATCCTATACAGAATCGGTGTTTCCTGCGCTGTCAACACTGTGAGTTTTTCCCTTACCAGGCGGAGGAGTTGAAAACGGACCCATTCCCCGGGTTTCCCCAGTTGTTCTCCAATCTGGGGAAAAGTGAGGCCTCCCTTGTCTTTTCCACTGAAACGCATGAGAATAATCTTCCGCTCCCAGTCTTCTAGCGTGGCTAACCATTGATAAAGTTCATTTTTTAAAAGAATGGCCTGAAGATGATTGTCTGCCTCTTGATAAAATAAAGCCTTTACTTCTTCTCTAATTTCTTCCTTTGCCACCACAGGATAGAAGTTTTTTTTCCCTTGAGTGACATAGGATAAGGTTTGTACCAGCAATTCCAGGCGTAACCAGAAGTGAGTAACCTCCACTTTATGGACAATGGCAGGAAAAGCTGCCAGGCAAGATTGAATCCTATTTTCACCAAGCCAATCTTTTAGAATCTTTTTGCCGTCCTTTGTGCAAAATACTGAAGGTTGGGAGGTAATCATTATGAATCCTGCAGCCTTCAATTCTAGGACTTCCTCCTGCAATTGATGGGCCGATAATTTATGTAACTCCCCATACAGGAGAGATGTTCCAAATAAGGTGCAATCCTGTACCACCTGATGATTTTTTCTTCCTCTAAGAAGATGAATCACAGCAGGAAGGGACCTTTCTCCATTAAACATTTCAATGGCTAATAAAAGCAAATAGTGTTTCCAATCACCAACCAATGGATTCACTCCTTTTTTAATGAATCAGCTGCCTTTGTCTTAATTATATTAAAATTAATAAGACAAAGAGAGTGTTTTTTAGACAAGATGCTTGAAATTCCTGCTAAACATGAATACAATGATACTTGGGAAGTTGACAGGCTTTCTCAAATTTCGGGAGGTGAAACAGAGATGAAAACATTTGTAGAAAAAGATACTTGTATCGCTTGTGGCGCTTGTGGTGCAACTGCACCAGACGTTTTCGATTACGATGACGAAGGTCTTGCTTACAACAAAATTGACGATAACAGCAACACTGCAGAAGTCCCTGCAGAATTAGCTGATGACGTTCGTGATGCAGCTGAAGGTTGCCCAACCGATTCTATTAAAATCGAAGGTTAATCTATTAGAAAACCACCTGGAGAATTTTCTCAACAGGTGGTTTTCACTTACCCCTACCTTTTATTGCGCAACCGGGCAACCCCTTCCTTACACATCCCATAACGCAACCAGGAACATTCATAACATAATCTGTCTAAGTCCTCTGGTGCCACTTTTTCCTCTGTTAACTCCACTAAATGGCTTTTTAAATAAATACCCCCCTTTTTTAATCCTAAATAATCCAACACCCTGCCATCCATGGTTTGAATTTTTCCTTCTGCATCATAAGAAGACTGGCAACCACCCTCCCCTCTATTTGGGCATGCCTTACACAATAAATCAGACTGTTCTTCAACCTGAATGGGCCCATCTTGCGCTTTATCCCGTATAAAGTGGACCACTTCTTCCATTTTCTTAATAAAATCCTGGCTATACCCCATTCCCTGAAACCCATGGACACAAAGCAAATGATGACCACGCAATTTGATCATTTTTTCATCTCCTCAATTAGACTTTACATCTTTTTCACATGTTGTTAGAATAATATGGGTAGGCAAGAAAAAAAGACGAACATTTTTTATAATTTATTGCATAATGTTAAGTTTTTTATAAAACCTTATTGACGAAACTTGCAGTATCATGGTAGATTGTTACCATAACAAAATGATAACTTAACAGCGATGACAGAGAAAGACGGGAGTTCGGAATCTCCAGAGAGCCGGTGGTCGCTGCAAACCGGTGTTTCCCCTTCTGTTTAGCACTCAATAGCTGGCAGGCTGAACCAATTGTAGTAGGTCTGAACGGTTGCTCCGTTACAAGCACAGTCATTAGTAATTCTATGTGACTGGTTAAGGCTGCATTTGTGAAAATGCAGCAAATGAGGGTGGTACCGCGAAACAACCTTTCGTCCCTCACTACAATTGTAGTGAGACGGAAGGTTTTTTTACTTTCAATCATGGTCAAGCTATTAAATGTTATATGTACTTTGGAGGTGCAGTAAATGTTTAAAGTTTTAGTAAGTGACCCCTTAAGTGAATTCGGGATCCAAAAGCTTCTAGATGCCCCTGATGTTCAAGTGGACAGAAAAACAGGCCTTTCTGAAGCAGAGCTCATCGAGATTATTGGCGAATATGATGCCCTTCTCGTTCGTAGCCAAACAAAAGTAACACCTGCAATCATTGAAGCCGGGAAAAAATTGAAAGCCATTGGCCGCGCAGGTGTTGGGGTTGATAACATTGATTTAAATGCCGCTACCAATGCTGGTGTTGTTGTCATCAACGCTCCAGATGGAAATACCATTTCTACTGCTGAGCACAGCTTTGCCATGATTATGGCTCTTGCTCGTAAAATCCCAATGGCATACAAAAAATTAGTGGATGGGGAATGGGATCGCAAATCCTTTACCGGTGTAGAGTTAAACAAGAAAACTCTTGCGGTAGTTGGTCTTGGCCGTATTGGTGCTGAAGTTGCAAAACGTGGCCAGGCGTTCGGCATGAACGTGGTTGCTTATGATCCATTCTTAACTGAAGAACGCGCTGAAAAATTAGGCGTTGAATACGCAACATTAGATCAAGCTGTTTCTAAAGCCGATTTCATTACCGTTCACACCCCATTAACAAAAGATACAAAATATCTTATTAACACAAAACAATTTGAATTAATGAAAGAAGGCGTTCGCATCGTTAACTGTGCCCGTGGCGGGATTATTAGCGAAAAAGCCCTTCTTGAAGCATTAGAAAGCGGAAAAGTAGCTGGAGCT
This sequence comes from uncultured Paenibacillaceae bacterium, assembly GCA_946478845.1. The sequence goes on from CAMLDI010000006.1 coordinate 30,254, forward strand.
GCTCTTGATGTATACGAATCTGAACCGCCAGTTGACAATCCATTAGTTGGCCATCCAAAAGTAGTTGTAACTCCTCACCTTGGCGCATCTACTGTTGAGGCTCAAGAGAATGTTGCCATCGATGTATCTGAAGAAATTCTTAAAATTTTACATGATGAACCATTCAAAAATGCAGTAAACTTACCTTCTATTCCAGCAGCAATTATGGAAGTGGTTCAACCTTATTTCGAACTTAACGAAAAACTTGGCCAATTTATTGCCCAAACCGCTGTTGGCGCTTTAAAAGAAGTTGTAGTTACCTATTCCGGGGATTTAACAGATATTGATACCCGTCCAATCACTCGCGCTACGTTAAAAGGCATTCTTTCTTATCACCTTGGTGAAAGTGCAAACTACATTAACGCACCAATCCTTGCCAAAAGCCGTGGCATTGAAGTAACTGAACAAAAATCTTCCTACACTGGCGGATTTGCAACGTTAATTACAGTTACCTTAAAAACCAGCCAGGAAGAAAAATCTATTTCCGGAACCCTCTTAAACGGTTATGGTTCTAGAATCGTGAAAATTGATGGCTACTCCATCGATTTAGCTCCAAGCGGAAACCTTCTTCTTGTACACCACAACGACCGTCCTGGTGTAATCGGCCGCGTTGGTTCTATCCTTGGCAGCAACAACGTAAACATCGCGACCATGCAAGTTGGCCGTAAAGATGTTGGCGGTAACGCAATTATGCTTCTTACTGTTGATAAAGAAGTTCAACCTGAAGTTCTTGACCAACTTGGTGAACTTAGCGAAATTGCCAGCGTTACGCAAGTTGAATTGTAATTTTTATATTCAAATAAATCAATTCCCCTTCTCAAATGAGGTAGGGGATTTTTTTTCGGATATATGGTAAAATCTATTAAAAAATTGGGCTGTTGCCCTTTAAAGGGGACCTGCTAATGATTATTATTCGAGCTTTGCTTTTAAAATTAATAAAGATGCAAAGTTTAACTCTAATAATAGTGACAATATTCCTGATATTATGCAGTGCTTTTGCCATCCACTTCATTGAGCCAGAAACCTTTGAATCCCCTTTTGATGGTCTCTGGTGGGTAATGACGACAATAACAACCGTTGGTTATGGAGACCTCTACCCAAAATCGGTTGGAGGACGCATTTTTGCCTTTTTCCTCTTCTTAACAGGAATTGGCCTGATCAGTTTAACCATTGGAAAAATCCTGGATACTTTCACCTTATATCATAAAAGAATGGAGGAAGGGAAATTGGACTTTAAAGGAAAAGATCATATTATTATCATTGGCTGGGGTAAAAAAGCCGAGTTAGCTATTTTGGAGATTAAATCCAGTTATCCGGAACAAGGGATTGTCATTATTGATAAATTAGATAAGGCACCCATCATGGAAAAAAATATCCATTTTATTAGCGGCAGTCCCCTTGACACACCAACTTTAGAGAAAGCAAATTTAAAAGAGGCCTATTCCGTCATTATTTTTGCCGATGAAAAAATGATGGATTATGATCTCGCCGACAATAAATCTGCTGCCATTGCTGTAAAAATTGAAGGATTAGCTACCCATGTCCGAACCATTGTTGAAATCCTTTCAAAAGACCATCTGGATATTTTCAAATATACCAAAGTAGATGATTTTATTTTTCCACATGAAACCGTTTCCCATCTTGCTGTTCGTTCTGCCTTTTCTGATGGCATATCCACACTGTTTACCCAATTAGTGAGCAACCAGGTTGGGCCCGATGTATTTGAAATTAAACCTCACAAAGAATGGAAAACCTACAACGATGCATTTCAAACCCTCTTAGCACAGGGGGCTACCTTAATCTCTGCAGGAGAGGACCTTACCATAAACTCACGCTTACATGAACCCATTCCCCCTAATGAACGGCTCTTTGTCATCTGTACCAAAGAAACATACCAAAAACTCAAGATTCCCCAATAACCGGGGAATTTTTTTCTTTTTCCTTAATAAATTTTATTGAAAAGAATGCTATTCCTAATCCCACTAAAGGAGGTTATCACCCATGTACGACATTGCCATTATTGGAGCAGGACCAGCTGGGGCCAGTGCCGCCCTTTTTTCTGCAAAAGCAGGGAAAAAAGTCCTTGTGATTGACCATGACAAAAGCATAACCAAACGAGCCAGAATGGAAAATCATTATGGGGTTATGGAAATATCAGGTCCAGACCTAATTGAATTAGGAAAAAAGCAAGCCAACAAGTTTGGGGCAAAAATCGTGCAATGTACAGCCAAGAATATTACAAAGCAAGAAACAGGTTTTATTATTGAAACGGATCAATGGAGTTATGAGGCACACCAAATCATTCTGGCGACTGGCATATCCGTAGAATTAGCAGATAAAATGGGATTAACCAGTAAACCTGCTACAGAACCCCGGATTAAAACGGTGATTGAAACGGATACTCAAGGGAAAACAAATATTGAGGGAATTTGGGCTGCTGGAACTGTAGCTGGTGTCAGTGTCCACACCATTATTACTGCTGGGGATGGAGCGAAAGTTGCCATTAATCTGGTAAGCGAACTTAACGGGCAACGGTATGTGGATCATGATGTGATGAAGGAGTAGAAGCTGTTACACAGCATCTATAACCAAAGAAAAACAGCACTTTTACGAGTGCTGTTTTTCTTTTTAAATTATGCTCCCCTATTTAACGATGGAAAGAATTTCGGTCATATCGTTTAAGATAAAATCTGCTTTTAACTCTTCGAATTTGCTTCGTGCTTCCTGGCCGGTTAAACCAGTAAGGGTAGCAGCGAATTTACAGCCTATGGAACGTGCAGCCATATAATCTGCTACAGAGTCCCCTACTACTAATACTTCATCCCCATTTTCAATAGGAAGGGATAAACCGAATACTTCATCATCAGAAGATTCCTTGCCAAGCAACCCTTTAATATAGCAATAAGGTTGAGGTTTCGCCAATGGCGCTTTTTCTGGAAAGCGTTTTTCTGCTTCAAGTACATCACTGGCAGAAACCACCCGATTGATTTCATAGTACTCTAAAAGTCCCATGGCTTTTAAAGGTTCAACGGTTTCAATGGTTGGACGGCCTGTACCAATACCAAGGGTTAATCCTTTATCTTTTAAAGTTTTCAAAACTTCAGCCATTTTCGCTGGTTCAACAATTGGAATCTCATCGTTTAAGAAGCCCCTTTTTCCTTTTTGGAAAGCTTCCCGCCCAATAGAATCCTTAATTAAGCGATCTCCAAGATACCATTCCTGGAAGGTTTCCTGGCAAAGATCCCATAATTCACTGCTGCGGGAGAAAATAGTGGTTTCAATCCCTGTTCTGTCTTTTACAATTTCATTAAGATAAAGAAGAATTGCCTGTTTTTGGGCTGTGCTTTTTTCAAAATCAGCGACAAAAGCAGCATAATCTACTTCAAAAGGTTCACCTGCAGCTAACTCACGCACTTTGCCAATCACATCTCGATTAATTTGATTGGTCAAGATGTTCTGCACTTTTTCAGGATATTTCTTATGTAATTGGCTAAGAAGACGGACCAATTGATAGGAGAAAGCTAAATAAACCATATCCCAGTTGGCATTAATTCCACGGGTTTTTATAAAATTTAATACTCTGTCAGTATCAAATACTTCATCCCGGACCCTGCGAATAATATCTTCCATAGGGGCTGGTTCAAAATTTTCCCCCTGTAATCCTACATAATTAGGGCTATACAGCATTTCCCATACGGTTAATGCAGAGGCATCGAAGTATCTTTCCTCACTTAAGAGTACACCGTCTACGTCAAATAAAATGGTACGAAACATTTCTTATTTTCCAGCTCCTCCAATAGTTTTGCTTCACAATATAATAGCATACCAATCTATTTTAACAAAAAATTCACTTTCTTGCCCGATTATTTGTCCTAGGATAAAATAAGAAAATAGAAAGGAGGAAGATTTATGCAATATGAATCCTTAACAGGGAAAATCGCCGTTGTAACCGGTGCAAGCAAAGGAATTGGAAAAGCAATTACAAACCTTTTTGCCGAGAAAGGAGCCATCGTTTATGCCCTTTCCCGCACCGTTGCAACAGATCCCATGCATGACAATGTGATTCCTGCTCCCTGCGATCTTACTGATGGCCAACAAGTATCCTCTGCCATTCAACAAATTATCAAAGAAAGAGGAACCATTGATTTTCTGATTAATAATGCAGGGATTGGACACTTTGCCCCTATTCATGAACTAGAAGAATCCCAATGGGATGAAATGATGAATGTGAATTTAAAAGGGGCCTTTCTTTGTACTAAATATGTGGTCCCCCACCTCCTGGCTAAAGGGAGTGGACATATTATTAATATCTCCAGTGTAGCTGGCATTGAAGGTTTCCCTCGTGGCACAGGATATAGTGCCAGCAAATTTGGTTTAATGGGTTTAACCGATTCTTTAATGAAAGAATTAAAACCCCACGGCATTAAAGTTTCTGTCATTTGTCCAGGATCCGTACAAACCCATTTTGGTGGAACAGAGCCAAAGGATTACGCCTTATTGCCGGAAGATGTGGCTTTTATGGCCTATCAAATGGTTGCATCTCCCCAACGGGTAATCATGAACCAAGTAGTCATGCGGCCCAAGGTAAAATAGAAAATAATGATAAAGGAAGGTTACGAATGAAAAAGTCTTTTTTACATGCTTCTATGATTTTACTATTTACTCTTCTTGTTTTAACAGGCTGCTCCCTGGCACCTAAAGGCCCTGAATACAAACAATGGACAAGTCCCCCGGCTATGGCCATAGATGTAAATAAAACTTACCTGGCCCACGTTGAAACCAATAAAGGGAACTTTACCATTGAACTTTTTGCCAAAGATGCACCAAAAACAGTGAATAACTTTGTCTTCCTTTCTAAGGAAAAATTTTACGATAATGTGTATTTTCATCGCATTGTGAAAAACTTCATGATCCAAAGTGGAGATCCAAAAGGAACAGGGACAGGAGGACCTGGCTACTCAATTGAAGATGAACTTAGCCAAAAATATAAATATGAAAAAGGAATCGTGGCTATGGCCAACAAGGGCATGCCTAATACAGGGGGAAGCCAATTCTTTATCTGCACAGGACCCGGGGCTGATCCATTAAACAATCAACCTGACTACACCATTTTTGGAAAAATAGTAAATGGAATGGATACTATTGATAAATTAAATGCAACCCCCGTAGGCCAAAATGCTAGCGGTGAATTCAGCTCTCCTACGGAAGAGGTCATAATCAAAACAGTGACCATTGAAGAAAAATAAATGCCCCTATAGCCTATGTCTAAAAAAACATGTAATATAGAAAATTGAGAGGATTTAGATTAAGGGGGATTTGCGTAGTGGAAGCATCCATTGAAATTCTTGTCCGTTCTACAGAAATCGATGTAAACGGCCATGTCAACAATGCAAAATACCTGGAGTACCTGGAATGGGGCCGGGAAGAATGGTATGAAAAAGCCAACTTAGACTATAACACATTTCTTACCATGGGCATTCAAACGGTAACGGTAAATATTAATGTAAACTATCGCAAAGAATGTTTACAGAACGACCGTTTAACCATTGTAACCAAACCTGAGAAAGTAGGCCGCACCAGTTTCGTACTTAAACAGGAGATTTTTAATCAACGGGGAGAATTGGTATGTGATGCCTTAGTCACCAGCGTGGCTATGAGCAGTGAAACCCATAAAGGCACACAGGTACCAGATCAACTAGCTAAACTATTTAAATAGAAGAAAGCCGATGCAAAGAACGGGAGCCACTCCCGTTCTTTTTTTTATGAATTATTTTCCAGGGTGGGGTAACAATAAAGGAAAGAATTTTATCGGGAGAAGAAACTTATGTCTAAAAAAAACAAAACCGTACATCTACCCTATGAGGAAAAAATAAAAGCAGATGATGTGATTCCAAAAGAAATTGATGTCCTGGAAAAGCAACTAGGAGATATATTTCAGAATTGCTCTGACTTTCGTTTAAAACGTTTTAAACATTTCGAAAGCAATACAGAGTACCTTCTTGCTTGGATCGATGGTCTTGGTGATAAAACAGCATTGAGAGAACATGTAGTTGAAGGAATATTAAACGTGGGAAAAAATATGCTCACCAACTCTAATTTAACAGATGGAATCATTCCAGTTATTGATATAAAAAGGGAGAGGAACTTTAAAAAAGTAATCGATGAATTTATGACTGGAAGTCCCATTATCATTCTTGATGGCACGGGAGAAGCCATTATTATGGGTCTTACAGGTTATGAGTCCAGGGATATTACTGAATCCAATAACGAAAATAATGTACGTGGACCGAAAGAAGCCTTTACAGAAGTCTTGCGTACCAACGGTTCCCTGCTAAGAAGAAGAATCCATACGCCAAATTTAAAATTTGAAGAAAAAACATTGGGAACTGTAACCAAAACAAAAATTATGATTGCTTATATTGAAGGCATCACGAACCCAAAAATCATTGATGAAGTAAAGAATAGAATCAATAAAATCCACTTAGACTCTGTTTTAGAAAGCGCCTATATAGAAGAATTTATTGAAGATAACAAATTTTCTATTTTTCCGCAAATTGAACATACAGAAAAACCGGATAAAGTTGCTGCTGCCCTTCTTGAAGGGAGAATTACACTTATTATTGATGGATCTCCTACTGTAATCATCGTGCCTACCGTTTTTGCCTGCTTCCTTCAATCAGCAGAAGACTATTATGAACGATATATTTATACCAGTTTCGTTCGAATTTTTCGCTTTATCTATATTAATATTTCTTTGCTTTTTCCTTCAATCTATATTGCAACAACCACCTTTCATCCGGAAATGATCCCGACCAAATTGTTATTGACCATTGCAGCCAGCAGAGAAGGAATTCCTTTTCCTGCTTTTATTGAAGCATTACTCATGGAAGTTACCTTTGAGGTGTTGCGGGAAGCAGGAGTACGCCTGCCCCGGGCAGTTGGCCAAACCATCAGTATCGTGGGAGCCCTGGTAATCGGACAAGCGGCAGTACAGGCTGGCATTGTCTCCCCTGCCATGGTCATTGTAGTGTCCACCACAGCAATCGCATCCTTCTCTATCCCTGCCTATAATGTTTCCTTTGCCCTGCGATTCCTAAAATTTCCCATGATGATTTTCGCAGGTACACTAGGATTTTATGGGATTGCCTCTGCCTTACTGATCCTATTAGTGCACCTGTGCAAACTTAAATCTTTTGGAGTTCCTTATTTATCAGGTTTTGCCCCCTTTATGTCTGAAGAAACCAAAGACACCTTCTTTCGTGGACCCTGGTGGCGAATGAATAATCGACCAGAAATTTTTCAACCGCTAAAAGCAAAACGCCAATCAATAAAGCAAATACTTCAGCGAACGTATTCAAAATGGTTAGGAGAAGAGTAATCTAATGTATGGAATCATCCATTATCGCCAACTAATATACATCATTTATTTAACAATCTTGCCCACTGCATTAGTTTTTCTTCCCTCTCTGCTTGTAGAGGAGGCTAAACAAGGGGCCTGGGCTTCCTTGCTTCTTGCCACTCTTTTTGGAATAGTAACAGCCATTCTTCTTCTTGGGTTAGATCAACGATTTCCCAATAAAAATCTCATAGAAATCAATGAAATCCTTTTCGGTAAAAAAGGAAGAGTTATCGCAGGTTTTTTAATAACCTTTTCATTTATTCATGTCAATAGTATTATTATCCGAGAATTTGTAGAGTTTATGAAATTAACCATATTACCCCGTACCCCTAATTGGGTATTTCTATTTATAACATTAATCATTGGGGCATATGCTGTCCACAGTGGTCTTGAAATTATAGCAAGAATGGCTGATTTTATCATGCCAATTGTTTTGTTTTCTATCTGTTTTTTGCTAGTCTTTATCAGTTACAACATTGACTCGTTGAATCTGCTTCCTGTTTTTGGGACAGGTTTAAAAGGAATCATAAAAGGAAGCTTTGTACCCTCTGCATGGTTTAGCGAAATATACATAGCTTCCTTTTTATTGCCCTACATAAAACAACAAGTGAAAAAGACCTATTCTCTTATCTTTTCCCTCATTTTAATAAGCGTGTTTTTAATTATTACGGTGATGATTGCTATAGCTGTCACAGGTGTGGAAATGAGCGGACGATTAACCATACCCATTTTCATCGCTTCTTCCCTTGGTACTACTCTCTTTTTCGAACATCTGGACATTGTGTTTGTCGCCGTTTGGATAGTGGGTGCTACCATTAAAATCATTGTTTTTTATTTCGTAGCCGTAATTAGCTTGGGGCAAACCTTTAACATCCAAAATGAGAAGATTTTTATCCTTCCCATTGGCTTATTGATGGGAATTCTATCTATTTCTCTTTTTCTTAATCAAGTAGACCTTAATAATTTTCTCCGAAAAACATTTCCTTTTTACTTTACTTTATTTTCCTTTGCCATACCCGCCTTTACACTTTCCGTCTCTTTTTTTAGGAGGACAAAATGAAAAAAGTTGCCTTTATATTCTTTATCACTCTATTCCTAACCGGATGCTGGGATAAAACAGAAGTGGATGAAATGGCCATGGTCATGGCCATAGGGATTGATTTAACGGAAAAGGGGCTTTATGATGTCACTTTACAGATTGCCAAACCACGCGCCTTTGGAAAAGAAACACCAGGGAAACCTGGAGAAAAAGCCTTTTTAACAGTAACCACCCAGGGTAAAACAGTTTCCGAGGCCATGGTAAAGTTTTATGATACCTCTCCCCGCCGGGTCTACCTGGGACATAATAAAATTGTAGTTTTTGGAAAGAAGATTAGCGAAAAAGGGATTAAGGAAGTTTTAGACTGGGTAGAAAGAGTGCAGTTTCTTCGTTTCAGTACCTATATTTTTACCACTCCTAAAACAGCCAAAGAAATACTCAATGGAACGTATGAATTAGAAAAAATTCCTTCACTGGCAATACAGAGTACTATTCAACTTCGTTACAAATATTTGGTTGAATTTACACCTACCATCAATCGATTTATAGAACGCATGCTATCCCATAATAAAGTAACTTTTGCTACTAATCTGGCGATGGTAAATAATGACCTGGAATTTCAAGGAATTGGCATCTTTAAAGACGGTCGTCTCATTCATCATTTGGATAATAAACAAACCCAGGACTTTATGAGATTATTCAATCGAGTTAAAGGAGGAGTAGTCTTAATTCCATGCAAAAACAATCCAAAAAATTATACCTCCTTTGAAATTATTAAGGAAAAAACGACTGTAACTCCTGAAATTAAGGGCAAAAAAGTAACCATGCATATTGCCACTCAAGTAGATGGACGTGTTGATAGTTCCCAATGTGGGGAAAAAATTTTGACTAAAAGGCAGGTTAAACTCCTGGAAAAAGAGATAAACCAAATTATAAAAAAGAGGCTGCATTCCATAATAACCCTGGCTCAAAAAGACTTAAAAACAGATATTTTATATTTTGATGAATTAATCAAGGAGAAAAAAAACAGCCAATGGCCAAAGTTAGAAAAAAACTGGGAAAAGATATTCCCCAACGTAAAAACTGAAATAGTAGTAAATAGCCACATTCAACATTTCTCCTGGGTCAAAGACCCCATTCCCAAAAAACAAAAAAATAAATGATTATTTTGCATCCATGGGGTCTCCGGTAAAGGGGACCCCGCATACTTTTGCCATCTGGGGGTCATTGCAGGATAAATCTGTAACCACGACCTCTGATAGAGCTTTTTTCCCTAAAGCGCGAATCCCTTCTTCCATTTCGAATACACAGGATTTTAAATAATTAGCCCCATATTTTGCTCCATCTTCGATATTGAATTGTTCCTCATGGGACCCAATATAATAAACCAGTTGAGTTGGAGGTTCCCAGGGCATAGCTTTTAACACCTGGGTATGAGTCATGGCAAACATGATGGCAGAACCTACATAAACCGCATCAGCTCCTAAGGCAATAGCCTTCAAAAAATCTCCCGGGACGTTATACCCTCCTGAAACAAGAATACTGATTTTTTTATATACCTTTCTTTTCTTGAAATAACGCACCGCTCGCACCAGCGCATAAATGCTGGGAATGCCAAAATCATCTTCTAAAATGGGGGCTGCCCCCTTGGTTGACGCCTCACTTCCATCAAGGGTCACGAAGTCAACCCCTAATTGGATAAGGCATTCTAAGTCTTTTTCAATTACCGTACTGGCAGCGATTTTTGCACCAATAGGAATACCATTGGTTTTTTTCCTTAACTGATTCATGATGTTTTGTAAATCCCCAAAGGTTTGATTATAAACAAAGGTATTATGGATAATTGCGTCTTCAAATCGTCCCAATTTCATTATTTCCTTTGTTTTTTCCGAAAACACTGTATAGGGGACCTGATTCCCCATCCCAGCACTAGCTCCCTGTCCAAAATGAATTTCAATGGCATCTGCAGCTTGAAATGCTTCAGGATTATCTCCCCATTTGGTTGCAGAATATTGAAAAATATAATATTTAGCAATTTCCCGTTCCTCTTTAAGAAAAGGCCCTTCTCCAGAATTCACCGTAGTCCCCACCTGAGCAGCCGCTTTTGCTAGGGCCATTTTAAAATTATAAGAAATTCCTACCCCATATCCCATGGCCCCAATGGCAATGGGAATATCTAAAGTAAGAGGACGTTTAGCCATAGGTCCAATCGTCACTTTCATATCAATTGCAACATCCTGTGATGTTGGAAAGGATTGAATCTGTGCGATGCGAAATACCAGAGATTCTAGGTTAGGCAACCGTAAAGGGGAACCCATGGGGCGTTTAATAATCTCCCCTTTTTGTGCCCGCAAACTATTTTCCACCACTTTTTGCACCCCTGTCCGGCGAAGGGCTGTGAATAATTCCCACAGGTTTTCATGGTAATCATCTTCCATAATCCGTTTAATAAGGGGATTCATGATGACTTTAACAATGGTTTTACGAAAAATATAAAAAATCAGAGAAAAAACGACCATGTTAATAAATATAGATAAAGGCAGTAACCAGATTAGGGTTTCCATTAATTCAATACCTCATAAATACTAAAAATAGTCAGCACAAAGTTAGTTTTCCCATTTCTTAAAAAATGTAGAACATACTCCTTTGTCCATTTCAAAATAGGTACTAAAATCATAAGTTAATAGTAAAGAAAACTTGGCTAGCGCCAAGCCTTTAGGCGCAGGCGATAGCCTTAGTTGCTCTTATCTGCTGAGATAGGAGGTGATATAAATGGCATTAAATCTCTATAAAATTAACGTTGCAGCAACCACCACAACGGAAGTGACTCCTACCGTTACAAAATTTTTCTATCTTACAACCGCTCCAACTGCTGCTGGCGCTACTTTAACTATTGACGCCGCTGACTTTTTCGATGATACTGGTGCAGCTGTGACAACCCTTCCTACCTTAGCGACCAATAACAGTTATTTCAATGTTTTCATTAACGGTGTATTACAACAACAAGGAAACTCGACGTATACCCCTGGTGCAACCGGCGTAGGTTCACTGGCCTTTGCCGTACCCGCAGGTGGAAATGGAATTATAGTTGACACCCCTGTAGTAGTAGAAGTGGTAAACTACACACCTTCTTCAACAACTACAGTGGAAACCTAATCTCCATAAAATTAAGGAAGGGCTTATTTTTAAGCTCTTCCTTAATTTTATGGAGAGTGTATGATGATAAATTGCAGCATGATGGGAACCCCTGCCAGAGGAATTTCTTCAGATAATAAGATGAGAACCCCTTCATGAACCTGGTAGAGGGAAGGGGGCTGTAGCATGGCATTGACAAATAAATTCATATAAGACACGGAATTAGGATTAAGAATATTGGAATGCCCATAACCTGGCACCTTATCTACATTGGTATAAATTCTTCTCACACCATCTGAAATAGCTACATACATCAGGTTGTCTGCTTTTAACACAGCAGATGGAGGCACGGGTGCAGGTACCCCAACGGGAAAAATATCCGGACAGCCTCTCGGGGGGAAAGTGACTGATGGAATAAAAACCTTCCCTCCCTCCTTTCCATAAAATGAACAATAACTTTTCTTACTATTATTAAATTCAAATATTAAAAGTTCGTACCTTAAATTATCGCCTTTTTAAATGGAAAAACCGCTGACAAAGATGTCAACGGCTCTATTCATAACAATCAAATCTCTTGGGGAGACGGATAGAAAAAGTAGTTCCCTCGCTTAATTTACTGCGAACGGTAATTTTGCCACCGTGGGCTTGCACAATATTTTTCGCAATAGATAAACCAAGTCCTGTCCCAGCTCTCCCTCTCGTACGTGCTTTATCTCCTTTATAAAAACGTTCAAACACAAAGGGTAAATCTTCAGGGGAAATCCCACTGCCAGTGTCCGTCACTTTAATTGTACAGTACTGGTCGTCATCCCTGGTCTTTAAGATAACTTGTCCATTCTTTTGGGTATGGCGAATGGCATTGTCAATTAAATTGGTCAATACCTGTTCTAAACGATCCGAGTCAAAACAAAACTCTTCTTCCTTCGCCTTCCAATCCAATATGAGTTCAATCTCATTGTCTTTTGCAATCCCATTAAATTTATGTACAACCTTATTTTCTAAGGTCAAAAGACTCGAAGGTGTCCGATTTAAATTAAAATGTCCTCCTTCTAATCTAGCTAGATCTAACAGTTCATTAACTAGACGTGACATGCGGAGAGATTCATCATATATAATGTGGGCCAGTTCCTTCTTCTCTTCCTGAGTCTCTGCAATATCATCCATAATGGCTTCGCTGTATCCTTGCAGCATCACAAGAGGAGTACGTAATTCATGGGATACATTGGCCACGAAGTCTTTCCTTAATTTATCCACTGTTCGCTCTTCGGTCATATCCCGCATAACAGCAACGGCACCACGAACCTGATCCCGATCATATAATGGAGCCATAACTACAGAAAAGGTTCTTCCTTGCACAACCACGTCTGCAATGACTTCCTGCTCATTTTTTACAACTTCCTGAAATATGGATAACATGGAGGCTGGCAGGGTTTCTTCCTGGTCCCCTTCTCCCCCCTGTTCATACCACCAGGCCTTTAACATTCCCTCAGCAGGGGGGTTGGTGACAATGATTTTCCCATCTCGATCCAGAGTTATTACCCCATCCACCATGCTGGATAAAACACTGGAAATCTGCTCTTTTTCCCTTGATAAGGCTACGATTAAATCCCCTAATCGTTTTGCCATTTTATTAAAGGTATCGGCAAGAACCCCAATTTCATCATTGCTCTTAATTTTAATATCTACAGAAAAATCCCCGCTGGAATAGCGATCTGCCGCCTTTTTCATGGCACTCAAGGGCTTCGTAATTCTTGAAGACAAGAAAAAGGCAAAAAAGGTTGTTAAAATAAACCCGATGACCGCCGCGTAAAAAATAACCCATGCGGCCTGATTGGTGGGTTCATGGAGATCATTTAATTGCCTATACAGAATTAATGCATTAGCTTGGCCATTTCCTTGTACAGGATAAGAAACAACTAAATACTCATCCTTATATTTGGTGCCAATGGCTGTTTTCGCAGAATAAAAATTGCGGCTAACCCCATTTTTCCCTTGAAAAGCTTTACTTAATTCCGGATCTTTTCTTAACTCTTCAGGAATTAATAAGGGAACACGAGAATTAGGAGCTACTGAGGACTTAATTAACTCCCCATTAGGACTAATAATTAACAATCGTGTACTGGAGCCAATCAAATCACTGGCAATGGAAAGGGCTTCTTCCTGGTTATCATAGGATTGCATTACACCAGATAACTTACTGCCTAAATCCTGTAAGTCATAGGTCCTTTGTTCCTGGTAAAACCCATCCAAAAATTGCATCAGGGTAAGACTTAAAACCATTAATACAACGGTCACAAGACCGATAATCGTAATCCATAGTTTAAATACAACCTGATTATAAAACACTTATTTTGGCACCTCGAGTTTATATCCGATTCCCCACACCGTAGCAATCATATTGGCAGCCGTTGGGGAAATTTTATTTAATTTTTCCCGTAAACGCTTGATATGAGTATCTACAGTCCGTAAATCTCCAAAGAATTCATAGTGCCAAACGTCTTTTAATAACTCTTCCCGAGAAAATACGCGATCAGGATTTTTTGCAAGATAATATAACAATTCATATTCTTTTGGCGTTAAGCTGATCTCTTCCCCGGAAACCAATACTCGGTGGGCATCATGGTCAATAGAAATCTCTGGGAATACTAGAACATTATGAGAAGAGCTTTCCGTGGTTAAATAAGCGGTTGCAGAAGAACGGCGCAACAAAGCTTTTACCCGAAAAACCACTTCCCTTGGACTAAAAGGTTTCACCACATAATCATCGGTCCCCGCTTCAAACCCTTGTACACGGTTGGCTTCTTCCCCTTTGGCCGTAAGCATAATAATCGGGGTAGACTTCTTTTCCCGTAATCGTTGGCATACTTCAATTCCATCTATTCCTGGAAGCATAAGATCTAACAAAATGAGATCATAATCCTGATTAACAGCCATTTCAAGGGCAGTTTCCCCGTCCTCTGCTTCATCTATATAAAACTTTTCCCTTTCAAGATACATTCGAATCAGACGACGAATACGCTCCTCATCATCGACCACCAGAATTCTTGCTTGCTGATCCATCATAGCTTCACCTCAGTAACTTATTCACTCTCAACATATATATCTTTAGCACTCAAAAAAGAAGAAAACATTCCCAACACAATTTTAACACTATATATGCTTATTTTTCTATTCTTTTTAAAAACTAATACTAAAAAAGAAGCGCTTTCAATACATTTATGAAGCAAAAGCTAGCCCTTTGAAAGGACTAGCTTCAGCATTAACCATGTTTTTAGCAGTTTTTAAGCATAGGCATGAAGGCCAGGAATAACAAGATTTACAAAAATCAAGTTAAACATAACCACAATAAAGCCCAATACAGCCATCCATGCAGATTTAGTTCCAAACCATCCCCGATTTAACCGTAGATGCAAATATGCACTATAGAATAACCAGGTAATCAGTGCCCATACTTCTTTCGGATCCCAACCCCAGAAACGTCCCCAGGCTTCATTGGCCCAGATCATCGCAAAGAATAATGCACCAAGGGTAAAAATTGGGAATCCTATAGCAATGGCCCGATAACTGATTTCATCCACCAGTTTATCATCTAAATCTTGCACCAATCGGCTTAAAGGAACAGCTAACCGTTTGCGAAGAGCTAAACGAAGGACAAGATATAGAGTAGAACCTGCTAGCGCAGACCAAACAACCGTATTAAACTTGCGGGCTGCATCTTTCCCTTTCATCCAGGATGGCACTTCCATCAGAGGTTCCATTTTATCTGCAGAGACCAGCACTCCATCCTGTGGCCCAACAATGGCTGGAATTTGATAAACGATTTCCGTTTCCACCATTCCCATGCCTTTTTGTTCCACGTTGGCCTTAAAGGTAGCCTGATAATCCATGGCTCTAAAGGTAAAAGTAATAATAATGAAGGACAATAAAGACAGAACCACCCACATCACGAATTCTAACCAGCGAGTAGATTTTGTGCTTTTGTTTTGGTCCACTGTTTTTAATAAATACATTAATCCTGCTGCAAAACCTACCGCAAAAGCCCCTTCACCCAATGCAGATGTGGATACATGAATTTGTAACCAATAACTTTGCAATGCTGGAATTAAAGGCGTAATTTTAGACGGAAAAATAGAAGCATAGGCAATCACAAGAACTGCAAAAGGCATGACAAACGCCCCAATAATCGGTAAGCGATACATACGATAAATAACAAGAAATGCCAGCCCCATTGAGAAGCCCAGAAATTGCATAAATTCAAACATGTTACTCGTTGGGATATGGCCACCTATATACCAGCGCAACCCGTTATAAATTAAATGTAAAAGGACAGCAATAAAGGATAACCCGTACCCAATACGCCCAAATCTTTTTTCATGCTCTTCCGGGGAAATGGCAGAGCTGAAACGCTTACCTGTTATAGCTATAAAAAAGGCAATCGTTGCCAATGCATAAGCAATAAAGGCAATAAGCAGTATGTTACTGCTTAACTGAATCATAGTCTAACCCTCCTTCTCAAGTTGCCCACTCTCTATGGAAAAACCAGCTTCTTGTAAAATGCGAGCGGTTTCCTGTTTTAAACCAAACCAGTTCTTATTGGTATAGGCTGCCATAAGTAACTGGCCTTCCTGTACATCCAGCCAAATCCGGCGATGTTGCCAGTAAAATCCCATAAATAATCCTAGGATAACAATAATGCTGCCAAAATAAATGACTGGCATACGTTCATCAACACGTACCGTTAACCCTGTAATGCTTATTAAATCAGGCTTTTCGAAATTAAATTGATAAACAGGATTATCATTTCCTGGCGTTAACGTTTGTCCTAATAAAACAACGGCCGTCTCACCCTTTGGAGTGGATGGGCTGACCACATCCAGGAAAAAGGCTGGATTATTCGGTTCATTGGATTTAGTAATGGGTTGCCCCTTTTCGTCCAGGGCAAAATCAGGATAATATTGCAATACCTTTACTGTTACCTGGTCATTGATTTTGAAAGATGCAGGGGGATTATATAAATCCAATTTTAAATGACCTAATTCTTTCCCAGTACTTTTTTCAACAAGGCTTATATTAAGTGAACCCAATTGATTGGTTTGTTGCCCGGACTGGTATAAAGCCAATTCTTTATATTTTAACGGATGGTTTACCAAAACATCTTGTTTCTTCACTTCCACTAATTTTGGCTCCGCTCCGGTGATTCCATAATTTTGATCCTCATATAAAACTGCTTTGGTGATATAGGATTTAACCACTTCACCATTTAAATCTAATTTTTCCGGGTACTCATCATCTTTATAAAATTCCATGATGAATTTTTCATTTTTTACATAATATTTGGTGTCTGGAACCTGAATGGTTTGTCCATCCCGTACCCATACATACTTATCCAAATAAAAACCAGGGATATTGCTTAATAAAACACCGATGATAAAAATGATTAACCCAACATGGTTAACATATGGGCCCCAACGGCTAAATCTGCCCTTTTCACCCAGGATGGCATTCCCTTCCCGGCGTACTTTGTATCCTTTTGTTGAAAGCTTTTTCTCCAACTCATTGATTGTTTCACTTTCATCTTTTCCTGCCAGGGACAGTTCAGCACGAATCCGTTGCAATTGAAGGAATTTCCGGTTCTTTTTCACTTTTTGATTTTTTAAGGCCCGATATAAAGGAACGATACGGTCCAAACTGCAGATAACAAGGGATACCCCAATCATTAATAAAAGAGTAATAAACCACCAGGAAGAATAAGTATGATGAAGTCCTAAAAAATAATAAATCTTGCCAAAAATCCCGTATGCTTTTTCATAATAAACATCAGGGCTTTCAGAAATCATGGTCTCCTGGGGAAAAATCGTTCCAATAGCGGAAGCAATAAGTGCTAAAACAATCATAATAATGGCATTTTTAACAGAAGAGAAAAAATTCCAAACATCATTAATAAAAGAATGCTTTTTTAATTGGGAACGCCGTGCTGCCCCTTCATAGCGCATATCCAGTTGATTGGCCGATTCTTCCGATAAAGGTACGCCACAGGATTCACAGAGCAAGGTACCCACTGGATTCACATGGCCACATTCACACTTTACTTTTTCCATCATCTCACCTCAATCTATGGAGCAATTTTTTTAGCGTTGTCTAAAATGGTGTTTACATTCATCGGTCCGATAATCCGCAACGCTATGGTACCATCAGGCTTGATATAATAGGTCGTTGGCAGATTAACGACCTCATAGGCTTTAGCAATATCAAGACGTTTATCTAACAATATAGGGAAGGTTAAGCCATACTGTTTCGCAAAGGCTTTCACTGCCACTTCGGACTCACCATTATTGACTGCGAGAACAAGAACTCCTTGATCTTTTAACTTCTCACTCATTTCTTGCAGAGCAGGCATCTCCTCCCGACAGGGTTCACACCAGGTTCCCCAGAAATTAAGAATAATCCCTTTTCCTTTTAATTCACTTAAGCGATAGTCTTTACCGGTTAAATCCTTCGCCACAAAATCAGGAGCGGGTTTTCCTGTTGCAAGTTGAGGTTGCTTGTCTTTGGTCACGGCAGAATAAATTGTCCATCCAATAGCCACTAATATAACAAGCAAGACCACGATTTTTATCACGGGTTTTCCATTCAAAGTTGTCACCACCTGATATTCCCTGTTTTCAACGTTAAATTAAAATAAACTCAAAACAATTATAACTGTCCCAAAAATAACCTTCACACATTAGTTGTGAAAGTTATGTGAAGAGTAGCTTCACTTGTGCATCCCTTACTTAGTTTAACCGATTCCTTGCTGAAAGCAACAGGTGATTACACTTTCAAACCTTTTACTTAAAAATACCGCATCTAAAGAAATGTATAAATATGTATTTACATTTGTATTTATTCGTTGTACAATTGATTCTATCAAATTTGATGTGAGATTTATTGAAGTACAAGGAAGTGGATACAATGGTCCCAACTGAGATGCAATGGAACACCTTATTGCAACGTCATGCCACAGTTACTGTTCATATTGGAGAAGACAGAAAAGTAACTGGTGATTTATACAATATAACAAACCTGAAGATTATTCTGCTTGTGCCAGGAAAAGAAGGGTTATTCGAATTGATTAACCGCTCAGAAATTACTGATATCACTTACTAGTGTAAAAAAAACAAATCCCATTGGTTTGTAGCCTAATCCAATGGGATTTTTATTTCTTTTAATTGATTTACTTCCTCAAGCAATAAAGGGCGAAATTTGCCCGGCTTTAATTGGCCAATGGTTAAAAAAGCGATGCGGGTTCTTTTTAACTTCAATACAGGGTGGCCAACGGATTCACACATTCTCCGTACCTGCCGATTTCGGCCCTCATGAATGGCAAGTTGCAAGAGAGTATTTGCCCCTTTCTCTGCTAACACTCGCACCCTGGCAGGGGCTGTCCATCCATCTTCCAGTTTAACCCCTTTTCTTAACCTTTCCAGGGATTCTTTGTTCACTTTTCCCCGTACCAGGGCTTCATACTCTTTCTCCATTTCATGGCTGGGATGAGTCATTTGAAAGGCCAAGTCCCCATCATTGGTCAATAGAAGAAGGCCTGACGTGTCATAATCTAAGCGTCCAACAGGATAAATCCGTTCAGGAATTCCTTGCATTAAATCAATGACGGTTTTCCGTTGCTGAGGATCCCCTACGCTAGTGATATACCCCACTGGTTTATATAAAAGATAGTACACCTTTTTTTCTAACTGGATTTTTAACCCTCGCACTTCAATTTGGTCCAATTGGGGATTTACTTTCCATCCAGCTTCTTTCACCGTAACCCCATTGACTTTCACTTCACCAGCTGCAATCAATTCTTCACACTTACGGCGGGAAGCAATGCCTGCTTTGGCCATTACTTTCTGTAAACGTTCCATATCTAATTCAACCTCCACTCCCCACCATCTTACCCTTTTCTTTTACCCGAATACAAGAGATACAATAATAAATGAAGCCACAATTCCTATGAAATCGGCAATCAAACCCACTTTCAAGGCATATCTGGTATTGCGAATCGCCACCGCACCGAAATAGACCGCAAGGACATAAAGGGTCGTCTCTGAACTTCCTTGAATGGTGCTCGCCAATCTTCCAATAAATGAATCAGGCCCAAATTGAGAGATTAAATCAGAAGTAATGGCTAAAGATCCGGAACCTGTCACAGAACGCAATAAAGCCAGGGGAAGCACTTCAGAAGGAAAATGAATATAGGCTAAAATGGGGTGAATGGCCTTAATGATAAGATCAAGAACTCCTGACTCCCGAAATAAAGTTACAGCGACCATCATCGCCACCAGATGGGGCATAATTTTTATGGTTGTGCCAAATCCCTGTTTCGCTCCTGAAATAAAAGATTCATAAACAGGGATTTTTTTATACAATCCATAAGCCAGAATCACCGAGAGGAGAATCGGAATTGTCCAAAGGGATATAGTAGAAATGAGTGCATACATTGCTTAACCTCCTTTACTCTTGTCCCTCCACTGGTACCAGCGATCCACAAAAATGGCGCCTCCTGTTGCGATAATGGTCGCTAAAAGAGTCGTTCCCACAATTTCAACCGGATTGGCCGATTCATAGGTCATGCGAATTGCAATAATGGTTGTTGGAATTAAAGTGACCCCTGATGTATTTAAAGCCAGAAGGGTACACATAGCAGGTGAAGCCGTTTTGGGATCGGGATTTAACTTCTGCAATTCCTGCATGGCCCGAATCCCCAGAGGGGTGGCTGCATTCCCCAGCCCAAAAAGGTTAGCACTCATATTCGTTAAGATATAACCAAAGGCAGGATGGTCTTTGGGGACCGTGGGAAAAAGGCGGGAAGCAAGAGGGCTTAAAAGTTTCGCCAGGATATTCACCAGCCCGGAATCTTCTGCAATCTTCATCATTCCCATCCAAAACACCAAAATGCTTAACAAGCCGAAGGTAATGGTGACCCCACTTTTCGCCCCTTCAAAAACCGCTTTGTTCACCATCTCCCCATTCCCTGTTAGAATGGCAGAAAGAATGCCCAGTACAATCATGCCAAACCAAATATAATTAACCATCTGATAATACCCCCAGCCAGGCTTTCCAGAAGGCATTCCATTGATTTTTCACTCGATAGGTTAAGGTTTGTTGCAGGGTTTCCTTGGTTTTTTCAGGTGTTGCAAGAGGCACTCTGCCAATAATTTGATCCCCCAGTTTCACTTCCATCATGGGGTTTTCGTCAATGGTTTTCACGTCCATTTTAATATTTTCCTTTTCCTCAGGACGTAAAGGATAAGAGAAAGATTTGGTTGTATATAATGTTTCTTTACTCTTTCCTTCCACCTTCTCCTGTACAGCTTGTGTCGTCTTCAAAAGTTCTGTTTTAGGGAAATGAGAAAAACCGTAATCCATCCATGTAGCAGAATCATCCCAATCATCGGGAGCATTGAGGACAACAATGGCTAATTGTTGCCCATTGCGGGTTGCAGAGGAAGCTAGGCAGCGTTTTGCTATTTTGGTATATCCTGTTTTCACACCGTCTGCCCCTTGATACATACGCAACATTTTATTTTTATTCAATAAACGGCGATCCCACTCTTCTCCTTGATTGGGTATATTTTTCACTTTGGTAGATACAATTTTTTGAAAAACGGGATTGCGCAAGGCATAAGCCGTTAACAAAGCCATATCCCTGGCAGTGGAATAATGGTCATTGCTATCATCAAGGCCATGGGGGTTTGTAAAATGGGAATCGCTCATCCCAATATAACGGGCCTTTTCATTCATTAAATGGGCAAAGCCTTCTACGGAGCCTCCCACATGTTCCGCAATGGCTACTGCAGCATCATTGCCGGAACGGAGCATTAATCCATAGAGCATGTCTTCTAAACGTAACTTCTCCCCCTGTTTTAAATAAATGGATGATCCCTCTTTGCCAAAGGCATTATTGGAGGTTTTCACCATATCATTGATGTTTCCATTTTCAATGGCAACGATAGCCGTCATGATTTTTGTCAAGCTGGCGATTCTCATCCGTTTCGTGCTGTTCTTTTCCAATAGGACTCGTCCTGATTGCACATCAATTAATGCGGCCGTTTGGGCAGATATAGCCGGTGGTGAAGGAGTTGCAGCCAACCCCATTCCTGGCAGTTGCAACAAAAAGATCACCAACAATAGTAAGAGAAATGATACCCCTCTTTTCCTTTTCACACGGATCCCCCTTCTTCACAGAGAAAACGGACATTCCTCACTTCTTATTGCATTTATATGGCTTATCCAGGGGGGATATGACTTAAGAGACGGTACGGGTGGAAAAACTTTTGCCTGTCCCTTTGGGACATTGGGAATTATTCTAGGGAGATGCTTGAGGAAGGGATGCCTGGCGCCTGGGTGTTAAAGAATGGCGCCAGTAATTTTATGAATTATAATTATACTAATTCGTCATAAATGAGAGTAAGGGAACAAACATTGAAATAATCAACATTGCTGCAAGGATTAATAAAGCGAATTTCCGCAAATCAAACACACTCCTATTTTGATAGTAATTTAGAAACAATTAATAGAGATAATAACAACTTGTCCTACTTATATAATAGTATCAAAAATTGGATATATTCATATTCCTTTTCTTTTTAAAAAGCTTGAATCAAAATAAAAAGTTATTCGAACAATATAAAGAAAAGGATAATTAACCATGAAAAAACTCAGCCTATTAATGATTATATTTGTACTATTATTTTCTACGGGATGTTTTGATAATGACACTACTAAAAAAGAAACTTATTCCCAGGCAATCGGTTTAAATCCTGATCTAGTTTCAAAAATGAACGTAGGTTTAAGAGCCCCAAATGGTTGGGAATATACCACAGAAGATAAAAATTTAATCAAAGAGGCAATTAATTTTTTACAGAAACAAACATATATAAAACGAGTAAAACCCAAAGATACAGGACAACCTGTCGCCGGAACCCATCCTTTTTATGTGATGAATTTTACGATTAAAGATTCACAAAAAACCTATACCATAAAATTTAATTCATATAGTGGAAATTCCCTAAGTATAGAAACTTATGGGAAATCCTCCCTCCTTGAAGAAAAATACTATTCAATCTCAAGTTCATTTGAAGAAATCAAAACACTATTTAACACACTAAAAGAGAAAAAGGCAATTTCTCTTGCTAATTGACAATAGCCATACTATATTGAAGGAAATACGAGTAAAAACAAATCGGAGTTTAAAACCATGCCATTAACTTTTGCCCACCCGGCAGCCATATTGCCCTTCTCCCGAAAAAGCAAATACATTCATTTCTCTGCCATGGTTTTAGGCAGTATGTCCCCTGATTTTGAATACTTCTTAAGAGGCCAACCTAATGGAGAAATTGGGCATACCTTAACCGGATTTTTCTTTTATAATTTACCGATCGTTGCCCTGGTTTTCTTTATTTATCATTTCTTTATACATCAAACCTTACTTGCCCATTTGCCCAGTTTTCTGCAAGATACTTATACAAACAAAGCAGATTTAAGTAAAAAATTAAAGATATTGGTCTTCTGTTATTCTGCATTGTTTGGCATGTTCACTCACGTAGCATGGGATTCTTTTACCCATATCAATGGGTATATGGTACAAACCTTTCCTGCAATATTTTCGAACACCTTTACCCTTTACGTCTTTGATATCCCTTTGTATAAATTTCTGCAACATAGCAGTACAGTAGTTGGAATCCTTTTAATCATTGGTTATATGTATGTCAGAGCTTTGCCGCAAAGGCATAATGGTTTTCATGTTTCTCCAAAACAGAAACTCATGTTTTGGATATCTTTCTTCCTTTTAACCATAGGAACTGTCCTGTTTTGGAATCTGATCGACTACGTTTCCATTGGTGATTACGGAATTATTGTCGTTAGAATCATCGATTCTGCTTTGATAAGTTTATTGGTCATTTCTTTGTTTTTAAAATATAGACAAACCTTGAAAAAATCAACAACCTTTTTTCATTGAATAATGGTCTAAAAAAAAAGCCAGGAATTTAGTAGATAACTATATTCTTGGCTTTTTAAACGTTTAGAATCTATGTAAGTTAATGTTTTGGAATCAACTTCTTTACTCCTTCTTCAAAAACAAATCCTCTTCCAACGTCAGCTCTTTCTCATCCAGTGGGAAATCCGGGGGCTCTGGAAGTTCGTCCAAATGCCTTAACCCAAAGTATTCCAGAAATTCCCGGGTGGTCCCATAAAGTATGGGACGGCCAATGGTTTCTGCCCGACCCACTTCCTTCACTAATCCCTTGCCAGCCAAAGTTGTAATGGCCTTTTCACACTTTACCCCCCGAATCTCTTCGATTTCCACACGGGTAATAGGTTGCCGGTAAGCAATAATCGCCAATGTCTCCAGAGCTGCCTGGGATAAGGTTGCTTGTGTGGGGCTTTCCGCCATCTTTTCAAAATACTCTACGAACTCAGGCCGGGTGGTAAACTGATAGGTACGGGCAATTTCTACGATTTGCAATCCCCGGTTATATCGGTGAAAATCTTCTTTCATTTCATCCATTAAGGCGATAACCTCTTCAACTTCTAAATCAAGGATTTCGGCAAGTTGCTTGACTTCTAATCCCTGATCCCCTGCCACGAAAAGGAGACCTTCCGTAATGGCTTTTAACCGTTCGACATCAATCATATTCCAACCTCCTTGCTGGCGGTAATAAGAATATCATCGAACAGGTGATGCTGGTAACAGAACACTTTCTTCTCTTTCATCAGCTCAAGGAGAGCTAAAAAGGTGGTTACCATTTCCACCTTAGTCGTGGGTCCAAGGAGCAAATGGGAAAAACGGATTTCCCCTCCTGCAGCATGCAGTTGATCCTGGATTTCCGCCATGCGGACAGTAATCGAGATTTCATCCCGATGTACCCGGGCTGTATACTCCCGTTCCTTCACCCGGGAAAATGCCTTCTGCAAGGCTTCTACCAGGTCATAAAGGGTTACATCCTTCACCGGATTTTCTTCTTCCTGGGGAAGATAACGGGTTAAATCTTCCGCAGGGCGAGTATACACTTTGCTCTGTTCGATTTCTTTTTCCCGCAAATGATCTGCCATGTTTTTAAACTTTTTATATTCTAACAATCGCTGCACCAATTCAGCCCGGGGGTCCTCTTCCTCATATTCAAAGCCATCAAACATTTCGGAAAGGTCAGGTTCCTCCCGCCGGGGAAGGAGCATTTTACTTTTAATTGCTAAAAGAGTAGCAGCCATGACGAGAAATTCACTGGCCACATCCAATTGTAATTCCTGCATGACGTACAGGTAATCCATATACTGGTCCGTTATGGCCACAATGGGAATATCGTAAATATCCACTTCTGCTTTATCAATTAAGTGCAGCAATAAATCAAGGGGACCTTGAAAAGATGTTAGCTTAATATCAAGAGCCATATCTCCCGCCCCTTCTTTACGTTACTATATTAAATAATGTTTCTAACACCCAATTAAAGGGAATTTGGAGAATAACGGAAAACACTGGGATGATAATGATTAACAATAAGACAAACATCCCATAAGGCTCAAATCGGTCAAAGTGAGGATCTAAACGTGCTGGCATGGCGTACCGCAAGATTTTTGACCCATCCAAAGGTGCAATAGGTAAAAGGTTAAACACAAACATGGCTGTATTAATTATAAAACTAAACTGGAATACACCCTCAGCCAGTTCAATCCATTTAATAGGCCATGTTGCTACCCACTCCGATTGTCCTGTCCAAATCCACAATTTCAAGAAAATAAAAGCTAAAATTAAATTGCTAATGGGGCCGGCAGCAGAAATTAAAATAATCCCAAAGCGTTTATTCCCCCGCAGATTATAGGGATTAAAAGGAACAGGTTTTGCCCACCCGAAAGGGCCGAATAAAATCATAATTAAGCCTAAGGGATCCAGATGGCTAATCGGATTCAGCGTAAGTCTCCCCATGCGCTTTGCCGTATCATCCCCAAATCCATAGGCCACCATAGCATGGGCCCATTCATGAATGGAGAAGGCGATCGTAAAGGCAAGAATACGAAACAATAAAGTATCTAAATCAAAATTAAACAAGAAGTCATCTCCTCTCCGAGATTACTTGCTAGGAAAAGGAACGGGTTAAATTGGCCATTTCAATAGCTGATACCGCACAATCCCATCCTTTATTTCCGGCT
The DNA here is from genome assembly GCA_946478845.1 of uncultured Paenibacillaceae bacterium. Next base: position 56,050 of record CAMLDI010000006.1, read on the forward strand.
TTTGTACCTGCACGTTCAATGGCTTGTTCAATAGAATCTGTAGTTAAGACTCCGAAAATGGTAGGAATCCCTGTTTGCATCCCTACGCTGGCAACCCCTTTTGCAGCTTCATTGCACACATAATCAAAATGGGGAGTTGCTCCTCTAATAACTGTACCAAGAGCAATCACTGCATCATACTTTTTGGATTCCGCCATTTTTTTCACAATGATTGGAATTTCAAATGCACCTGGCACCCAGGCAATATCCACATTGTTTTCCTCTACCCCATGGCGTTTTAAAGCATCTTCTGCTCCGCTAAGAAGTTTGCTTGTTATAAACTCATTAAAACGTCCTACCACAATTCCGATTCTAAGTCCTGTACCAACAAGATTTCCTTCAAAAATTTGTCCCATGTTCATATCCTCCAATTACATATTTAATAAATGGCCTAATTTGCTTTTTTTTGTTTGCAAATACTTTTCATTGGCTTCAACTTCGCCAACCTGAAGGGGCACCCTTTCTACCACTTCAAGCCCATATCCTTCAATCCCTTTAATTTTGCGGGGATTGTTCGTTAATAAATTCATTTTTTTCACACCCAGGTCACTTAAGATTTGTGCCCCGATGCCATACTCCCTTAAGTCTGCAGGAAAACCTAACTTTTCATTAGCTTCTACTGTATCATAGCCTTGTTCTTGCAACTGATAAGCTTTCAGTTTGTTAATCAAACCAATGCCACGGCCTTCCTGGCGCATATAAACCAAGACTCCTTTCCCTGCTTCCTCAATTTGGCGCAAGGCAGCATGGAGCTGAGGGCCACAATCACAACGATAGGAACCAAAAATATCTCCAGTGAGGCACTCTGAATGTACCCGCACAAGGACAGGTTCATCCGAAGTAATTTCGCCTTTAACTAAAGCCAGGTGTTCTTTCCCATCTACCTTATTGGTGTAAGCAATAATGCGGAAATCCCCATATTCGGAAGGAAGGTGGGCTTCTGCTGCTTTTTGTACCAATTTTTCATTTTTTGTGCGATAGCTAATTAAATCTTTAATGGTAATTAATTTTAGATTCAATTCTTCGGCAATTTTCGTTAATTGGGGCACCCTTGCCATGGTGCCATCTTCATTCATAATTTCACAAATGACTCCCGCAGGTTTTGCCCCACAAAGAATCGCCAAATCAACCGCTGCTTCCGTATGGCCTGTCCGCCGCAAAACTCCGCCTTTTCGTGCAATCAATGGGAAAATATGCCCAGGACGTCTGAAATGCTCTGGTTTACTGTTTGAATTCACCATGGCTTCTACCGTTTTAGCCCGTTCAAAGGCGGAAATACCTGTTGAAGTGGATACTTCATCAATAGACACAGTAAAAGCTGTTCCATGGCGATCTGTGTTGTTCTCTACCATGGGATTCAATTGCAATTCATTGGCCCTCTCTTCCGTGATCGGAGCACAAATCAAGCCACGGCCATGGGTAGCCATGAAATTAATGATTTCAGGTGTGGTTTTTTCCGCAAGAGCGACGAAATCCCCTTCATTTTCCCGATCCTCATCATCCACAACAATAACGGGTTTCCCCATTTTCAAGTCTTCAATTGCTTCTTCTATTGTATGGAACATTCCATTCACACCTTTCTATTTTACATAAAACCGTTATCTATAAGGAATTCCTCTGTTAAGGATGAGGATTTTTTCTTATCTTTGTTCTCCCTTAAAAGAATAAATCGTTCGATATATTTGCCAATCATGTCACATTCTAAATTGACAACATCCCCTGAATTTTTATATTTCAGTACGGTTTCTTGCAGAGTATGAGGAATAATAGATACAGTCAACGTTGAAGAGTCAGTATCTACTACTGTTAAACTAATTCCATCAATGGAAACGGATCCTTTGGGTATCACATACCGCAAAATATCTTCACTGGCTTCAATGATAACAAGGACTGCATTTCCATAAGGTTTCTTCCCTTTAATGATTCCTGTTCCATCCACATGACCAGATACAAAATGGCCGCCAAAGCGGTCTCCGGCTGCCATGGCCCTTTCCAAATTAACTGGAGATCCAATGCCAAGGGAAACGAGACTGGTTTTCTTCATCGTTTCCGGCATGACATCCACCGTGAAGGTACTAGCTGTAAAAGAGGTGACAGTTAAACAGGTACCATTCACAGCAATGCTATCTCCTAATTTCACGCCTAAAAGGACTTTTTTCGCGGAGATTTCTAGAGCAATCCATAATTCCCCCCGTTGAATGCGGCGGATATGCCCTATTTCTTCTACAATACCTGTAAACATTACACTTCACCCCAATCTGGATATCCAGTTATTTTTATATCTTGTCCTAACATATCCACATGAATGTCTTTCACCGGAACAGCACTTCCCATTTCTTCAATTCCCATTCCGCCAAAGGGAGTGGGGGCGCCCTGGCCTGCCACTAACTTGGGGGCAACATAAGAAATCACTTTATCAATAGCTCTTCCATGAAGAAAAGCACTATTAATCTGGCTTCCCCCTTCAACCAGAAGAGAAGAAACCATTTCTTTGCCTAAAATCTCTAACAGTTTATTCACATGGACTTTCGGTTCCTCTCCTGTAGAAAAAACCCGAATTCCCTGTTGTTCTAGCTGACTTTTTTTCTCTTCATCTGCCCGGTCTGTAGTGATAATCCATGTAGGAGCCTCCCCATCTATGATGACACGGGATTGCATAGGTATACGGAGTGTGGTATCCATAATGATACGAATGGGGTTTTTCCCTCCCCCTTCTGGCAAACGAGTGGTCAATTGGGGATCATCCGTAATCACCGTATTTACCCCTACAAGGATGGCATCATGGTGATTTCTCATGCGATGGACATCCAAACGGGCATCTTCCCCTGTAATCCAACGGCTGCTCCCGGTTTCTGTGGCTACTTTTCCATCCAGGGTGCTTGCGGTTTTCACAGTGACAAAAGGGCGTTTTTTTGTAATAAAGGTATTGAATACTTCATTTAATCGAGTTGCTTCTTCCCCTAACACCCCGGTCACCACTTCAATGCCCGCATTTTGTAATTTCTTAATCCCTCTGCCGGCAACAAGGGGATTAGGGTCAAGGGCTGCGACAACTACCTTTTGTATTCCCTCACGAATTAAAGCATCAGAACAAGGAGGCGTTCTCCCATAATGGCTGCATGGTTCAAGGGTAACATAGGCAGTAGCTCCCTTTGCCTCATCCCCAGCCATTGCTAAGGCATGAATTTCCGCATGGGGCCCCCCTACCTGTAAGTGGCTTCCAACCCCAACCACTCTGCCATCTTTCACAATGACACAACCAACCATAGGATTAGGGCTTGTTTGACCTTTCATTGCTCCTGCTAATGATAAAGCAAGATTCATGTATTGATGATCTTCCATTCTCCCCCTCCTTTTATGTAAAGAAAAAATAAAGCCCTAATAGTGGTTTATTTCTAAACCACCCTTAGGGCTCAAATTTCGAAAAAAATACCGGTATATATACACACGACAGGTACCGTTATCCTTCTCCCATCCAGACTATACTGTCGGTTCCGGAATTTCACCGGATCAACCTTGGCCAATTAGCCTCAGTTCACGGACTATCACCGCCGGTCGGGAATTTCACCCCGCCCTGAAGGATTTACAGTTCAGTATACCGCAACATAGACCTACTGTCTATGATTATGCTTCATAAACTTCTACTTTTTGCATGCGGTCCTGGCCACGAAATTGATCTACTTCTTCCATGCCAGATACAACTTTGCCAAATACAGTATGCATGCCATCTAAATGGGGTTGTGGTTCGTAACAAATATAGAATTGGCTGCCGCCTGTATTGCGGCCTGCATGAGCCATCGCTAAAGTGCCCCGCTCATGTTTGTTAGGGTTAATTTCACAATTAATGGTATACCCTGGGCCACCCGTTCCATTTCCGCGAGGACAACCCCCTTGAGCTACGAATCCTGGGATTACCCGATGGAAAGTTAGGCCATTATAAAAGCCTTCATTTGCTAATTTTTCAAAGTTAGCCACTGTGTTAGGGGCATCTTTTTCAAATAAATCAATCACAATTTCCTTGCCATTTTCCATGGTAATTTTCCCTTGTTTTGCCATTATGCAAACACTCCTTCAATCCAAATTTTCTTTATCCAACTTTTTCGGTAAGCAATTTTGTAATTTCCTTTGCTTCCATAGGTTTTCCAAATAGGAACCCCTGCATAATATTACATCCGCTGTTTAACAGAAAATCTTTTTGATTTTCCGTTTCCACTCCTTCTGCGATGACTTCCATATTTAAACTTTTGGCAATAGCAATAATGGAAGTCGCAATCATTGCGTCTTCATGGTTAGCGGGAATATCTTTAATAAAGGACCGATCAATCTTCAATGTATGGATGGGATATTTCTTTAAATAATTTAAGGATGAATATCCGGTTCCAAAATCATCAAAGGATATTTCGATTCCTAAATCTTTCAACCTGTGCAAAGTATCGATAACCTGGGTCTCATTCTTCAATGCTACACCTTCTGTTATTTCTAATTCTAAATACTTTGCTTCTAATCCTGTTTCTTCAAGAATTTTTTTCACATTTTTTACAAGATCCCGCTGTAAAAATTGTTGAGGGGAAAGATTAACGGATACCCTTAATGGTTCAAATCCAGCCTCCTGCCAGGATTTATTTTGCAGGCATGCCTGGCGTAACACCCATTCTCCAATTGAAATAATCATCCCTGTTTCCTCAGCCAGGGGAATGAAAATATCAGGGGAAATGATTTCCTGTCCTTTTCGATTCCAGCGGATTAAAGCTTCCATACCTACCAGAGCGCCAGAAGGAATATCAATTTGGGGCTGGTAATAAACCACAAACTCTTTACGTTCCAGTGCCCTTCGCAAATGGTTTTCCAATTCAATTTGTTCCAGAGCACTGTTTTTCATATCCGGGGTGAAATATTGATAACTGTTTCGTCCCTGTTCTTTAGCACGATACATAGCGATATCAGCATTGCGCAACAACATCACAGGGTTATCCCCATCAAAAGGGAATAAACTAATTCCCATACTAGCAGAGATATAAATCTCCGAGCCGGCAATATGATAAGGTTTTACCAGTTCTTCAGATATTTTCGAAGCAATTCGTCCCGCATCCTGAGGATGGATAATATCGGACAATAAAATAGTAAACTCATCCCCACCAAGGCGAGAAACGATATCCCGTTCACCCAGAACATTTTTCAAACGATTGGCCACTTCTTGCAATAATAAATCACCGAAGGAATGGCCTAAAGAATCATTTATATTTTTAAACCGATCTAAATCAAGAAACAAAACAGCCAGCACTTCATGGTTACGGCAAGCATAATCAAGGGCTACCTTTAAACTGTTATTGAATAATAACCGATTAGGCAATCCTGTCAACCCATCGTGATAGGACAATTGATGGATCACCTGTTCCGTTCTCTTTAAATCGGATATATCCCGGAATACAGTAACACTCCCTGTCACTTCTCCATTTCGAATAATCGGGGTTGTCACATAAGCGACAGGAAAGGACTGTCCACCTTTACGGATAAATAAATCCTCTTCAGTCCGATATGTTCTTCCAAAATTGAAAGTTTCGTTTAAGGGACACTCATCTTCAGGATAATAAGTACCGTCAGGCCGTTGATAATGAATCATTAAATGCATCTTTTTCCCTAGCAATTCTTCCTGAGTCCAACCTAACAACCGTTCCCCTTCAGGATTAAGAAAAGTTACCCGCATCTCGTTATTGAGAACAAAAACCCCTTCCCCCATAGTAGATGTAATGGATTTCAAATTTTCTTCACTATTCCGTAATGCTTCTTCCGCTTCCCGTCTTTTCTTAAAAGGCTCCTCAAGGGTTGCCAGATAAATCCCTTTTAATAAGTAATAATAACCCACAATTTTATAAATATGACCTAATAGATTATCCAAATCATAAATGCTTTTATATTGGGTAAATTCAACTTCAGCAATTAATAAAAAGAAAAACGCTGTCAGTAAAGGCAATAAGGCCGCTCTTTTTATTTGCCGATAACTTATTAAAGCCAGGAGAATAGCAATAAAATGGCCTATGCAAATCATGACTTCCCCAGCAAATTTTAACCTGGTAACTCCCTGTCCTTCAATCACTAAATCAGGAAGCCAATCCCTCCAAATCATAACCCCAAAAACAAAAATAGCTGTATAAACAAAGGAAATGATAAAATACCATCGTTTCTGTACAAATGAAACTTCCCGGTCTTTCCGAATCATAATATATAGAATGGCAACAGTTTCCGTTCCCCTGGCAAATAACCAATACCAGGTCGCTAGCTCAGCTGAACTTTCCGTAAAAAAGAATGGCATTCCATGATAGGACAATGTATGAAACAAATCTAAAAACCCCACAGAAAGAAAGGCTGCCCCAATGAGAAGACGATGTTGGGATAAATTATGGGGAAATAACAACCAGGCCTGCAGTGCCACAGTTGCGGAAACAGCAATACTAAATAATTCTAACAGGGTATGGATTGAGAGAAAGTTTTCAGATTTAAACGCTATATGTAATTCCTGTTGGAAAAAACGAATACAAATAAATATGATAATTGCAAAAACGATTAAGAAAAAAACCTTTTTTTCATATTTTTTTAATGGATTCATGAAATAATTCTCCATTTAACATACGATTTGATAGATTAAAGTTTATCATTTCTCTGTTCAATCGACAATATTTTTCATGTTTTTTACTATCGAGATATTAAAAAGCCGCTATTTCTTTGAAATAGCGGCTGAACCTTTTAGGCGACGATGTGAAAAAATGCCACTGCCCCAGCAATCATGAAAATCACGGAATGTACCCGGCGCATACCAGGAGACATTTTCTTTTTCAATGCCAATACGATGCCGAGAATAACAGCAATCACCATCATTCCCAGGGTAGCCATCCCGGTCCATTCGTTCATTTCCAATTCCTTTTCATGGAAAAACATCATTACCCCATGGATTATAGCAATTCCAAAGGCGATGAGCCCTAAAGGGAAATGCCATTTTCTCATGACAGTCGCCCCTGATTTTAACATATCTTTCATCTCTGGTGCTGCATTTTTAAACTTAGCCAATCCTTTACGAAAGAAAAATAAAGAAGCTGCTCCAACAACAGAAACCCCTAAGGTAACCCACCCGAAAAACTCTCCAATACTTTCTATCGGATCTTCAATATCTCGAAAAGGGGTTTCTCCCTGGGCTTCAGCGAATGCCACGCCTGAAAAACTCATTACAATGAAAAGTAAAAATAATACCAGTACAAATTGTTTACGAAGAACCATGTAGTAAACCTCTCCTTACTGTAACTTGTGCTCCTTATCCTGGATGGGCAATGCGATTGTAAATGTACTTCCCTTTCCTACGTTACTTTGCACTTGAATGGTTCCCCCATGAGCGGTAACAATCCAATTTGCGATGGATAAACCTAAACCTGTCCCCCCCATTTCCCGGGAACGGCCTTTATCCACCCGATAAAAACGGTCAAAAATTCGTTCCGCCTGTTGTGGCGTCATCCCAACTCCATTGTCTTTCACAATGATTTGAATTCCTTTTCCCGATGCTTCAATTCCCAGGGAGATGCCTCCTTTTTCCGGGGTGTATTTCATTGCATTATCTAATAGGATATACAAAAGTTGGGTAATTCTCTCCCGATCCGCAAAAACAGGAATCATCTCATCACCCGTTAAAGTGAAGGTTTGTTCCTTTTTGGCCACTATGGGTTGTAACGTTCTAGCCACCTGATCTGCCACCATTCGCAGATCGAAAGATTCCCGGTTTAACTCAAGGGTACCGGAATCAGCCCGGGCTAGAGTTAATAAATCACCTACAAGTTTGCTCATGCGCCCTACTTCGTCTTTCATATCCTCCAAAACCTGGCGAGAAAAATCATTTAACTGATTTTCCTCTTCGGACTCAACAACCTCAATGGACGATTGAAGGATACTGAGAGGGGTACGAAGTTCATGGGAAGCATCTGCCACAAACTCTCGCTGGCGGGCAAAAGATTGCATAATGGGAACCATAGTTTTCCCCGTTAAATAATGTCCAAGAAATGCAGCTAAAATAAGAAAAATTATAGAGAGAATAATGGAAATAACCATGTAAACCTGCAACACACGATGCTGGTCTGTTAAATCCATTCCCGTATAAATAACCCCGACATATTCGCCAAACACATTATATACAGGCAACCCCGACAGTGCTAAATATTTGGCTCCATCACTTGTTTTAACTTCTTCAAAGCGAACGTCTTCTTTCGGAATCCAGCCTGATACCTTTTTCAGAATTTCTTCCCGGGCCACAGAATCATATTCTTGTTCTGTTCCACCCATAAATTGTCCATTACTGCTCACTAAATAGTAGAAATAAAGATTATTTTTGCGCAGGTCTGATTGGTCATCATCTTCATGTTCATCATCGTCATCTTTATTAGGAATAAGGATTAACTCATTTCTATGCTTTACAATCTCATGGTCAATGAATTTTTGTATTTCACTCACTCGATTTTTATAGATTGTTGTTGAAAGCATCACATAACTCATAATCACGAATGCAAGCAAAAAAATGGCCATGACGCTAGTATATAGGATAGTCAAACGGTTTCTGATTTTTACAAACATAAAATCAAACCTCTAACTTATATCCGACACCGCGCACATTAGAAATAAGCTTCTTCTGACCGGGTCGATCAATTTTTTTACGCAATAAACGAACAAAGGCATCAATGGTATTGCTGGTCACATCTGCCTCATACCCCCACACCCGTTCATAAATCACTTCCCGGGGAATCACCTGTCCCCGATTACGTGCCAGCAATTCAAGCAATTGAAATTCCCTTGGGGTTAATTGAATTTCTTCCCCATTGCGATAAAGGGAATGGCTATTGCACTGTAATTCCAAATCCCCTATGGTAATGGTTTCTTCTTTTAAAGGTATGGCTGCGCGACGGGATAAAGCTCTTAACCGGGCAAAAAGTTCGGCAAATTCAAAGGGTTTTACTAAATAATCATCAGCGCCAGAATCCAGACCCTGTACCCGATCGTCTAAAGTATCCTTAGCTGTTAACATAAGAATGGGTGTTTGATGCCCTACATTTCGTAACCTTCTGCAAACGTTTACACCAGAATCCCCTGGCATCATCCAATCGAGAATAAGGATGTCATAATTGGTGGAAATGGCGTAATCAAAAGCATCCTCCCCATTTTGCACCCAATCCACACTATGCTTTTCCTTTTGCAACATGTGAGCAATGAGGTTTCCTAATTTCCGGTCATCTTCCGCCAATAAGATTTGCATCTTTTTCAAATCCTTCCGTCCAAATTCCATTTTACGACCATTCTAATCCATTTGGCTGAAAAAAAAGTGAAAAAAATCCGACATTCATTATTCTTCTATATCAAGAAATCCCTCTATTCTCTTTTTCTTACATTTTATCATCCTGGAAATGAATTCTTCGAAACTCTCTTCCCCTCTTTGTTCTATTACTAGAGGTTCAGTAGCAGGCACATTTTTCACTTTTACAAGTTGGGAGTATAACACTTTTAATTGTTTTAAATGCTCTTGCAAATCCATTTCCTTGGAAGTAGAGTATCCTGTTTCAATTCTCCGGTTAATCATTTGTTGTACTTTTTCATAAGAGGCTTCAATGGATTCCGTTCCGCTCCGCACATAAATCGCCCCGCTTCTTACCTTATCCCCTGCTGTTTTAGCCACAAAAGGAATGTGCTGAGGGTCATCTTCCACCAGGACGACCTGGAACTTTTTCCCTCGAATGCTGGCATATTCACTCTCCACATAATGAAAATCATAGATATTATAATTTAACCAGCCTGGCAAATATTTTTTCGTTTTCTGGCTAATCATGGCTTTATCCATGAAATGTTCATCAGAAAGGCCATCAGCATGGAGAGAACCATCCCCTTGCTGGCTTACCCCAACCACAAGACAACCTCCACCGGAATTGGCAAAAGCCAGAATATGTTTCGCTAATTTGGCATTATCAGGCCACATGGCCTTAAAATCTAAAAAATCTTCTTCTCCCGTATTGATTTGCAAGATTTCCCTTAACTTATCCCGGGTAGGATCTTCAAAGAAACGGGCAAATACCTCTTTTACACCTTTTCCAATGGGCATTTGGTCAATCCCCCCTTACCTTTGATAAACAACCTTTCCACCACACAGGGTTAACACAACATCATATTGGTCATCAAGCACCACCAGGTCCCCATCTTTTCCTGGTGCTATGCTCCCTTTTCGATGATATAAATTTAATTGTTTCGCTGGATTTACAGAAGTGAGGTAAATGGTATCTTCTAAGGTACAAATAGATTCCTCTATCATCCTTTTAACCCCTTCATCCAGTTTTAAAACACTACCGGCAAGAGTTCCGTTTTTTAATGTAGCTTTTTCACCTAAAACAGTAACTTCCTGGCCCCCTAATTCATAGTGGCCATCCCCCATGCATTTTGCTCGCATGGCATCAGACACCAGAATGAAACCATCTCTTCCTTTTATACGGTAAGCCAGATTCATAAGTTCCTTATGGACATGGATGCCATCAGCAATCATTTCTACCTTTACTTCTTGCTGAAACAAGCCTGCCCCTGCTACCCCCGGATCCCGATGATGCAACCCGGTCATAGCATTAAACAGATGGGTAATATGGGTCGCCCCTTCCTTGATTCCCAGGAGTGCTTCATTATAAGTAGCATTGGAATGGCCAATAGAAGCCACTACACCTGTATCTTGTAAATAATATATGAAAGGAAGAGCACCGGGCAATTCCGGAGCCAGGGTAACAAGGCGAATGGAATTGCCCGATAGCGTTTGCCAGCGTTGAAAGAGGGGAAGATCCGGTGGAAGAAGATGTTCCTTAGATTGGGCCCCTGATTGTAAAGGGGATAAAAAGGGCCCTTCTAAATGAAAGCCTAAAAAGATGGCCCCTTTTTCTACTTGATCATTGGTATATTCCCATCCAGTTTGTAATGCTTTTTCAATTTTGGGGACAGATTCGGTCATCGTTGTCCCTAAAAAACCAGTCACCCCTTCTTCCGGCAACTTCCTGGCTATGGTGGCGAAAGCCTCCTGTGTCCCATCCATCACATCAGCACCACCTGCCCCATGGATATGCAAATCAATACGCCCGGGAATGAGATGATAAGAAGAAGGAAAAGAAAACTCCCAGGCTTCAGCATCATGAAGGTCCCGGGCAATCCTATGAATCAATCCATCTTCCAGGAGGAGATCATGTTCCTCTAAAATCCCTTGCTCCCCGTAAATGGTTAATCCCTTAATAATCATTTTATTTTTCATGGAGAACCCTGTTGGCGATTTCTTCTCCAATCATCAGAGATGCGGTAGCTGCAGGAGATGGGGCATTGCATACATGCAAGGAGCGTTTTCCTGTGAAAATCGCAAAATCATCCACCATTTTCCCATCCTTTAAAATGGCCTGAGCCCGAACCCCTGCTTCTGCCGGTACGATATCATTCATTTTTAATTCGGGAATTAAACGTTGCAAACTTTTCAGAAAAGCCTTTTTACTCATGGAGCGAACCATTTCCTTCACTCCTTCTTTGATATTTTTAGTGGCCAAACGCCAGAACCCCCCGTATACCAGCACTTCCCCCAGGTCTTTCATATTCATATCCTTTTTTAAATACCCTTCCCGTTTAAAACTGAGAACCGCGTTAGGACCAGCATGAATTTCCCCATTTACCATGCGGGTAAAATGGACTCCTAAAAAGGGAAAATCAGGATTGGGCACAGGATAAATCAAATGTTTCACCAAACTTTTTTTCCCTGAGGCTAATTCATAATATTCACCACGGAAAGGAACAATTTTCATATGGGTTTCTACCCCACATAAATGGGCAATCCTGTCACTATGTAACCCGGCACAATTAATCAAATAACGGGCCTGAATCTCTCCCTTGTTCGTTTGAACAGTTACCATATCTGCCTGTTCTTGAATGCCAGTTACTGTGGTATTTAAACTGATTTCTCCCCCGTGTTCTTCAATGATGCGGGCATAGGCTTTTGCTACTTCTTGATAATCTACAATGCCACAGGAGGGAACATGAATCCCGGCTAACCCTTTCACATGGGGTTCAATTTCTTTCACTTCTTCCCCTGTTAACATGCGAATGGACAATTGATTCTCTTTTCCTCTTTTATATAAATTCTCTAAAAGGGGGAGTTCAGAAGGTTCCGTAGCAACAATGACTTTGCCGCACCGTTCATAATGAATCCCTTGTTCTTCGCAAAATCGTACCATTCTTTCATTGCCTTCCCGGGCAAAGCGAGCTTTTAAACTGCCAGGTTTATAATAAATGCCTGAATGGATTACACCGCTGTTATGTCCCGTTTGATGGGCAGCTACTTTATTTTCTTTTTCGATGATAACGATCCGGGAATCTGGCTGGCGGCGCACAAGGGCAACCCCTGTTGCCAGTCCAACAATTCCGCCACCGATGATTGCAAAATCAAACATTGACAACACTTCCTATTTTTGAGTTAAACTATGGTAAAATGATGAAAACCTTTAATTTATTATGGGAAAGGATGAAAACAACGAAATGGCACATGATCCAAATTGTATTTTCTGCAAAATCATCCAGGGTGATATCCCCTCCGCAAAAGTATATGAGGATGAACATATTCTGGCCTTCATTGATATTAGCCAGGTCACGGAAGGTCATACCCTGATCATTCCAAAAGATCATAAGCAAGACATTTTCGCTCTAACGCCAGAAATTGCACAAAACCTTTTTAAGGCCATCCCTATGCTGGCCAATGCTATTAAAGAAGCTTACAATCCATTAGGATTAAATATGGTAAACAACAATGGTGAAACTGCTGGACAAACCGTATTCCATTACCATGTCCATTTGATTCCACGTTATGGAAAACAGGACGGATTCAGTGCAAAATGGGCCAACAACATGGATAAGTATGCGGCCCAGGATTACCAATCCATCGCTGCCAAAATTAAAGAACAACTTTAAGGACTAAAAAAGGCAGGGGAATCCCCTACCTTTTTTTATTACCTTTATGAGTTGATCAATCGTTTTAAGGGTTGGTCGTTTTTCACAAGGTCTTCGTAGGATTCCCGTTCGATCACTAGTTTGGCTTCTCCATCTTTCACAAATACAACGGCCGGGCGTGGAATCCGGTTATAATTACTTGCCATTGCATACCCATAGGCCCCTGTGCAAGATATAGCCAGAATATCCCCTGATTCTGCTCTTGGGATTGAAGCATCCCATACTAGCATATCCCCACTCTCACAGCATTTTCCTGCAATAGACACTTCTTTCTCATTGGCAGCATTGGCGCGGTTGGCCAACATAACCTCATATTTTGACCCATATAATGCAGGACGAATATTGTCAGTCATACCACCATCTACGGCTACATAGGTACGAATGCCAGGAATTTCTTTAATGGAACCAACGCGATAAAGGGTAGTCCCTGCCTCCCCAACAATACTTCTCCCTGGCTCAATCCAAATTTCCGGTAATGGATAATCCATCGCCTTAAATTGGCGCCTTACTTCTTCAGTAATTTCAGTAATATATTTTTCAACAGGCAGGGGATCATCTTCCGCTGTGTAACGAATGCCAAACCCTCCACCTAAATTTAAGACTTTTACAGCATATCCTGTTTCTTTGCGAACATGGATTAAGAAATCCCCAAGAACTTGTACCGCACATACAAAGCCTGTGGTCTCAAAAATCTGAGATCCAATATGGGAATGAATACCTAACAAACGGTAATTGGATTTGCTTAAGGCTAATTTAATGGCTTCTAAAGCAAGGCCATTGGACACAGTAAAACCAAATTTAGAATCATCCTGCCCTGTGGAAATGTAATCATGGGTGTGTGCTTCAATCCCTGGGGTTAAACGAAGAAGAATGGATACATCCCGTTCTTTTTTCACAGCGATTTCATGCAACACTTCTAATTCATAGAAGTTGTCTACAACAAAACAACCAATATTGGCATCCATGGCAAATTCCATTTCTTCTAAGGTTTTATTATTGCCGTGGAAATGAATTCGTTCTGGAGGAAATCCTGCTTTTAGTGCTGTATATAACTCCCCTCCTGATACTACATCAAGGGAAAGATTTTCTTCTTCGCATAATTGGCACATAGCCATTGACATAAAGGCTTTACTAGCATAAGCTACCTGAAAGGAAAATTTGGTTTTTTTAAATGCTTGAATATAGGCACGGCATTTTTCACGAATTAATTCCTCATCATAGACAAATAGCGGGGTACCAAATTGTTTCGCTAATTCAACAGTATCACAACCGCCGATTTCTAAGTGCCCTTGATCATTTATTTTACTTGTTCCGTGCAAATACATAGGGTCCCTCCTCTAAATATGCCCATGCGTATATGGAATCAAAAATAGCAACTGGCAAACCACCCCACCAGTTGCTTCTCTATTACTTTAACATTAACATAATAAAACCCCTCTTACAACCCTTTTCCACCAGAATGAGTATTCCTAGAAGTGCGGATTTTTTCAGTAAATTAGGGCACATAAATTAACCAGTGAAAGAGAGATCCCAGGGTTTTGCCAAGGGCAATAGCCAGAATAAAAAAGTAGATATATTCAAACAAATGCATTCTCCTTGTTAATATGGGAATCACATTCAGCACTTCTGTTAAGGCTGCTGCCAATAGCCCAACAAAAATCCCCATAAAAAGGCCGGGGATCGCAAGAACCTTTTCTGAAAAATACACGGACGTTGGAAAGAAATCCAGTACTGTAAAAAAAATAGGGCCCAGAATGACCGTCCATTGAAAGAGAAAAGTATATTCTTTCGAACCAATAATCTGAATCATCCGGGGAATAATGTCTAGCACCGATAATAAAGCAACAAATCCCGCGCCCACCAACAACCCGCCACTAAGGCCAAAAATCATAAGCAATATACTATTCAAAATCATTTTTTCTGATCCTGCCCCATTTGTTCCACAAGGGTATATTGATCCACGTTTTGTTCATATAAAAACACTTCAACTTCCAGTGGGCTAGGTTCTTCATTAAATCGTTTGCGAAATACATGGTTGAAAAACATTAACATGCCAATGCCAATCCCAATGGAATAAGGAATCTGAATTATATAAGGATGCTGTACCTCCTGGCCTGTAACCAGCTGATAAATACGCTGATGAACTTCCTTCATGCTTACATCCACATGAAAGTTCATAATCGCTAATCCAGAGCCAATAAACAGGGTAAACCAGACAAAAAGCACAACCAAGAAATTCGGCTTTTTCTTTACATCATAAACATGGACAAGGGTCTGGTCATGACCTACAGATTGGATATCAAAGGATGAATCTACCTTTCGCAAAAGATGGATTACATGGATTAAATCAATGACAATACGATTTCCGTCTTCTGGCCGTGGAACATACACCAGTAAATTTTTTAATTCATCCTGTTTATACCGATTGGAGTCCAATATAAAATCAGCAAGCTGGTGCAAATAGATTCTCTGCCCTGGAGGACTGTATATTTTCGGACGCAATTTGAGGTAAATTCGTGGTATTTCTTGTTCCATGTCCTCACCTCCAATGTACAACAAGTTTCTTTCTAGTATTTGTCAGATGAGGAGAAAGTATGTAATTAAAGATGCTAAAGAATCAAATTTATTTCAACGAATTAGCTATTTTTATCAATTCACCTAACTTTTCTTCACGATTGTTTTTCGTTATTGTTAAATAATAAAGTAAATCCCCTTTTTTAAACCTCATAGAATCTTTGTGAGATTCTTTTATATGATTATAAACAACCCTCAAACCATTATCTAATTTTATTAATTTAGCATTTTTTCCTTCTCTAACTTTTTGTTCTGGATTAAAGTAGACAAACATATCAAATCTTTCATTTGTTTTTTGGTTTAAGTAACCAATTTGAATTATTTTAGCTGTTTTATTATAAAAACTACCGGAATGTGTAGGAAGAAAAGGAATGTATTGGGGTAACATGACATCCTGATGAAGGTGATTTTCAAATTGTAAAACAGAAACATCAATAGGGACAAGTCCTCTTACACCCATGGGGTGGTAAGGGTCTAATTCCAGTTCTTCTTTTTTTGGTTCAGAATTAGCAATTTCTGTTAAAGTAGCAATGGCATTTTTCACTAATTTTTTCTCAAGGCTTAAGGTATAAATCCAACCCTCTTTTTCAAAAGTAAACACAACCACACGACCCTTTGCAAATGTATGATAATATGCTTGTGTACCATCCTTTAACCGAACCTTTGTATCTATATCAGAATTATATTTCATTCCATATTTTGCAGGTCGAACATTAATTATGTAATTGAAATGTTGTTCTACATTTAAGTACACAATTTCAAGTCCATTGTTTGGGTCACCATCTACCTTATGAGATCTTCCGAAAGAATGGGTAAAATATAATGGAGGCAACTTACCGGGTATAGGCAATTTTCTTTTAAAGTAATTTTCAGTTTCATAAATTGCATCTTCTACAGATTTATACCCTAAGTCATGATAACTTTTTTCTAGTGAAAAATCTTTTTTATCAATGGCTTTAATTGATAGCACTCCATTGAAAGTTAGAATAAACCCCAAAAAAAGAAGGCTTAATTTCTTTTTAAACATCTTAATTACTCCTTTCTCTCTTTACTTCTTTCGCCTAATGTTTCCCAAATAAAATTTTCGATACAAAAAAAAAGGCACTTTTCAGTGCCCATTCCCTCATTTCGCCAGTTGGAAATACATTTTTCTCCTGGCATAAATGAAAAATCCCAATTGGATCACCAGATAGATGCCAGTAACGATGAAAAAGTATAAAAGGATTTCAGGATTTTTCAACACGCCACCATTGCCATCATCTTGTGCCGCACCTATGATGTAAAGGAATGCGATTGTACTGCCAACAATGGTTGGAACAAAAAATAGGGTTGTTATCTCCCTTGAAATAATTTGCTTTACATTCTCAGCAGTAATCCCTATATGATGAAGCTTAGTATACTTCGCCTTTTCTTCATCAATTCGAGAAAATAAATTCAAATACAATAGGATACAAGAACCTAGAAAAAAAACAACACTTGCAAATATGGTCACGAAAAGTGGCATACCATTTACCATCTTGTTTATATTATTCAGTTCTATTTTAAAATAAAAGGGATAAGCCCTTTCTTCTGTTTTTAAACTTTTTTTCAGTTTATCAACAGTATCCCCCGACTCTTTCCAATTGGCTACATTGATCAAATGAATGGTTCCCTCAAAACCACCCGGATTCTTTTTTAATTCCTGGAATTCAGAATTGCTTACAAGAAAAATGGTATCATTATCAAAATCAAATTGATTAATATGTTGTTTTACTATTTTCTCCTTATATTTATAGCTAATATTTTCATTACCCAGTTCTAAGCTAAGACCGTATTCAAAATCATTTCGATCAGTAGTTCCAGGTTCTGGATTCCGATTTATGTAATACACAAATTCCTTGTCCTGCAATTTAATATCATTGTTCGTTAATCTATTAAAATGATCCACTGGCATAAATGTATACACCGCTGCCGACTCCATATAAGGATGTTTCTGAGTTAATTTATAGAAGGGTATTATATTATGTTCTTGTAGAGGATTTTCCTTTTTGTCAATCATTGAATTAATTTCTTCGACACTCAAATTGTCTTCATTCTCTGTTTGGTAAAATGCGATATCATAAGGATTACGTTCTACTATTTCCCTTTCACCAAACTTATTAACAATGATTGATATCGTACAATAAAAAATAGTAATCATAATCATCGTCGTCACTAACATAAGGATCGACGTTAGCTGTTTAAATTTGTAATCTAGATTAGTCAGAAACAAAAGCCGAGGATAATAAAACCCCTTATTTTTTTTAAAAACATCAATTAAAAAACTTGTAATCTGAGAAAGTGAAAAATACAATCCAAGAAGTGTTAATGTTAACCAGAGAGGCATATAGGCATCTTCATAGTAAACTGTGGTACTAAAATAATTTCCCGCAATAGATCCAATGAGCATAACCAGTCCAACTACGCCCAATGATGGACTTTTTATTATGGTATCTGCAACTTTCTCGCTTTTTAAATTATCAATCACATTTCCTTTTAGGATATGGTAAAGGGATGTCGCGATTGCCAGCGTAAAAATGAATAAAAAAGAAAGAATCGCGTAGGTGAACATGTCGCTATTTAAACGAAAAGGAACATTTGGTAAACCTACACTATTGATTAAAATTAAAAAGAATAGTTTTGAAAATACTGTCCCTCCCAAAATGCCGCACAAAATTGAAACAAGGGCAATCACTCCATTTTCCAGCAATAACAATTTGGCAATATCACGGTTAGACATCCCTAATGTAATAAATAGTCCAAATTCACTTCTCCTGTTTTTGATAAAAATATTATGGGCATATGTAATGAAAAAGACAGAAAAAACAATAAGTCCAATAATGGGAAGGGTTTGTTGTGGATCTTTTAATACTTGAATAAATGCTTCATTAAAAAAAATCGTCGAAAACATAAATAAAAACATGACTGCAAAAATGTTACATAATAAATAAAAAATGTATTTTTTATAATTCACCTTTGCCATTTTCCACACAATTTGGTTAAAAGACATGGGTTTTTCCCCCTAAAACAGCAAGGTTGTCCATAATTTGATTAATGAACTCTTTACGGTTGCCTTTTTTTACAATGTTGGAATGGATTAAGCCATCTTTGATATACACCACTTTCTGACAATAACTAGCAGCAAAAATGTCGTGAGTAATAAGGACCACTGTAGTAGAAAGCTCATGGACTATTTTTTCAAAACAATCCATGATAATGGCTGAAGATTTAGAATCCAAATTCCCCGTTGGTTCATCCGCAAAAATAATACTCGGTTGGTTCACCAGTGCCCGACAAACCGCCGTTCGTTGTTGTTGCCCACCAGATATACTGTAGGGGTATTTTTCCAGGATGGGTTCGATTTCAAACAGGCTTGCAAGCTGATTCACTTTCTCTTCCATTTCAGCTACGCTTTTCTTTTCCAGTACCATGGGCAGGATGATATTCTCTTTTACTGTTAAGCTGTCTAACAAGTTAAAGTCCTGGAACACGAAACCTAATTGTTTACGGCGAAAAAGGGCTAATTTTCCACCTGTCATGGTACTTATTTTTTCCCCCTCAATTTCAACTTCACCTGAAGTAGGCTTATCAATTCCACTCAATAGGTTAAGCAACGTTGTTTTCCCGCTTCCAGAAGGGCCCATAATTGCAATGAACTCTCCTTTATTAATGGAAAGGCTCACTCCACCTAATGCAGTAGTAGACCCTTCACCACCTAACTCTCCATAGGTTTTTACAATGTTCCTTGCCTCTAAAATGACCATGGTTTCTCCCCCTTTTGTAACTGGCCTTTAACAACATCCTAAGTTACATAAAGAATCTCATCCATCGTATATGCTAAAAATACCTTACATTTTTGTAAGGTATTTCCCAGCAACCCATCGTATAGTGACCGTTGTACCTTGGGACACTGTGGATTGTATAGTAATTCTTTGACCCAGTTTGTCAGCAATTTTTTTACATAGATAGAGTCCAATGCCTGTAGAGTTTATAAATTTTCTTCCATTTTCCCCGGTGAAAAATGGCTGAAATACCCGTTCAAGATCATAGGAAGGAATGCCTACCCCTTCGTCAGTGATAGAAAGGGTTATGTAATTTTCCTTTTCTTCAATACAAAAGGTGATGGTTTTGTTCCCACTTTTTGTACTGGAGTACTTTATTGCGTTGGAGATAATTTGGTCTAGTAAGATATCGTTCCACTTAGAATCAGTGGCAATACAAGGAGTGTTCCCCGCACATTGAATGGAAGGAAAGATAGATTGGTAAATAAATTCCCTTTTTCTCCTGTTAATGATTTTTCTTAAAGAAGCAAGCAAATCAACAGATTCCACTTCCAAGTCATTTTCGAAGCTATCTAATCGTATCATTGTTAGCCCTTGTTCGATGGATGAATGTAACCGTTTGTTTTCTTGCATTATTTTTTCAAAAACCTCAGCGGTTTCCTTTGTTTCTTCTTTATTCATAATTAATTCAATCACTGACACAGGGGTTTTTAAATGGTGCATCCAATGGGATAAAAAGTATATTCTCTCTTGATTTCGCTGTTTCATTTCATGGTATTTATTGGTATGTTCCCGTATTACTTTTTCTAGCAATTGGTGAAAGGCTTTCTGTTCCTCTGTATATGGTTGTAATTCAACCACTTCATTCCTTAGCATCCTCTCAATTGCATGGTTCAGTTGATAATAGCGAAACCAGTCAATGACAAGGAATATCGTTAATAAAAAAATCCCGATGGATAAAGGATAGAAAAAATCCTTGTTTGCAGGTTCATTAAGGTGAAAAAAGGAAATAATACAAACCATGTTTGCCAGATAAAAGACAATAAGAAGGATTCTATCTTTTAAAAAGTTTTTCAAAATATGTTTAAACATTAAACATGTACCCTACCCCTCTTTTGCTTTTAATCACATGTTCAAACCCTAGTTTTGCAAGAATGCTTTTGATTCTGCTAATGTTTACAGTCAAAGTATTATCATCTACAAATGTAACTGAATCCCACACTTCTCCAATTAGCTCTTCTCGTGAAACAAATTTATTTTGATGATCCATTAATTTTTTTAACAATTTATATTCATTTTTGCTGAGTTCAACTTTTTTCTCATTACAGGTTAAAGTTAGGGTTTTGGCGTCAATACATATTGCACCCACACAGGTTTTTATCATGTCCTTGGCGTATTCCCCGTATATTCTCCTGATTGTTGCTTTAATTTTTGACTGTAGCAATTCAAAAGTAAAAGGTTTGGTAATATAATCATCCGCTCCAAACTCAATCGCCATAATCTGGTCCAGTTCTTGACTGCGTGCAGATATCATAATAATTGGAACATTTGACAGCTTACGAAAACTTCTGCATAAAAAAAAGCCGTCATAATAAGGCAAGTTAATATCAAGCAAAACGACGTCAGGTTTAATATTTGTAAATTCCTCCACTATATTAGAAAAACTCTCAGGTTGATAGACCACATATTTGTAGCGCTCCAAATTTTCTTGAATAAGTTCATTTAACTGTGGGTCGTCTTCAATAAGCATAATTTTATACATCGTTGATTCTCCTTCCCATTCCTAATAATAACATTTTTGTTAGTTAGGAATGGCAAAAAAAGGCCACATTCATTTTTAAAAAAATGAATGTAGCCTGTTTCTCATAGAGATTCTATCACCTGGAAAACTGGTCTTTCATCGTTTTTAAAATCTTCTTTTCCAAACGAGAGACTTGTACCTGAGAAATTCCTAACCGTTCCGCCACTTCAGATTGGGTCTGATCTTTAAAATACCGCAAATAAACAATCAACTTTTCCCGTTCTGTTAGTTTATTCATCGCTTCTTTCAATGCAAGCTTATCAAACCACTTCTCATCATCATTATCAGAGATTTGGTCCATTAACGTGATAGGATCCCCATCGTTTTCAAAAACGGTTTCATGAATGGAAGATGGGGGGCGATTTGCCTCCTGGGCATAGACAACTTCTTCAGGAGTAATCCCCATTTCTTCTGCCACTTCCAACACCGTTGGCAATTTCCCCAACCGTTTGGATAATTCATCTTTTACCCTGCGAACCTTATGGGCCAACTCTTTCAACGAACGGCTCACTTTCACCGTCCCATCATCCCTGAGGAAACGCTGGATTTCCCCAATTATCATGGGAACAGCATAAGTTGAAAACTTTACTTCAAAGTTTAAATCAAATTTATCAATCGCCTTTAATAGGCCAATACATCCAATTTGAAACAAATCATCTGCCTCATAACCCCGATTGAGAAAACGTTGGACAACAGACCAGACCAAACGAATATTGCTATTGACCAGGGTATCCCTTGCAGTCACATCCCCTGCCTGGCTATCAGAAATTAATTGTCGCACCTTCTCATCCGATAAATACTGGTGTGCCGCGTTTTTTACATTGGCTCCCATAGTGATTCACCTAATTACAAAGCATTTCGTTTTTTACTAGATTTTTAACCATTCTAATTCTTGTTCCCCTGCCAATCTCACTGGTGATTTCCATCACATCCATAAAATTCTCCATAATAGTAAAGCCCATGCCCGACCGTTCCAATTCTGGTTTAGTAGTAAACAAGGGTTGACGGGCTTCCTCAACATCTGCAATGCCGATTCCATGGTCCTCAACCACAATTTCCACAGCATATTGGTCATAGAAAGTAGAAATCATCACTGTCCCCTGTTCATTCTCTTCATACCCATGGATTATGGCATTAGTAACAGCCTCAGACACCACAGTTTTGATTTCTTCCATTTCATCAAGGTTTAAAGGAAGACGGGAGAGAAAAGCCGCCACCGCAATACGGGCAAATCCTTCATTTTCACTGCGGGCAGCAAAATTTAATTCCATAAAATTCATCTTACTTTTTTCCATTATGCCACCCCCAGAATGTGAAGAGCTTCTTCTTCAGAATCTTTCACTTTAATAATTTTAAACATGCCGGATAATTCGAAGAGTCGATAGATTACAGGATTAATGGAACATACAATCATGTCTCCGCCACGGGCTGTAATTTGTTTGTATCGGCCAAGAATCACACCTAACCCGGAACTATCCATAAAATGGAGATTTTTCAGACTTAATAAAACATGGCGAACATCTGTATCATTAATTTTCCCTTCCATTTTTGAACGCAATACTTCTGCTGTGTGATGATCCAACTCGCCATCTAACCGGACAATTAATATATCCCCAATTGATTCCATATCCACACATAAACTCACTTTCATCCAACTCCCTTCACCATTGGGTCATAATTTCATGGATTTCTCTACTGAGATGGGCAAATCCTTCCAGGTGACAAAACTAGAAAAAAACCGAGAAGAGACAACAAAACAGGTGCCTCTTCCCGATTTTTCTTTTATTCTCCACCAAACATTTTGCGGGAAGTACGTTTCATTAAATCCCACCAGTGTGCTTTTTCCACGGATTCTGATGCAACAAGGTCAACAGTGGTCACTAATTTTCCATGTTTCTTCACAACAACCTGGCCTATTTTTTGCCCTTTTTTAATCGGAGCTTTCACTTCAGGGTCAATTTGCACAAGCTTCTGGTATTGGGTAACTTTCTCGCCTTTTTTCAACAGCAAGCTAAAGTCGTAAGGAATGACGGCTGCAACTTTATCCAATTTTCCTTTTTCTACTTTAATCATGGAAATCATATCGTTTTCCTTATAAAGAGGATAACTTGCATATTGGTTAAAGGCATAATTTAACATGGATGTCACTTCTGCGTTACGGGTTTTTGAATCAGGTTCTCCCATAACCACGGCAATCATTCTCATATTGCCCTTCTTCGCTGTTGCAGAGAGGCAAAAACGGGCGTCGTTGGTAAACCCGGTCTTAAGTCCATCGGCTCCCTGATAAAAGCGTACCAGTTTATTGGTATTGACTAACCAGAAGGGATTTTCACTTCCCTTCCGTAAATAATCTTGATAAATCCCAGTATATTTCGTAATTTCATCATGCTTTAATAATTCTCTAGACATGACAGCAATATCATAAGCTGAAGAGACATGGCCTTCCGATGGCAACCCATTGGAATTTTTGAAGGTTGTTTCTTTCATTCCCAATTCTTTTGCCCGTTTATTCATTTTTTCCACGAAAGCTTCTTCTGTGCCAGCCATATGTTCAGCCATGGCAACAGACGCATCGTTTCCAGATGCTACGGCAATGCCTTTTAACATTTCATCCACTGACATTTGTTCGCCAGGTTTAAGAAAAATTTGCGATCCTCCCATGGAAGCTGCGTATTCACTGGTTGAAACCATATCTTTCAAATTGATTTCCCCACGCTCAAGAGCTTCCATGATCAATAACATGGTCATGATTTTCGTAATACTTGCGGGAGGCAATGGTTTGTGAGCATCTTTCTCAAAAATAACCGTTCCCGTATCACGGTCCATTAAAACGGCTGATGATGCTTTTGCCGCTAACTGCAACGTTGGCGCTTTTTCTTCGGCAAAAACAGGTGTCACCGTTGAAAGGATTAGGATAAAGGGCAAAAACATCAATGTTAGTTTCTTCTTCATGAAAATATACCCCTCCATTCATAACTATCCTTAGTTTCACCCGCAATAAAGGGAGATTATACCTAATTTGCTGTAAAACTTCACAATATTGTTTTCCACAATTACAATGGATAATGTTAAAATAAAGCAACAACAGCTCTAGGGAGTGGGAGATGTGGAACAACAGAAAAGTATTTTAAAGGAAGAATGGTTTACCTGGTTAATGTATTTTTTAATCCCCCTATTTGGCATCTTCCTTTTTTGGAAAAACCGCTTTTATCCCGTTTTTATTAGAATTTTAATTACATGCCTTCATATCATTCCAATGAGTTTGATTATTGGGATTATCCCTTTGTTTATATATACTGACCTTCCAGATCGGCTGCAATCCATCCCCTCCTCTTTTTTGGACGAATTCCAAACCAATTTCCCATATGAGGACATTGATGAAGATGAGATCGATTATACGGATGACCTCATGTACTACCTTGATGAAATGTATAGCGAAGAAGATTGGTATTATGATATGAACGAAATATGGGTTGAAATCAACTATGTTGGTTTAAAAGAAATGGTCACTGTGAATGTATACATGGATAATCCACAGAAAAAGGGATATGAAGACAAAATGTACACAGCAATCCTTGAGTATTGCAAAGATTATCATCCCAAAGCCTATGATGGATACACAGTAAAAATATATAATCCAGACGAAAAAGTTCTCTTTGAAAAAAAAGAACAGGGAAAACAAACAGTCATCGATTAAATAATGAAACCACCTGCAGGAAAAATAATCCAAAACAGGTGGTTTTTATTTATTAAGGGTGTGTTTTAAGTACTTTTCTCCAAAAAAACTTTTCGACACAGATAATACTTGTACGACAAATTAATCTAAAATACAACAAATTATTTGTAGAAATAAGGAGAGGAACTACGAAAAATCCCGTAAGTTAAAATATTTTGATTATATAATCCAGTATCATTCCTGTGTTAATCTAGGTTGAGTAAGGGATGGAAATCCAAATGAAAGGATGAATTGCTATGTTAGAAGATTTAATCAATCATTTTAAAAAAGTAAAACATTACTCCCCAACCAATCAAAACGAATTAGTAGCTTTTCTTAAAAAACTATATATACATGACGAACTATCTATTGTTAATTATAAGAAACTCTATTTTGAACTAAATCAACTAAAGGCCGAATAAATATAAAGAAAACCAGCCCATACAGGCTGGCATTTTTTTTAATATTTTATTTTGCAGATGGCACTTCTTCCTTCTTTCCTGCTTTTTGTTGCATTAATTTTAATAGATCTAAGAAGTGATCATCCCGGTTATGGATAGCTTGTGCTCCATAGTCATCATATTCATAGAAACCTTTATTGGAACGAATGCCAAGCTCCTCCTTTGCGACCATCTCTTTTAAGAATCCAGGAACTTCTCTTGTATTGGATAGGTCTTGTTCGATATTGTGAACCATAGCCTGGGTTGTTTGCAAACCAGCTAAATCCTGGCTTTCCATGGGTCCGCAGAATGCCCATTTAAAGCCCATGCTTCCTTTTACAGCAATATCGATATCTTCTGCCGTACATACTCCCTGTTCAATTAAGTTGAAGCATTCTCGGAGAAAAGCAACTTGTACCCGGTTCACAATAAAGCCTGTAATTTCTTTTTTCAATACCACGGGAGATTTTCCGATTTCTTTCATTAAATCATAGGTTGTTTGGACCACGTGATCGTCTGTTTTCTCAAATCTGGCAATTTCCACAACAGGAACAATTTGTGGCGGGTTAAAGTAGTGGGTAATAATAAAGCGTTCAGGATGCTTTGCTCTTTGCGTTAAATCTTTTAATGGGAAAGTAGAGGTATTAGACGCAATAATCGTTTTCTCAGAGACAACCCTTTCAATAATCTCGTAGGTATCTAATTTTAACTCAAGCACTTCCGGAATCGATTCAAGAACGAAGTCAGCATCCTGAATCGTTTCAAGCAATTCAGTGGTATATGTAATATTAGTTAATATCTGATCCATTGCCTCTTGTATTAGTATTTCCTTTTCTACCATGATTTTCAAACTACTTGTAATCAGAGCTCTTGCTTCCTCTAGAGAAGATTCGCGACGAGCTTGAATACGTACGTTATATCCTGCCTGGGCAAATAATTGTGCAGCCCCATGCCCCATAACCCCTGCGCCAATGACAGCAATATTTTTCATTACTATACCCCTTCCAAATGATATATTAGTTGGTATTTAGTTTAGCATTTTCCTTTTCAAAAGATTGTAATGTAGGTTACAATCTATAAAAAGGAGTTGGAAAATTGAAAATAATTAATAAATTAGAATACACTACAAAAGAATCCAATTTATATAGTGTCATCGAAAGGGTCGGTACCTTACAGCATTATAAAAAGAACGAAATCATTTATTTACAGGATGATGATGCCCATACCTTTTATCTGCTAAAATCCGGACGGGTGCGGTTATTCTTTTCTTCTATGAATGGAAATGAATTAACAGTAAAGATTCTTCGGACCCATAATATTTTTGGGGATGCCTCTTACTTCAGCCAGACACCAAGAGTAACTTCTGCCAGCGCCGTTACTGATGTTAAGCTGGTTTCCGTAGATTTAGAGAAACTGATGCCCTTTTTCACAGAACATCCAGGCTTAATAAGGGAACTCCTGGATTTAATGTCCCAAACCATTCGCCTTTTCTCCATTCAGATCTATAGCATGGCTTTTTTATCCGCAGACAAGAAAGTGGCCCATATCCTGGTTCAATTAGGAACTTATTTTAAAACCAAAGAAACGGATCCATCCTATTCTATTGATTACACACATCAAGATTTAGCTGAATTGATTGGGATTGCCAGAGTGACCACAACAAAAGAACTGAAAAAATTTGAAAAACGGGGATGGCTATCATTAGCATACCGAAATATCCAAATTCTCAATGAAGGGGCTTTAAAAGAATATTTGTTAACATAGAAGAGCCATTCTTAAATCCTTTTTATTATTAATGATTGCATCCACAATTGCATTGATGCTCTTTTTTAGGTTGAGGAAGGGATTTCAGGTTTCCCTCATTATATTGTTCGATAATCTCATCAATGGTACCCTGTATCCCTGTAATAATTTCAATTCCCAATTGGGAGAGTTTTTGTTTTGCGCCATCCCCCATCCCTCCGGATATCACCACATTAACACCAAGGGATGATAAATATCCTGGCAAAGAACCATGGTGATTTCCTTCTGTACCTACTACCTGTTTATTATTAATTGTTCCATTTTCAAGTTCAACAAGGGTAAAGGTATCACAGCTGCCAAAATGGCCGTTTACCTTATTCCCATTGGTCGTAATTGCTACCTTCATGATTAACACCCCTTCTCATTTTCTAATCAAATTTCCATAAGGTTAAACTCAAATTTCCATATTGAAACTCCCGATACATTAACGTTGCATGACGGCATGGATCTGCAGCTCCCATAGCCAACAACAAGGGAATAAAATGTTCATTTCGCGGAACAGCTTGTGCCGCGAAGGGCGCTTTTTTCTCATAGTCAAAGAGAGCTGGAAGATCCCACTTTTCAACATGATCCTTTAACCACTCTTCAAATTGCATGGCCCAGTAATCTACCGTAGAACTTCGCCAATTTACCGCCCGTAAATTGTGCACAGTTCCACCGCTGCCAATGATTAAAATATCTTCTTCCCGTAATTTAGCCAGGGCTTTGCCTATTTGATATTGTTCCCCCGGGGAGAGAGCTGGATTCACAGATAAGCAAACAACAGGAATGTCCCCCTGAGGATATAACAACTGAAGCACCACCCAGGCCCCATGGTCAATCCCCCTTGTTCCATCAATTTGGCTTTGAATCCCCTGTAGTGAAAAGGCATCTTGAATTTTTTTCGCCAATTTGGGATCTCCTTTTGCGGGATAAATCATACGATACATTTCTTCAGGAAATCCGTAAAAGTCATAGATCATATCATACTGTTGTACCCCACTAATCAGAGGAACCGGTGATTCCCAATGGGCAGTAAACAGGATAATCGCCTTTGGTTTGGGAAGGTTTTTAGCATATTCTTTTAAAAAACGGGTATATTGGTTGTCCTCCATCACTAATGTTGGGGCTCCATGGGCAATAAATAGAGATGGCAGCATTATAACCCCTCCCTTTCTTATTCCTTTTCTTGTTCCCGCAACCAGGAGATATAATCCTGCTCATTTTCCGGGATGATTTGATGCCCTGTTTCAAATACTTTGTAATGAACAGACCCGGCACGGTTCTCGAAAAAGGCAGCATTGCTATTTCCAATCTCCAGAGGAAATTTCTCATCAAAGGATCCATGGGAGATATACATAGATACCTGATCCATAGGTTGAATTTTATACTCTTCTTTTACAAAATAAGGGATATATCCAGTACAAGCCACAGCTCCTTTTAACTCATTTCCCATAACAATTGGAAGGGTCATTGCCAGAATCGCTCCCATGCTAAATCCAAATACATATTTCCTTTCTGGATCAATGGGATATTTCTCTGTGGCATAAGCGATAAAATCGGTTAAATCCTGTACACATTTATCGAATTCTTCCCGCACAGGAAATCCAATTTTAATAATATTAAAGAATGTATAACCATTGTTAAAAGGATACTCCCCACGCATGCCAATAAGAATAAATTCATCTTTTACAGCATCTAACATCCCTAATATGTTTCTCTCATGACTCCCAATGCCATGCATGGCAAAAATAACAGGATATTTTTTATTGGGATCCATGTTTTCTGGATAACGAATCTCGTAGAAAAACGGACTATTCATAAGCATTCCTACTCTCCCTTGTCACTATCGCGACTTACTTACTTAATTATAGTAATTTTAAAAATATTAGTTACAATTGTCAAGTAACTTACTTTTATTAAGTATGTGTGATAAAATAAGGGAATGGAGGGGTGCTCATGGATTATGAAAAAGTATGCCCGAAATTTGAAGCGGCTTATGAGTTGCTAGGAAAAAAATGGACGGTGTTAATTATTCGGGTTCTTATGAAAGGTTCACATCGATTTAAAGATATATCTAATACTATTCCAACTATGAGTGACCGGATGCTGGCAGAACGCATGAAAGAATTAGAGGCTGCCGGGATTGTCATCCGCCATGTCTATCCGGAGACCCCCGTCCGCATTGAGTATGAATTATCGGATAAAGGGAAGGATTTACAGGCTGTCTTAGATGAAATGCAAAAATGGGGAGAAAAATGGTTGTAGTTTTTAGAAAAGAGTCCACCATCATGTCAGTGGACTCTTTTTGTACCTATGGTTATTCAGGATAAGATATCTCCTCAAAGCCAACAATCCCTTTTACCTGATGTACGGCAGAAATTAATGTCTGGTCCATGGATTGGGAAGCGATTTGCTCCATTTCAGGGATTAGATCATGGAGTAAGAATTTTACATTTTGATCTGTTGCAGCACCCAGTTGCTGTGAGCCATCAACAGCAATGGCCATATTGGTGCTTTGTTCATATTCTCTTTCTGATAACCCGTTCACTTGTTGTTTAAGCCTGGCCAATTTTTCGTTAAATTGGCGTGACTTAGATACATTGGCTTTTTCAAAGGCGTCAATCGCCCATAACATTAATTGTTTTTGTTGATTATGGTAATAGTCCACACCACAGTCTCCCTTCTCACCTTACCCTTTTCTCCCTTTTAGATTTTCCCAAGGATGGTTTTTTAGTCCTCGAAACGTCCCTTTGCATACTTATGTTTCGCTAGAACAGAAATAATTTCTTTTTCAGGGTAACGAAAAGCAGTAAGTTTCCCGCCAAAAACAACCCCTTGATCAATATTAATCGTATTATTTATCATCACCGCTTCTGGTTTTGGGTCATGGCCCCAGACAATGACCTCAGGTGATTGATGATGGTTAAACCAGTCTTTTCGAATGGGCCGGCCTTCCTCATCGAAACCATCGGTATCACCATATCGGCAAAAGTCTCGTATCCGTTTGGATTCCTTGCCAATATAATGATCTTTTATACCCCCATGGGTGGCCACCGCCACACGAACCCTATTTTGCAAAAAGATGAAGTGGGAGGGCAGGGATAGCAAAAAGTCCCTCAGCTCACCTTTCAATTTTTCTGTGGCCTTTTTCCCATGGTTTTTCTCATACTGGTTAAATTCTTCCTCTACTTTTTCATCACCATGCATTAATAACACTTTCCGTCCATCTAGCCAACGGGCAATTTTCCACCCATGATTGCTATCCACCATATAGGCGATCCCTGCATCCACATGTCGTTTTAAAAAAAGAAGGCTATCCAGAGAATAGGGGCCACGGCTCATTACATCCCCAAGGGACACCATTTTTCTGCCTTCAGGATGCCTGTATAATCCATCCGGGGACAAGGTATAACCCAATAACAGCACTAGCTCCATTAACTCTTCATAACAGGCATGGACATCCCCAATAAAATCCAATCCTTTTCCTACATCTCTTTCCATTGGGTTTTTTTGAATGACCACTTTACTCTCTCCCATCACTTCTGGCGTTAAAATATAAGTATCGAAAAAGCCTTCATTTTCAAGGGATTTTAAACTTTTCTGAAACCATTGATACTGCTCTTTCACCCGTTTGCGACCTCTTGGATTTTCCCTGAGGGCATCCCTTTCTAATAACAACTCGACTGAAACCTTTAGCACCAGGGCAATGACAGGAACATAGTGTTTTCTGCCCATTTGGATATAATTTTTCCGGTGATTTTCATCCAGATGAGTAGCATCTACTAAAGTTAATTTTCCTAATTGGCACCGAGTCTCCAACAGTTGATCCATCATTTCAAAGGCTTTCTGGGAAATCAATTCATATTCATAAAAAAGGGCAACCCCTTCGTCTCCAGAGCGATTTTCCCATTCAATAAAATTTGCATCCCCAACGAGAAACCGAAAATCGTCGGAACTGACCACCTGAGACTTTTTTAGAATCCCCTGGTTAATTAATTTATGCAAAAAAGTGGTTTTACCGCTGTTAGATGGACCAATGACAAGGACAATTCCTGCAGAAGGCAAAAATAGTTCTCCCATTATTCATCCCTCCCATGTTATTGTTAATATCCACGTTTTTGCTTGTTTTATCAAAGAAAAAAAGCCTATGTTTTTTCAACAAAGGCTTTACCTTCTTTAATGATTTCCAATAGAGCTTTTTCTACATCAGGCAGACCCGAATTTTTAGTTTCTTTTTTTGCTTCATTTTCTAAATAGGAGAAGTCTACTTCTTCCCATTGGGCAACAATCAGGGATAATGCCCAATCCCAATCACCTGGAGACTTCCAATAAATAAAGGCTCGCAGCCGATCCATAATTAAATCTTCAACCCCAATAACATAAGCTTTAAAACCAGGTTCTGTCTCAATTTCAATCGCTTTTTCCTCAGAACCAGCTAATAGTTGATCAGGAATTTCAATAGGTAACCTTAATCCTTCATGGTACCAGTGTCGGCCATCCTCTTTTTTAAAACCAACCAACTCTAATAAACGCCCCGCCTTTTCCCGTCCGGACAATACTAAGTCTACGTCAACAGTTGTATAATGTCCTGAAGTATACAACTCTACGGCATGTCCACCTACAATAATGGGTTTTATATTATTTTTCTCCAGAAGAAAAGTAAGATAGGCCATGGCTTTTAAGTTCTTTTTAAAAGAATCCAGTGGCTTTTTTTCTAAGGATTGCAATTTGTCACGAACGATTAAAACATATTGTTCATTAACGGACAATCCATTTTCTCCCCTTCCGAATCAAATTACCTTCTTGTTCTTCTTTCTTTATTGTATCCAGGATAGACTGAATAAGAAGGCGAGTCTCAACGATATCCCTTTTTCTGCATACCGGGCGCTTTCCCTGTCTTCCCCGATGAATGATTTGCATGCTTCGTTTAATCCCTAAACGTTGCCGTTCTGGGTTTATAAAGTCATCTAAAGAATAGCGCTTCCCCATCAAAAATACCCCGCCTTTCCTTTTACATTCCATACCTAATTATTTAACAGATAAAGCAACAATCCCTTTCAAAAACCTAAAACATTTCTTCCACCCATTCTATTACTTCTTCTAACCACAGTTTTCTTTGTTCATCGGTGCTTTTATTGACTTCTTTGAACATCACCCGCTGAAAATTCTCCACACCACATTTTTTCTAAATGTAACATTGGCTTGTACCTAATTCAAGAAAAGACGCCAAAGTTCACCAATATGTAAGATGATTCATTTATTATAAAGGAAAAAGGAGGGAGTGAATTTTGTTAAAGGTACTGCTATTTGACTGGGGAGATACCCTTATGCAGGATCTTCCTGAATATAAAGGGCCTATGGCCAATTGGCCCAGAGTGGAGAATGTTAAAGGAGCCAAAGAAACACTGGCTAACCTTTCCACCAGATACCTCTGCTGTGTAGCAACTAATGCAGGGAATTCCAAAGAATCTGAAGTTGCAGCGGCTTTAAAACGAGGGGAAATCGCAACCTATATCCAACGAATTTTTACACCTGTAGAGTTAAAGGCAAGAAAACCATCCCTCCTCTATTACAGAAAGATTCTCCAACAATTACATGTGGAACCTAATGAATGTGCCATGATTGGCAACAGCTTAAAAAATGATGTCCTCCCTGCTAAAAAAATTGGAATGGCAGGAATCTGGTATCGAAGCACGGCTACAAAAATTCAGTTTCATCGAACAGGTGGATTCTGGATAATCCCTAAGATGGAAGAACTGCCGAAAGTCATTAGAAAGATTGAAAAAGGAAGCTTCTAACTTTTTTTCCGAAAATTATTGTTCAATTGGATAATTATAGATAAAATACAAAGAGTGAAAATAAAAAGAATATTCTACAAAAGGGGTTGGAGACATGAAGCAAGGGAAGAAGCACTTCGTTTTAGCAATGAGCATAGCAACCACAATAACCCTCCTTACAGCCTGTGGAGCACAAAGCACATCCCAAAACAACATGCAACATTCCAATATCACCGCCAACGTCAAAACAACCTTTATCAGTAATGTAAGCACTCCTACAGTTGGGGCAGGTACCTTTGTCCATCCCCAGTCTTCGGTAATTGGAAACGTAAAATTAACAGGAAAAAACTACATCGCACCCTTTGCCTCTATTCGTGGAGATGAAGGGCAACCCATCCATATTGGGAGTGAAACCAACATTCAAGACGGGGTTGTCATCCACGGGTTAGAGACAGAAGCGGAAGGAAAACCTGTTACGAAAAATCAGGTTACCGTACAAGGAAAATCCTATTCTGTTTACATCGGAGATCGGGTGTCTGTCGCCCATCAGGCACAAATCCATGGTCCTGCAAAGATTGGAAACGATGTGTTCGTGGGAATGCAAGCCTTCGTCTTTAAAGCCACCATTGGCAATGGAGTAGTGATTGAACCCACTGCTAAAGTAATTGGAGTAACCATTCCTGAAGGACGTTATGTGCCTGCAGGCACTGTGTTAACGAAACAAGAAGACGCAGATAACCTCCCAGTGATTGATAAAGATTATACCTTCGCCCATCTTAATCACGAAGTCGTTAAAGTCAATAAAGAATTAGCTGAAGGCAATTTAAAGTAGAGTAAAGAATCCTCCCATTTATGAAATATGGGAGGATTCTGCTTTAGATTGATATAAGCTTTCCAGTGAATAGGTGGACCCTTTTTCATCCTTATAAACGATATGTTCTTTTCTAAATTGGGTAGGTGAGTCAATCCCGGCGGCTGCCGCTAAGCGAAAAAGCCCTTCACGCATGGTGAGTACGTAATTTACTACTCTATATTTCTTCTCATCCACGACTAAGGCTTTCATTAAATTTGGATCCGTGGTCGCCACTCCTACAGGACAAGCATTGGAATGGCATTTCAATGCCTGGATGCAACCCACTGTAATCATAAAACCCCTGGCCAAATTCACTAAATCTGCCCCCATTGCAAGAGCAATAGCAATTCGATCCGGGGTAAAGAGTTTCCCTGAAGCTATGATTTTCACACGATCACGCACACCATGCCTGCATAAAGCATCATCCAAAAGTGGCAAAGCCGATTTAATAGGCAACCCCACACTATCAGCCAATTCTTGATACGTAGCCCCTGTCCCTCCCTCTCCCCCATCAAGGGTAATAAAGTCCGGGCCTTTGCCTGAATCTTTCATGAACAAGGCTAACTCGTCGGCTTCCAAAGGACTTCCAAGAACAATCTTCATCCCCACAGGTTTTCCTGTGGCATCCCGAATTTTTTCTATAAAATCAAAGAGAGTAGGAAAATCATGAAACTCATGAAATCGGTTGGGGCTATCAATGGATTTATAAGGTTCAACCATGCGAATCTCTGCAATTTCCGGTGTTACCTTTTCTGCATCCACATGGCCTCCACGAATTTTCGCACCCTGGGCTAACTTTAATTCAAAGGCCTTGATTTGGGGGATTTCACTTTTTTTCTTTAATTCTTCCCAACTAAAGTTGCCCTGTTTATCTCTCACCCCAAAGAGGCCAGGGCCAATTTGAAAAATAAGGTCCACATCCCCTGTGAGATGATACTTAGAAAGCCCACCTTCCCCTGTATTCATCCAGGTTCCTTTAACCATTCCTAACCCTATGGACAGAGCAGTAATGGCATTGCTACCTAATGCCCCAAAACTCATAGCAGACATCCCCAAGATTCCTTTCACCTTAAATGGATGCTCTGTTTTTTCACCAATGATCACTGCATCTTCATCTGCAAGTAAAAAAGCCAGAGATTCCTCATCTATTAAGTATTCTTTCCGTTGGGCAAATAAGGTATCTTTCACCAAAAGATATTTTTTTGTCTTTACTTTTGTTTCCCTATCCATCCGTAATTCTTCTCCCTGTTTTGGAAACATCGCGTTTCTGACATAAAAACCGGATTGCTCAAAATCCCGCTTTGAGCCAAATCCAATCACATTCCGTTTATACTTGGCGCTTCTCACCACGTGCTCATAATCATCCCGGGAAAAGGGCTTCCCATCCTGATCGCTATTAAACAAATATTGCCGCAGTTCTGGACCAATTTTTTCAAGAAAATAACGTACCCTACCAAGGATGGGATAATTGCGCAACACAGGATGCCGTTGTTGATTGATATCTTGCCAGTACAAATAAAAGAAGAAAAAAACGGGAATTAAGAAAAACATAATAATAATGCCAAAACCCAACATCAAGACATCGTCATTCATCATTTTCAACTCCTTATAAGGGTTATTACAATATTACCCCAAAACCTGGGTATTCATGAAAGTTATTGCCGTTACCTTCCCACAAAAAACCTTTCATAACAACGAAAAGAGAAACAAAAAATAACATATCTATTCCCTTATTTAAAAGGAGGAAAAAAAGTATGTTAAAACGAATTCTTGTATTGATTCGCAATTGGAACCATGGAACTAATCGTAAAAAATAAAAATGCATAAATGCCCTGGAGGGAGATACAATGAAAAAAATATTCTTTCTAATCATCACCATAGTTACTCTGCTAGCCTCCACCGGTTGTGGAAATAATGATACTCCTCCACAACAATCCAACACCAACACTACTCCTGCCCCTGCCCCAACGGTAAATACACTGGGCATAACCCCGGAAGTCTTTCATGATCGTTGGAATCGTACAGCAGACATTGCTGAATTCCCAAATGTGAAACTGAAAGAAGTCCCAGGAACTGGCGGGACAGATAAAACGACCTATACTTTTTCAGATCATAATACAGTTACGATAAATGTGCTAAAAGACCAAAAAAAGGTCAATAGCTTTGTTTTAAAATCAAATATTTATAAAGTAGATGAGGCTGAGTCAGAAGTATTAGGAGCCCTCTATTATTTAGTATTCTCAACTGTTGAACCTAATTTATCAGAACAAGAAATGGATGCCGGATTTGATGAGCTGATGAATGCCTGGGAAGAAGGAAATGATAAAACCATCACAAAAGGAAATACCACCTTTATCCAAACCGTTGGCTTAACAGGCAATTTAGAACTTGTTGTTAAACATAAGAATGATACCAAATAAAAAAAGAACCCCTCCTCGCCAAAGTTCAAACGAGGGGGGGTTCTTTTTTTATTATGATCCGCTATGAACATTCATTTTCGAATAATAGAAAAGGTTAAAAATAAAAGGAACGGAAAAAGTAATCACCAATGTGATAATACTTGTTGTTGAATCTACGAGCAAATCCGGATTAATCTTACTGGCCACAAGCATATATGCCGCAGTCCAGGGGAGGCATTCAGCGTATTCCCAATTCACTGCCATCATAGATAAAACCACTGATAAAATTCCTAAAGAGATTGCTGGAATAAGATTTTTCCCTACAATGGCCAGAGAAGCAACCAGGGGAATCAGTAGAAATTGCACTACAATAGCAAATAAAAAACTTTTCCCGGTTGCCCAGGCAATGTCTGCTGTAAAGGGTTCACTAATGAAACCCCATCCTATTGCGATACATAAAAAATAATCCAGGACAAATAAAAGTGCAGTTACCCCAAGCATGAGGATCGTTTTGACAAAGATAAACTGCCATCTATTTGCCGGATAGGTAAATAGAGAATTAATAGTATTCTCCTGAAATTCACGGGAAACAATATAGCCGGTAAGCAACGCTAAGAGAGTTGGTCCGATCATTAAAACCATCATGGATACATTATTGCCAAATAAATCAAGCCATGACATTTTGAATCCTGTAGCGCCCTCATTAATTAAAATGAATAAATTTAAGAGACAGGGAAAGAATGCGCCAATGGGAATTAACCACAAAATTTTAGATCCCTTTAACTTCATTATTTCAGCATATAGAATCTTCATCATTGGGAAACACCTCCTGTTAGTTTTAAGAAATAATCCTCCAGGCTGTCTCCCATGAGGGTAATTTCACTGACTTCTACCCCATTATTGACTAATAATTTGTTCATGACAGCAGAGTCGGATAGCTTTTCATAAACCCGAATAATTCCTAATTCGGGAACCTGATAATCAATAATACCCATGGTTTGCTCCAGCAAACAGGCAGCTTTCTTATCTTGGTTCACCTTAATCTCAATATAATTTCGGTTTCTTTTTTGCAGTTCAGCAAAATTAATTTCTTCTATTAATTTTCCTTGATGGATAATGCCCACCCGGGTAGCCAATTGTTGAATTTCACTTAGAATATGGCTGGAAATCATAATCGTTATTTTTCGTTTATAGGCTAAATCAAGCAACAGCTGGCGGATTTCTTTAATCCCTGAGGGGTCTAATCCATTGGTTGGTTCGTCCAGAATTAAAAGTTCAGGATGATGCATTAAGGCCCTGGCCAAACCTAATCGTTGTTTCATGCCTAGGGAAAACTTTTTTACTTTTCGATTTCGTACATCTAATAAACCTACCAAGTCCAGGGTTTCCTCAATGCAACTTTTATTGGGCATGTCCATGAGTTGACGGTGAATTTCTAGATTTTGCACAGCTGTTAAGTTTTGATAGAAACCCGGATTTTCAATGATGGTGCCAATGCGTTGAAAATGGCGATGGCTCCCTGGTGAAATTTTCTCTCCAAAAAGTTCCACCCACCCCTGTGTAGGGTGAATGAGACCCATAATCATGCGAATCGTCGTCGTCTTTCCTGCCCCGTTTTCCCCCAGGAATCCGTATATTTCCCCGGTGCGAAGAGAAAGGTTCACATCATCGACAGCTTTGGTTCCTTTGTAATGTTTGCTTAAATGATGGGTCCTTAGGATGTATTCCATTTTATGTCCCTTCCTTTCTTTTGTACCTTCAACACCAGTATAGGTCCCACTTCTTAAATCAAATGGGCGAAAATCCTTAAAAAAACCTTAACTCTTCCTTAACGTAATAATGAAGGATGTTTTCACATAGGGTTCGCTTTTCACCTGAATTTTGCCGTGCATTTTTTCCACTAGGATCTTTACAATAGCAAGGCCTAATCCCGACCCCGTAGTTTCTGGATTGCGGGAGTGCTCTCCTGTATAAAATCGGGTAAAAACATGGGGTAAATCCTTTTCAACGATTCCAGGCCCTTTGTCCCATACATCAATCTGGACAAACTCCTCTTCTTCATTAAGAGAAATACCAAACAATTTTCCTTCTTTCCCATAGCGAAGGATATTAACAAGTAGATTTTGCAGAATCCTCTCCAAACTTTTTTCCTCACCAAGGACATACACAGGTTTGTGGGGCAAGTTAAGTATTGGCATGAGATTAGCTTTTTGCAAATCATGATAATAAGAAAGTAAGATTTCCTGAATTTTTTCAGTTATATTGATTTTTTCCGGTTTCAAGGGAAGGGTGTCCGACTCTAATCGGGCCAATTCAAAAAACTGTTGGATAAAAGAAGAAAGAAGAGCTCCTTTGCCTGCAATGATTTGCAAATACTGTTTTTTCTCCTCCTTAGTTAAACTTTCATCTTCCTGAAGGGCTTCCACATACCCTAACAAAGAAGTCAGGGGTGTACGCAAATCATGGGACAAATGGGCGATCATTTGTTTCCGCTCTTCTTCTAACTTTATCGCACGGTCAAAGGTAGCCTGTACCTGGTCTATCATTTTATTTAAACTGGCTCCCAACTCCTGAACCTTATTTTCCTTAAGATGGGGGCGAAAACGCAAATTGTAGTTTCCCTGGCAAATGCCATCCACGAGAGAACGGTATTCTTCCAACTGTTTTTTCATCTGAAATTGTCGATTGATTAAATAAATCACAATGCCAAGAATAAGACCAAGAAAAGGAACATAGATCCACCCGCTCATTGCTCCCCCTCCCCTAATTTATAGCCAAAACCCCATACTGTTTGAATGTATTTTGGCTCCGAAGGATCTTTCTCAATTTTTTTCCTTATTTTACGGATATGGACCATCACCGTATTATCATCAGTCATATAATCATCTTTCCACACGGCTTGAAAGAGTTGGGATTTGGTAAACACCCGGGTTGGATTAGTGAGAAATAATTTAAGGAGTTCAAATTCTTTTGCTGTAAGAGAGATTGGGGTTTCCCCTGTATAAGCCATGCATGTGGACAAATTTAAAGTTAATCCTTTGTATCGCAAGATTTCTGTTGTCTCTTCTTTTTTCTCCTGGAAATAGAGAGAACGGCGCAACAGGGCTTTCACTCTAGCAATAAACACACCCATATGAAAAGGTTTGGTGACATAATCATCCGCACCTAATCCCAGGCCAATAATTTTATCCGGATCTTCACTTTTGGCTGATAAAATTAAGACAGGGGTAACCCCTTTTTCTCGAATTCTTCGCAACACTTCAAATCCATCCATCACAGGCAACATTAAGTCCAATACAATAAGATGGTATTCATTCTCAGAAATCAATCTAAGAGCTTCTTGCCCATCATAAGCGGATTGAATCTCATAACCTTCTTTTCCTAAATAACGGGAAACCAATTGGTTAATTTCACGGTCATCTTCAACCACTAGAATTTTTACAGCTTCCATTCGTTTTCCTCCTACCGCCTATCCTAACCATAAGATTAACAAAAACACCCAAAAAATAGAAGAAACAACCTACCTAAAGATAAGGTGGATTGTTTCTTTCTATTATCTATTAATTTGTGAAAAAATCTTTTTTGAAGTATTTATCATTGTTTGCTTAATATTTAAGGGAATTGATTCATTTAAAAACAAGAATATTGAAGTCTGAGGAAGTGTTTTATTAAGGGAGATTTTCTTTAATGTTCCATTCTTAAGTTCTTCTTTAACGATGATTTCTTGTAAAAAAGCTACTCCTAATCCTTTCCTCACCATCATTTTAAGCCATCCTACATTACTAATTTCTACTTCCTTATATTCTTTCAATTGATTTTTCATAAGAAATTCACTAATTATTTTAGTTGTTATAAATTCCCGATTAAATACAATAATTCTTTCATTTTCTAAATCTTTCGGAGAAATTTTAGTTAATTTTGTAAGTGGATGATTAGGAGCACAAACAAGGATATTTTTTTCATCGGCAATTTTCGTCACCGAAAGATTCTCGTGAACTTCTTTAGGATAAATATCCGCAAATCCGATATCAATTGTCCCAGCACAAATATCTTCAATAATTTCCTCATTTGATTTAATATTTATTAAAAAATCCAATCCTGGAAAACTATCATATAAAATTTTTAAAATCTCAGGCATAATTTCTACACCCATGTGATTTGTACAGGATATGGCAAACTTTTGGGGAATATTAGATTCTACTTTAAGAATATGAGGTACTTTTTCAATAAGTTGAAAGGCTTCATTTAGATAGGGGAAAATTTTTTTGCCAAAAGGAGTTAACACTGTTTTCTTCCCATTTTCTCTTTCAAATAACGTAAAATTAAGTTCTCTTTCTAGTTGTTGAATTCTTACACTAATCGTAGGTTGACTAATATATAGAGATTCGGCTGCTGCTGAAAAACTTCCTTTTTCCGCTACAGTAAGGAAAGCTTCAATGTTTTTTAATTCCATCTCTTTTACTTTCCACCTTTCCCGTTTTATCCCCATTTTTATATTAATAATATTAATATATCCCATGAAAAGAATCAATTTGAATATTCAGTTAACTAAAGTTAATGTATTTTTATAGAAAATTATTTTAATTTTCTGACAATATATTTTCTATTTTTTTACATTGCATTCAATAATGAAAAGGGGGAAAAAAATGCTGAAAAAGTTAACTGTATTCTTGCTAATAATTGTAAGCATTTTCAATTTAGCCGCATGTAGTCAAAACACAATAGCTAAATATAAGGACACAAGACAAATTACCTTTAAATTATCAACAATTGTACAACCAACCCATGTATGGACAAAAACTGCTGCGAAATTTAACAAAGAACTTCAAGCACGTTCAAATGGTCGAATGAAAGTAGAAATTTACCCCTCAAGTCAACTTGGCCAAGAAAAAGACATGATTCAACAGATAGAGTCAGGTGCAGTAGATTTCGGCTTTATTACGAATGCCTATATCACAACTAGAGCTCCCTATTTTAACGCCTGGTTTCTCCCTTTCTTATTTGATAATACAGAAGAAGTAATAAAAATGAGAGATTCTAAAACTGCTAAAAAAATGTTAGCTCGTTTAAAAGAACAAAAAATTATTGGGATGGATTATTTATTCACAGGAAATCACCACTTTTTAATGGCAAAAAGTGTAATTGATTCACCTAATGATCTTAAAGGGGAAAAAATGCGTACCACAGGCGCTCCCCTTATTAATGAAACCTTCGAACAGTTTGGAGCAACTGTAACATCTATTCCCATTAACGAAATTTATACAGCACTTCAAACAGGAATCGTTAGTGGAATTCATGCTAGTGTAGACGGAATCATGACGCAAAGGTTTCAGGAGGTATCTAAAGATTTCTCTTTAGTTTCAGCTTTTGCCTTTCCGGCAATTGTTGTTGCTAGTGAAAAAACCATGCAAAACCTATCACCCGAAGACCGGAAAATTGTTTATGAAGCGATGAAAGCTGCCGCCGATTGGGGAATTCAGGAAGCCATGAGAGTGGATCATAGGGACTTAAATAATTTGAAAAAAACAGGACTAAACATTCATGAAGTAAAGAATAAAGACTTATTTAGAAAAGCAGTCGAGGACATATACAACAAGTACTCTTCAAAAGACCCTTTAGTGAAAGAATTTATTAAAGAAGTTCAAAAAAATTAGAACGTGATAATGAGGAGGTAAGATTTTGAAGATTATTCGTCATTTAAGTGATGTTGTTTTTAAAATAGAAAAAGGGTTAGTGATTATTTTAGTTGCGCTTATGTTCATTTCACTAACAACAGGTGTTTTATCTCGATATCTCATTAAAATCCCCTTACATTGGGCTGATGAAACAGCTATTTTCAGCCTGGTCTGGTTAACTTTTATCGGGGGAAGTATGAGCCTAAAATACGGACATATCTCTGCTGTTACTATTTTTGTAAATTGCCTACCCAGCAAATTACGTAAAATATTACGTTTTTTATCTACAGCCCTTGTTTTAGCCTTTGCGATTCTGATTTTTGTCTTAAGTGTAAATTGGATTACACAGCCTACAATTTCTTTTCAAAAATCTCCCATTATGGAAATTCCAATGATTATTCCATATTTGAGTGTACCAGTAGGACTTCTTTTCTTTAGCATCCATTCATTCAAGCTATTTGCTGATAACTTCCAAAAATCACATCAAACAATTGAATTATCTGAAACAATAGAATCAAAACAAGTAAAACAAACAAATACATTAGCAAATGAGGGGATATAAATGGCCATCACCATAAGCGCATTTGCTTTTTTGTTAGCAATTGGCGTTCCTATTCTTATTGTATTAGGAATTACCAGTATTGCCTATGTTTTAACGACGGGAAATTTAGAAGTACTTGAAACATTGCCTCTCCGGTTATATTCAGGAATTGAATCTCATGGATTATTAGCAATCCCATTATTCATGTTAGCTGGCGAATTAATGAATGTAGGAGGAATCACCAATCGATTAATCAAGTTTGCCCAAAATTTATTTGGACATTTTAAGGGCGGTTTAGCTTATGTTAACATTGTCGCTAATATGTTTTTAGCAGCAATATTAGGTTCTTCATTAGCACAAACTGCAATGATGAGCAGGGTTATGGTACCAGCCATGCAAAAAGTAGGTTATTCAAAAGAATTTAGTGCAGCTACGACAGCTTCTGCAGCCATGCTTGGCCCAATTATCCCCCCAAGTATGCTATTTATTCTATATAGCGTGGGAGCAGGAACCTCGGTTAGTAAGATTTTTTTAGCGGGTATACTTCCAGGAATACTATTAACAATAGCTTTTATTTTAGTCGTCGCTTTTTTAGGATATAAAAAAACATTTCCTCGATCTGAAAAACAACCATTAAAAGAAATTTTCACTTCTTTTGTTAAAGTCATCCCTTCTTTAATAATTCCTCTTGTTATTATTTTAGGAGTAACTTTGGGGATATTTACCGCCACAGAATCAGCTGCAATAGCTTGTGCACTTGCTTTATTAATTGGGGTCTATTTATATCGAGAATTAAAATGGACCGATATTCCTATGATTTTTACTAATACCGCAAAATCAACGGCAACAGTAACATTATTGATTGCAATGGCTAATTTATTTGGTCTTGTTCTCACTTTTGAACGTGTCCCCCACCTTCTTGCAACATGGATGGGTTCAATATCAGATAACCCTCTGATTTTCTTATTAATCCTTAATATTTTCTTACTATTAGTTGGAACTATTATGGATGGAATAGCTGCTATTGTTATTCTAGTTCCTATACTTATTCCAGTTGCCAAATTATTTGAAATAGACCTTATTCATTTAGGAGTTATTATTTGCCTAAATACTGTAATTGGAAGTTTAACACCACCTGTCGGTGCTGGATTGTTTGTTGCTTCAAGCGTGGGGGAAGTCAAACTGGAATCTTTAATAAAAGAAATATGGCCGTTCCTGGGAATATCCATTGTAGTTCTATTTATCTTGACTTATATCCCACAAATAGTTTTATGGATTCCACGTTTATTTTCTTAGCCTTCAATATAACTAGACCTGGTTAAACAAAGGCGTATAAGAAGGACCAATCTTTCTTATACGCCAAAATAATGTACATTGATAGAAGGAGGCAGAAAATGAATACACAAGCCATTCTTGCTATTATTGTTTTTTTAGTTAGCTATGCCCTGATTATTTCCGAAAAAATACATAGAACAATAATCGCCATGGCAGCAGCTATTTTATTAATTGGATTAGGCGTCCTTAGCCAAAGTACAGCTATTCACCATATCGATTTCAATACTTTAGGACTATTAATAGGAATGATGATTCTTGTTACCGTTACATCTGAAACTGGGGTTTTTCGTTATGTAGCAATCTGGTCCGCTAAAAAGGTAAAAGGTGAGCCTCAAAAAATACTATTCGTTTTTGCCTTTCTTACAGCATTTGCATCTGCCTTCTTAGACAATGTCACCACCGTTCTTCTTATGGTGCCCATTACTTTTACTATTACAAGACAATTAAAAGTAAGTCCTTTTCCTTTTTTAATAGTAGAAATAATAGCTTCAAACATTGGCGGGTCTGCAACTTTAATTGGGGATCCACCAAATATAATGATTGGCAGTGCTGTGAAGGAATTAGCTTTTGGAGACTTCATAAATAACCTGGCGGTTATTTGTGGAATCATACTTTTAATCACTATTCCATTATTAATATTCTTCTATCGTAAACAATTAAAAACCACAAAAGAATTACAAGAGAGTTTAATGGAGTTAAAGGAAAAAGAAGAAATAAAAGATTATAAACTATTAATAAAAAGTTTATCAATTTTAATTCTTACCATTGTCGGTTTATTTTTAGGTCATTTTCTTAATATGGACTCAGCAACCATCGCTTTAGCGGGAGCTTTTCTTTTACTTCTTATTTCGGGAGAACACCATTTAGAAAAAGCCCTTGTAAATATAGAATGGCAAACGATTT
Source organism: uncultured Paenibacillaceae bacterium (assembly GCA_946478845.1). The sequence continues at coordinate 100,719 of CAMLDI010000006.1, forward strand.
TCTTCTTTATAGGATTATTCGTCCTGGTAGGGGGTCTGGTAGAAACGGAAGTTATCTCAACTCTAGCAAAACAAGCTATATGGTTTACAGAAGGGGACTTAACAAAAACCTCTCTGTTAATTTTATGGATGAGTGCAATTGCCTCTTCTTTTGTAGATAATATCCCTTTTGTGGCAACCATGATTCCATTAATAAAGGAAATGGGAACATTAGGTATGACGTACCTTGAACCTCTATGGTGGAGCCTGGCTTTAGGTGCATGTTTGGGGGGAAATGGAACTTTAATTGGAGCGAGTGCTAACTTAATTGTTGCTGGTTTAGCAGACAAGGAAGGTGAGCATATCTCATTCATTAAATACTTATTGGTAGGTTTTCCTGTTATGATTCTCTCCATTACGATTGCTACTTTATATATTTATCTTCGTTATCTTCTGTAATAATAAAGAAAGCTCCCGTTTAAAGGAGCTTTTTTCATTTACATCATTTAAAGCCAGGGGGAAACAGTAACTAACAACCGGGAAAGATCGGTTTCACCTGCAGCTGTCCTGAGGGCCAGGTCCGTTTCACTTAATTTAAAATTATGGGAATTCATAATCGACAATGGGAATTTTCCTGAAGAAATGAAGTCTACTGCCATTTGCACAGATTGATAACTATGACCGCGAACCCCTTTAATCGTTAACATTTTATTATATATAATATCTAAATCAATATCATTAAAGCGTTGATATTTTGCAGCACCTAGCAATACTGTCCCTCCTATTTTAGCTACTTCAAGTGATGCAACTACGGGTTCAGTTCCCCCACTGGTAACGTCGATGACAAGATCAGCCATTTTCCCCTTTGTAATTTCATCTACTTTATTAATTAGATTCTCATGACTAACATTAATTGTATAATCAGCACCTAATTCAAGACCAAGCTTTAATCGTTCAGAACTACTATTTCTTCCTGTCATAATAACTATTTCGGCCCCGGATGCTTTAGCCGCCAAAGCACAAGCAAGACCTTGTTGGCCTGGTCCTTGAATAACGACAACACTACCAGGACCAACATCTCCTATTATTCGCATCCATTCAAATCCATTTGCTATAGGTAAAGTTAAAGCCCCTTCTATTGCAGGAACATAAGATGGAAGTTTATGTAAGACTGCATTAGAATGTAAATACATATATTGGCTAAATCCCCCATACAAATAGGGTTTTGTTGCTATTGGAGTGGCGCCATATCTAATTCCATTTTCTCTTGGATTCGTATTTGAACATAAACGATATAACCCTTTACGGCATAGCTCACATTGTCCGCAAGGGATATATTCCTCCATAACAACACGATCCCCCTCTTTCACTCCCCATCGTTTTGATGCTAATTCACCAATTTCATCAATATATCCAACAACATGATGACCTAATATCATAGGCTCTTTTATCTTTTCATAATAAGAAACGTCTGTTCCACAAACACCCACAATTTCTACCTTTAATATTCCCGTATCCTTTTCTACATTGGGTAATAAAATTTGTTTGATTTCTGTTTGCTTTATTTCTGTTGCTACGGCTACTAAAGCGGATTTGGCCATAAAAACCTCCTTATTCATAGGGAAACGGGAGTTTAATCTCCCGTTTCGCAAAATATTTCTAATTTTCAGTTATTTTTAGCTATTAAACAGCCTCGTAATCCTTTGCTCTTAATTTAATAGCTTCCTGTGCCCCTTCTGCAAAAGGAATTCCCTTCGGAAGTAATACTGAAGCAGAACGAATATGATGGGTAACAGGATCAATCGCAGGTAGCCTTACCCCTTTTTCCAAAGTTTTCACTGCATTTAACAAGCATTGCCGCGCCTTAATAATCGCTGTATCACTAGTTCCTAATTTTTCTTTTGATCGATCCACAATCGATCCCGCACTTACCTGAAGAGCATGGTCCTCCATCCCAATGCCAAAAATGCCAGCATAAGATTCGCCACTCCTCTGCATTTCCCGGTCTAACAAGAATCCATTTTCCGGATTTGCCTGTGTAATAAAGGTACCTGGTATTAATAATGGATGAATTCCAGCTCCTGACTTCATCTGATCAATTTCATGTTCTTCAAGATCCCGATCAGGAGTCCAACTCCATGTCCAAACCAAACAATTTTCATCATCTATAGGTACCCATGCATGTCCTCCTCGTGGAGCCCCACCAAAAGGAGGTATCATTGTATAAAAAGGCATTAGAAATTGAGTAATTCTCCAATAATAATTTTCATCATCCGCTTCTCTTCTTGCGCCAATTAATAATCCATAATCAGTATCAACCACCTCAAATCGTGGTGCAGTATCTGTCGTTAAAAAGGTTGTACTTTTACTAGATTCTGAAACACCAATTCCACCAACTGATCCAGAATGAAGGAAGGAAACATGACTGGAATCAATACCTCCCTCTAAAGCCTGGAAGTAATTACACTGTTGTATTTTTTTAGAAATATATCTTTGACTATCTTTAACAAGCATCCATTCTTGCTCTGGTAATTTTGGTTTGGATTCTGGCGGTCCCATGTAAGTCCAAATTACTCCACCACGTTCTTCACAGGGGTAAGATTTAATTTTCACACCATTTATCAAATTACTTTCTGGTGGTTCAGATGGCAACTCAATACAGCGCCCTTCTGCATCAAATTTCCACCCGTGGTAGGGACATCTAATCCCACAATGTTCATTCCTCCCATAAAAAAGAGACACTCGACGGTGTGGACAATATTCGTCCATTAATGCAAGCTTACCATTGGTATCACGGAAAGCGATTAACTCTTCACCTAAAAGCTTTACTCGAACCGGAGGACAATCAGGATGAGGGAGTTCCTTAGCTAAAAGCGCTGGAATCCAATACTGTCTTAGTACATTTCCCATTTTTGTATCAGGGCCAATCTTCGTTAATAATTCATTGTTTTCTTTTGATAACATTCTCAATTCCTCCCTGTATTTCATTTGTTTTCTACCCCAATTGTTATACAAAAAGTTGACACTTTCAAATCGAATGTTTTTATCAGCCCTATAGAAAATATTAATAGGGAACAAAAGTAATCCCCAGCCTATTAATTTTTTTTATACCTTTGATTAAAAGAATCCATTTGGCTAAAATACTGAGGTTGTTTATAATAAATTAAAAATTTAGAATATTAGTTATTACTTCAATTTTGTAAGATTATCAAAAGGAGTGTGTTTATATGCATGATTTTCATACCCATTTTGTTCCTACTGATGTAATCGACTGGCTCAAAGATCATCAAAATGTAGTAAATGCTAAATGGATTAAAAAAGAGGAAAAAAAAGATAGTTTTTTAACCATAAATGAAAAATGGGGTTTTGAATTAAAACCAACTTTTATCAATATTGATCTTTATCTAAAAGAAAAAAATCTTGCTGGTATTAAATATTCCATGATTTCCCCCATTCCACAGCTTTTCTTATATGATTTCCCAACTGACATCTGCAAGGATTTATCAAGGGTTTATAATCAATCCTTAGTTAAACTGGTAAAAGAATCTGCTGGAAAACTGTCCGCACTAGGAACAGTGCCATTATCAAACCCTATTCATGGGGCAATGGTTTTAAACGAGGCAGTCAATCAAGGTCTAAGAGGTGCCATTATTGGACCAGGATTTTCAGAACATATGCTTTCAGATGAATTTTTTACACCCTTTTTTGAAGAAGCAAATCGACTTAAGGCTATTCTTTTTATCCATCCCTTATTAAATGAAGATCCCCGCCTAAAAAGAAGGAGAATGCCCAATTTAATTGGAGTGCCCTGGGAAACCACCATTTGTGCAACAGATTTATTGCTAAGTGGATTTTTAGATAAATACCCTAATATTAAAATCCTACTTGCTCACGGGGGAGGATTCCTACCTTATCAAATTGGACGATTAGATAAAGGCTATGAACAATGGGGAATGGTCAATTTAAATACACCACCATCAGAATATTTAAACCGCTTTTGGTATGACACAGTCCTATGGAATCAAGATAGTATCGATTTTCTCTTAAAAACAGTTGGAGAGGACAGGGTTGTACCAGGATCAGATTATCCATTTGATTTGTGCGTTTGGCCACCAAAACAAATAAGTAATCATGGTATAAACTCTTTGCTAGATTAAGTTTGTTGAGGTGAATGTTATGAATTGCTTAATTGAAAATAAGCGTCTATTAAAATCAGTTCATAATGGATTAATTATTCTTAAATTATTCTCTAAAGAAAAACCAGTATGGGGAATAACAGACATATCTAGAAAAGCTGAGCTTCCCAAAAGCACTGTAAGCAGATTAATAAGCGACCTGGTAAAAGAAGGTTATTTGGAGAAATTGGGGGGGAAATACCAATTAGGCTTATCACCTCTTTATTTAACAGGTATTATCACCTCACAAATGGAAATACTTCGAGAATCAGTAAAGCCATTAAAAACTCTATTAAAAAAAGTAAAAGAAACTTCTTACATTTCCATACTTGAAGGGGCTTTTGTCTTTTATTTGATTCAAATGGACGAATACCATTCGTACCAACTACTATCTGACAATAAAAGTCCTGCTTCCTGCACAAGCTCTGGCAAAGTCTTGTTAGCTTATGAATCTTTAGATAAAGCATCTAAATTTATTATGAAAGAACAATTACTAATGCAATTAACATTAATAAGAGAAACAGGGTATTGTATTGACGTAAATGAGGACGTTGTCAGTATCGCAGCACCAATTAGAGATTACACATGCAATGTTATTGCAGCAGTAAGTACAAAAAGTCCCAGACAAAAAATTGATGATCATAAAATTCAATTGATTAAAGAAGAAATTATAAAAACTGCGAAGGAAATTTCTTTTCAATTAGGTTATCTGGAAACAATTCGTTATAGTAAATGAGGGAGGAGCTATACGATGGGATTACATGCCGGGGAAAAAGTATCCTCCATGAGGAATGCTCTCAAACTACTAAAACTTTTTACAATAGAAGAACCTGTAATGTCATTAACCGAATTAGCAAAGAAATTGGAAATTGGTGAAAGTGCTGTATATCGATTAATATCTACATTAATACATGATGAATTTATTACAAAGGACAATAATTCAAAAAAATTTAAACTAAAAACATCTTTAATCACAATGGGAAATACAATCATGTCCTGTAATAATCTATGCCATTTTACTCCCCCTATATTAGAGAAGCTTGTAAATGAAACAGGAGAAACAACTCATCTCTCTATTTTAAGAGAAAACAAAGTAGTCTATCTGCAAAAATTTGATTGTATAAACTTTGTACATCTGCCTACTCATATTGGTAAGCAAAGTCCTTTACATTGTACAAGTTCAGGACAAATTTTTCTTGCTTTTCAATCAGAGCCTCATATTGAAAAAACTATTTTCAAAGGACTGACTGCCTTCACTTCTAATACAATTACTACCCGAGAAAAATTAGTAGATCGTATCAACAAGATTAAGAAACAAGGCTATGCTTTTACTATAGAAGAAATGTATCAGGGAATTTCCTCTATCGCAGCTCCTGTTATTTCTCCCTCTGGAGATGTTGTAGCGTCTATAAGTATTACCGGACCAATTACAAGAATAAACCAACACACTGCATCTATGCTGTCAAAATTGGTAATAAAAGCATCTGACGAACTATCGAAGAAACTTAAATATAAATTTTAAGAGAAAAAAGCTGTTTGAATGTACTAAAAAAACAATTCAAACAGCTTTTTTTTAGGCAACTACATTACCCATTCTTTTTTAACATCCTCTTTTAACCGTGAAATTTTACTGTTTCCAAAGCTAATAACAGCATTCCAACTGCCAGAGGATTGACACTCCCCTAAATTTACAGGTTCATAACCATGTGTGATCATACTTAACAGCATAGCCAAATGGCGTCCACCTGACTCAACTTTTGCCATGCTAGCATACTGTGGGAGCATATCAAAGGCAGATTGTAGATCCTTATTCATAATATATTCAATAAATTGTTTATCAAGGGCATGTTCAGCAGGAGTTGGATTATGATGTCTTCCGCGAACCAAATTATGGGATAAGGCACCACTTGCCACGAAAACAACACGCTTCTCACTTTTTCGTAAAACTTCTGCGATTTCCTCGCCCCATCTATAGGTTTCCTCTAAACTGGCTGTTAATGCAACAGAAAAATTGATTACAGGGATAGTTTCATTTGGATTAAGATACCGTAAAGGCACTACAGTTCCATAATCCCATAAGTAATCAGGGTCATTTACTCCTATTACAGGTATCCCCACTTTTTGTCCTGCTTGTACTAATTCATCTGCTAATTCCCCGTCACCAGGATAAGAATAGGAAACACCCTTTATCAAATCAGGTGCTTCCATTGCTGTTAAATTCCCTTTATGAATAGAGGTACAATCTACATAATGAAAAAAAGTGGATGGCCAATGACAAGAGACCAAAACAATAACATCAGGCTTTAAACCCTGGATTTCCTTTGCAACATCCTTCATTGCTGCTACAATATTTTGTTGATAATCCGGTGTTTGATCCTCATGGCATATCGTTGGAATATGAGGAACCAATAAACTTAACTCAATTGACATGTATTAAAACCCCCTAACCAATTTGGTACTTCTAAAATTTCATAATATTATGTTAATTTTTTTAGTATCATTTTTCAGCTTTTTTCCTTCTCTATGTGGAACAATTATCAATTATTTATTAAACTTGCATAAACTACTATAATTAGTTAAAATAAAACTAATGTAATTAGTTTAAGGAAGGAGAAATTTCATGAGAATAACCCATGAATTAACAGTGTATCAACTGGCCTTTCTCCCCCGTATTTTCCCTGTGAATTGTTATTTCATTGAAGAGGAGTATGAATTAACGTTGATTGATACCGGACTTCCTTACAGTTGGAAAGGTATCCTTCACGCAGCCAGGGAAATTGGAAAACCGATTACCCGAATCCTATTGACCCATGCCCATGAGGACCATGTGGGATCCCTCGATCAATTGAAAAATATACTTCCCAAAATCCCTGTTTATGTATCCAAAAGGGATGCCCGCCTGTTGGCCGGGGACCGCTCCCTGGATCCTACAGAATCCAAAACCCCGATCCGAGGCGGGGTTCCTAAGAAACTGAAAACAAGAGGAGACATTTTCCTTCAGGATGGAGACAAAATAGGTTCCTTACTAGCCATCAGTACACCTGGGCATACGCCAGGCTCCATGTGTTTTCTTGATACAAGGAATCAAGCATTGATTGTGGGTGATTCCATGCAAACCAGGGGAGGATTTGCCATCGCCGGACAAATTCGGCCCTTGTTTCCCTTTCCTGCTTTCGCCACATGGAATCCCCTAGAAGCCATTAAAAGCGTGCGAAAACTGCAACAATTAAACCCTACCCTCCTTGCTGCAGGACATGGAAAAATGGTACTGGAACCTGGGGAGATAATAGAAAAAGCCCTGGCAAAAACAGAAGAAAAAATCCACACCCAAAGGAGCAATAATTATGTCACCAAGAATCGGCCTTGATTTGCCTACCCTATTGATAGCAGCTACAGAAATCGCTGACCAAAAAGGGATAGAAGCCGTCACCCTTGCTTCTCTGGCGCAAAAACTGGAGATTAAATCTCCGTCCTTATATAACCATGTCCATGGATTAAAGGGATTGCGGAAAAAAATGGCCATCTACGGTCTTGAACAACTCCACCAAACGCTGACCCAGGCAGCCATTGGGCGTTCGGGAGACGACGCGATTAGATCCATGGGGAAAGCCTATGTATCTTTTGTCCGTGCCCATCCTGGTTTGTATGAAGCAACCCTGCTTGCACCTGACCCCCAAAACCCAGAAGTTCAATTGGCGGGAAAACCCATTGTTGATCTGAATCTCCAGATGTTAGACAGGTTCGGATTAAAAGACGAAGAAGCCCTCCATGTAACCCGGGGTCTTCGCAGCCTTCTACACGGGTTTGCTTCCCTGGAACAAAAAGGCGGGTTTGGACTCCCTCTTGATTTGGATCAAAGCCTTGATTTATTAATCGATACCTATCTGGCAGGGATTCAAGCTAAAAAAAGGAACTACTAACAACTTATCATTAAGGAGTGGATTAGGTAATGTTTACTGTACACGTCTCATTTCATGTTAAAGCAGATTCTATTTCTGAATTTAAAGAAGCTTCCCTGGAAAATGCCCAAAACAGCATCAAAGAAAAGGGAATTACCCGTTTCGATGTATTGCAGTATCAAGAAGATCCCTCAAAGTTTTTGTTCGTAGAAACATATCTTTCAACGGAAGACCAACAAAAACACAGGGAAACAGAACATTACACAAAATGGCGTTCGATTATTCTTGATTTATTAGAAGAACCCTATACCTTTGAGAAATTCAATCCTATTTCCCTCGCAGACTAGGAGGTTGACTCCTTAAGGTCTGCTTTTTTTTATTAAACAGTTGACTTTTTCGAATTATATCCTATAATTAAATTAACAATTAACAAATTGTTAATAATAAAATTGAATATCCTATTCTAAGTGAGGAAAGCCAATGTCAAATAATAAAGCATTAGAACAATACGATGTAAAAAAATATCGTACACCAGACGGTTACACTTCCGACATTGCTGTTTTCACCATTGTTTCTGAACATGTTGCTGAATACAAACCCCCACACATGTCTTTGAAAATCATGTTGATTAAACGGTCAAAGTTTAACACAGAAGGAAATGTTAATATTGAGGCCGATAAATGGGCATTGCCAGGAGGATTTGTTCAAGATTATGAAACAGCTTTTGAAGCAGCTAAAAGAGAGTTAGAAGAAGAAACGGGTGTCAACGGCATTCATATTCAACATTTTGGAGTTTACGATCAACCTGGAAGAGATCCACGAGGCTGGATTATATCCAACGCACATTATGCTATTGTACCCGACCGTTTTTTATCAAGCCGAAAAGCCAACGATGATGCTGCAGAAGTTGAATTATTCTCAACAGAAGAAGTGTTGAATCTGGATTTAGCTTTTGACCATAAGCAAATTATTGAAGACGCCATCAGTATTATAAAGAAAGATATCCTGCAAACGACGGTGGCTAAAAATTTCTTGCCAGAACACTTTACCTATTCGGAACTTCAGGCTGTTTTATTAACCGTTACAGATGATCCCGCCATTAAGAGCGATGCTGCCTTTTCGAGGAAAATCAAATCATTACCCTTTATAAAACCCGTTGAAGGCAAAAAAACACAACGCACATCAAAAACACCAACCCAGCTTTACCAATTTATAGATATAGACGTGTTAAAACCCATCTATACCGCCAGTTACTAAATTTTTTTAAGGTTAACTATTAACAATATGTTTATTGTTAATTATAAATTAAGTTACCTTTTAGGAGGAATATCACATGAAAAAAGCGCTAATCAATATCGATTATACCAATGATTTTGTCGCACCAAAGGGTGCATTGACCTGCGGTGCACCTGCCCAGGCCATTGAAAAATCCATAACGGCAATCACCCGACAATTTATTGAAACGGGGGATTATGTGGTTTTCGCTATCGATCAACACAACGAGAATGATTTGCTTCATCCTGAGGCAAAGCTCTTCCCCCCTCACAACATTACAGGAACTGCTGGACGTAATTTGTACGGTACATTAAATGAAGTTTACCTGCAAAACAAAGAGAAGGAAAACCTATATTGGATGGACAAAACAAGATATTCTGCCTTCGCCGGAACAGATTTAGAAATCAAATTACGGGAAAGAGGCATTAACGAGATTCATCTTGTGGGGTGTGCAACGGATATTTGTGTCTTTCAAACAGCAGTTGATGCTTATAACAAAGGATTTCACATTGTGATACACAAAGAAGCAGTCGCAAGCTTTAATCCCCTGGGTCACCAATGGGCTCTAGACCAATTCAAAAACACCTTTGGCGCTAAAATTCTTTAATCATTTGGGAGGGATTTCACATGAAACAAAAATACATGGACGATAATTTAGCACTCCATACCGACCTGTATCAAATCAATATGGCGGAAACCTATTGGGAGGATGGAATACACAATCGAAGAGCTGTGTTTGACGTTTTTTTTCGCAAGCTCCCTTTTGGAAATGGATATGCAGTATTCGCCGGCCTGGAAAGAATAATCGAGTATCTACAAAATTTCCGCTTTACGAAAAGTGACATAGACTATTTAAAATACAATTTGGGTTACAAAGATGATTTCCTGGAATTTCTGCAAACCGTGAATTTTACTGGTACAGTCCGTGGGATGAGAGAAGGTGAATTGGTTTTCGCCAATGAACCTATGCTTCGCATTGAAGCACCCCTGGCAGAGGCACAATTAATCGAAACCGCCATTTTAAATATTGTTAATTACCAAACACTCATTGCAACCAAAGCTTCCCGGATAAAACAAGTGATCGGTGAACAAACCGCAATGGAATTCGGTACCCGACGTGCCCAGGAAATGGATGCTGCCATATGGGGAACCCGTGCCGCTTACATTGGCGGGTTTGAGGCAACCTCAAACGTAAGAGCTGGCAAACTCTTTGGGATCCCGGTAGCAGGAACTCATGCTCACGCATTAGTGCAAGCCTATCAAGATGAATATATTGCCTTCCATAACTACGCAAAACGCCATAAGGATTGTGTATTTCTCGTAGATACTTACGACACCTTAAAATCCGGGGTTCCCACAGCTATTCAAGTGGCAAAAGAATTAGAAGGCCAGATAAACTTCATTGGAATCCGCCTTGACAGTGGCGATTTAGCATATCTATCAAAAGAAGCCAGAAAGATGTTGGATGAAGCGGGATTCAAAAAGACGAAAATTTTTGCCTCTAATGATTTAGATGAAGAAACCATTATGAATTTAAAAGCCCAGGGTGCAAAAATTGATTCCTGGGGAATCGGCACAAAATTAATCACCGCCTTTGACCAACCCGCCTTAGGCGCTGTTTATAAAATGGTTTCCATTGAAGATGATCAGGGAAATTTAGTTGATACCATAAAAATCAGCAGCAATCCCGAAAAAGTTTTAACCCCAGGCCTTAAACGGGTGTACCGCATCATTAACACAAACAATCAAAAATCAGAGGGTGATTATATCGCTCTGGAAAATGAAAAACCTCAGGAAGAAGAACGGTTGAAAATGTTTCATCCTGTATACACCTTTATCAGCAAATATGTAACCAACTTTGAAGCAAAGGACTTGCACCAAACCATCTTTGAAAATGGAGAACTGATCTATACCCTCCCATCCATTCAGGAGATTCAAAGATATGCCAAAGAAAATTTAACGATACTCTGGGATGAATACAAAAGAATCCTTAACCCAGAAGAATATCCCGTTGATCTGAGCCCGACTTGCTGGCAGAATAAAATGAATCATATTGAGCGAGTTAAACAAAAAGTAGGAGGTTGCTAGGGGGTTATTATACTTATACCCCTTTTTCCTACTCTTTCCAACAACCATCATTTACCCAATTTTTATTGAATACTTTGTGAAATACGTAATAACAATATACAAATTGGGGAAGAAATGAGTAACAAGGATCTAAAAGGCATCGTCAATGGTTTTAGAAATAACTTGGAAAGTTTAGGAGTGATCTCATGTCTACATTATGGGTTTTAGGAATTGTTTGGACAGTTATCTTTTTAATTGGTGCGTTTATTCGTTTTAAAATTGCCATTTTAAAACATCAATTGAAAGAGGATGAGTATGAAGAAAAGAATTATGAGCTTAAAAGAAAAAAAACCACAGAATACAAATTTTTATAGAAAGAAATAAAAAACCCTCCCAGGTAAATATGTTCCTGAGGAGGGTTAACTATTATTCTTCAATCTTGACAATTCCTCGATTTCCATCAACCGTTATTCGTTGCCCATTTTTTAAGTAGTCTGTCCCTTTTCCTACTCCAAGGACGGCTGGAATGCCATACTCTCGGGCGACAATCGCACCATGGCTTAAGGGCCCGCCATAATCTGTGACTAAAGCCCCAGCAACAGAAAATAAAGGGGTCCATGCAGGATTTGTAGTCATTGCTACTAACACCTCTCCCCTTTTCAAGTGGGCAAAATCTTCAGTGGAACGGATGACTTTCACTGGTCCCAAAAACCTATATAAATTTACGGATTATAGTAAAAATATTAGGTTTTTAAGTTGTTCGCTCCACAAACATAGTGGTCTTGGTTGAGCCAGTGAACAAGCTGTAAATCCAAATACTCGACAACATCACCTGTTCTTCCCACAACCGTTGAGATAAAACGATAGAATAGACCTCCCATTACCCCCTTACGGTAAAGTGCAACGCCTCTGAAGGAGGTTGGCTACACTTGTGATAAAGGGAGGTCTTTTTTATTAACTTGCTGTGAGTTTCATTCTGTTTTCGAGGATTTTTTTCACTGTTTTGTAATTTGTATATAGCGTAATTTCTTTATCATCTTTTCGTTGCTTAATATTGTTACTGGCATTTATATCGGCATGCATTTTACCACAGCGTTCGCAAGTAAATGTATCCCCATTTCTTTTTCCAAAACATCCACATTTATGACATATTTGTGATGTATAAGCCGCATTCACTTTATGCATTTTGATATGATTAAGCTCTGCTTTGTATTCTAATCGTTCCTTAATGTATCCTTTAATCCAACGGGAAAGCTTACGCTTTATGTGTTTGGGAAACTTATCATCCCAAGAAACGAAGGTTAAATCTTCCTGAATAATATCACTTGGTTTTTCCATAAAAAGAAATTGATTTAAGGAATGGTTAATGTAACTTTTAACTGTTGTATCATGTTTATTCTTTTGTTTATTGTATTTCTTCTTGCCTAAGTTGTTTTCTCTTATTCTGTTCGCTGTTTTCAAATTTCCTTCTGCTTCATATTTTCTTACCAGTGCATAATAGGGGTTCCGTTTTGTATTCACCTTATTCAAACGTTCTGTTTCTGTGTTCAATAAATCATTTAACTTTTCACCATATAAATGGCCTGTTGAAGTAGCAAGC
>CAMLDI010000007.1 GCA_946478845.1 uncultured Paenibacillaceae bacterium
GCAACCAGGCCAAAGCCAAACCCCTGAATAATGCGCATCAAAATGAGGAGAGTGAGGCTGTGGGCGAGGGAACAGCCTAATAGGCAATGACACCTGTGAAAAAAGCTACCCATAATATTCCCCAGGATGATTTAGCCATGTTCACACCTCCATATATCTAAATATTCGGAATATTATATATGCACAGTGTTTATTATAGATTGAATAATAAGGAAAAGGAAGAAGCCATTAAAAAAGCCGATACCTACGGGGTATCAGCCATTGAAAATATTCTTCGATTATCTTGCTTTCGCTTTCTCGCTACGGTAAAGAATGAGGCGGGTCGTAAAGGCAATTAACCCTACCAGAATAAACAGGCCAATGGCATATAACATAAAATCATCGATATATTGTACCGCCTTAATCCAACTCTTCCCTAAAAGTTGTCCAAGAGAGATAAAGAGAATGCTCCAAACCAACCCGCCGGTATAGGCATATAAAACGAATTTTCGGAAAGAGATATGGGAGATGGCAGCGATGATTGCAGTAATTTGCCTGACTCCTGGAATGAAATAACCGAAGAATATCATCAGTACTCCCCAGCGTTGAAACATGCGTCGGGTAAATTCTATCCGTTCTTCTGTAATATACATGATGGGTCCGAATTTCTTTAAGAAAGGGAGTCCCAGTTTTAAACCGATAAAATAACTAATGGTAATGCCTGTAATTGAGCCGACAAATGAACTTCCCAGAGCCATAACATAGGTCAGGCGACCCTGGCTTACACTGTATCCGATAAAGGTTAACAAAAGTTCATCGGGAATGGGGAGGCCAATAATTCCTCCAGCCAGAGCCAGTATGATACCTATGTATCCATATTGTCCGATAAAAGAATCTAGATTGTGATCCATTTATGTCCTCACTCTTGAATTATTGTGAATACAGTACCCCTTCTAAAAAACCATAGCCGACTTTTTCTTTTCTTAGTATTTGTTATTTTTACCATAGATAACCGTAAAAAGTTTGATATTTTCTATTATAGGGTAAGGTTGCTACACATTAGACATTGGGGAAAACAGGCAATAAGGAATATAATAAAGGAAATAGGAGTGTTGAAAAAGGGAGGGGCGACCATGTTACAAATTGCCGATTTGCGCAAAAGTTTTGGCAATCGAGTGGCCGTAAAAGGGGTTTCTTTTCATGTGAACCGTGGAGAATTATTTGGATTGTTAGGCCCTAATGGTGCAGGGAAATCCACGGTTATTTCTATGATATGCGGTTTGTTGCAACCTGATGAGGGAGATGTGCTGGTGGATGGCATCTCTGTGCTGCAACAACCGGTGAAAGTAAAAGAAAAGATTGGCATTGTTCCCCAGGATATTGCCTTATATGGTGACATGTCTGCCCTGGATAATCTGCTTTTTTGGGGGCAAATGTATGGTTTAAGTCGAAAAGAAGCAAGAAAGAAAGCAGAAGAAGTGCTGGAAGTGGTAGGCTTATCTGACCGGAAAAAGGACAAGCTTTCAGGTTTTTCAGGAGGGATGAAGCGGCGCATTAATATAGGGGCAGCCCTTATGCATGAACCTGAATTGTTGATTATGGACGAGCCTACTGTAGGAATTGACCCCCAATCAAGAAATCATATTTTAGAAATGGTGAAGTCCTTAAATGGAAAAGGAATGACTGTGATTTATACCAGCCATTACATGGAGGAAGTAGAGTACCTTTGCTCCCGCATTGCCATTATGGATGAAGGGGACATTATTGCATTAGGCACAAAAGAGGAACTGGTTTCCCGCCTCATTGGTGTGTCTTCCATGGAGTTAAACGTAGATAGGGTAACCAACAACCTGGTTTCAGAGTTAGAAAACATTCAAGGGGTAACCAGAGTGGCACAGGAAGATGAAACTATTACCATTTTTAGCGATAATCCCAAAGAGATTTTAGGGGATGTGGTGTTGGCTGCAAAAGGAAAAGGGGTGGCTGTGGTTTCTTTGGAAGTAAAGGAACCTAATTTGGAGACCCTGTTCTTAACCATTACAGGCCGGAAACTGCGGGATTAGGAGGGATGAGATATGAAAATGTGGCTCATTGCCTGGAAGGATATTCGCCATTATCTTTCTGATAAGAAAACCCTTCTTTTAATGTTACTCATGCCTGTAATTCTCACCGCCATTTTAGGGTCTGCTTTAAAAGGTATCATGAATGGGGAAGCCCAGAGTTTTCCTGAAACTACAGTAGCCCTTAGCAATGAAGATATAGGGCCCTTGGGAAAAATGCTGGTGGACGATGTATTGCAAAGCCAGTCATTCAAGGAAAAAATACATATAAAAAAAGCCGCCTCTCATCAGGAAGCAGAGAATTGGGTCAAAGAGAAAGAGGCAGATGTAGCTGTCCTCATTCCTGCCGGGTATAGCCAAAAGGTGGAAGAAGGAAAAACAGGGCAAATTTCCATTGTCACTGATGAAACCAAATCCACCCGGGGGATGATTGTGGAATCCATTGTCATATCCTTTGCTACCAGAGCAGATGCGGTTTCCCGTACCATGCACATGGTTTTAACGGATTTAGGGACAACTCAACCTATGGAAATGCAAACCATTGCACCGGAGGTCATGAAGGATATAGAGAGGATTGCCAGTAATCCGCCCACAGAAGTGACAGGTGGCGCCGTTGGTAAAAAAGCGGTAACAGCCATGCAATATTATGCTGCAGCCATGTTAGCCATGTTTTTGCTTTTTAATATGATTCAAGGGGCAAAATCCATTTTGCATGAACAAAGCCAGGATACCCTGCCTCGATTACTATCCACACCCACATCTAAATTGTCCATTATTCTGGGCAAATTTTTGGGGGTGCTGGCCTTCTCTTTGACACAGCTTATTCTCTTTATTTTTGCCACCCATTTTATGTTTGGCGTGGATTGGGGGAATCAACCCCTGCAGGTGGCTGCTTTAGGAATAGTGTATGGGTTTACTGTATCAGGAATGGCTATTTTCCTTGCTTCTTTATCCCGCCGGGAACAAGAAGTGGACACCATTGGTTCCATGGGGATTCAGGTTCTCGCCATTCTGGGAGGATCCATGGTGCCATTGGCCATTTTCCCTGATGCCATGCTTTATATCTCTAAACTAACGCCCAATTACTGGGCTTTAAATCCTCTTCTGGAAATTATGGCAGGAGCAGAATGGCAGGCCTTGTTCTTGCCCATTCTCATTCTATTTGCTTTCGGAGCCATTTTCTTAGTGCTGGGGACCTGGCGCCTGCGGGCAAGGTAGAGAAAGGGGAGAAAAAAATGAGACAAATGCTGGCGATTTGTTTTTTTGAATTGAAACGGTTATTAAAAAGGCCTCGTTCCTATTTGATTATGTTTGTTACGCCCCTTGTGTTTACTTTTTTCTTCGGGGGATTGCT
The DNA here is from genome assembly GCA_946478845.1 of uncultured Paenibacillaceae bacterium. The sequence continues at coordinate 3,394 of CAMLDI010000007.1, forward strand.
TGGCGGAGAAGGGACCCGTGGGGTGCCCATTGCCCTGGTGGATTTGGACCAGTTCACGGTGTCAAAAAGCCTGATTGAACAATGGAAAAAAGAAAAAATGATGTCCCTGCAAGTGACGGATTTAGAACAGGCAAAGGAGTTAAGGGAAAACAAAAAAGTCTCCGGGACCATTATCCTTCCGAAAAACCTGCAAGCCCGGCTCCTGGCAGGGGAAAAAGCTAACCTGGAATTTACCCATAGCCCTGACCTAGCAGTGGCTACAGCCATTCAACAACTCTTGAATAATGGGTTGGCTACAGCAGCTATTCAAGTGAAGGGCGCACAGGATTGGAGCAATTATAGCAAGGGCAATCTTACCTGGGAGGAAGGGTACACCAAGTTGGCAAAAGAAGTGCCCTCACAGGAGGAAGTTGTGAAGAAAGATTCCATTGCAACCTCTACTGTAAAAAGCCTGAATCAGGTGTCCCAGAGTGCCGCCGGGTTTTCTATTATGTTCATTATGATTCAATTAATGATGGTGACCAGCGTGTTTTTAGATGCCCGCAAAAATGGAGTGTGGGGGAGAATCTTGAGTACCCCTTCCTCACGGGTAAGCATTGTAGGAGGATATCTTCTCTCTTTCTTTGTCATGGGCTGGTTTCAATTTGGGGTATTAATGGGGTTAACCAATCTGTTCTTTGGGGTCGTTTGGGGGGATGTAGGGGCACTAATCATTCTCGTCTCTGCTTTTCTTCTAAGCACCGTTGGCCTGGGCCTGGCCATTGCGGGATTTGTACGTACCTCAGAACAACAGGCAGCCATCGGGAATTTAGTGATTGTTTCCACTTCTATGTTAGGAGGGGTCTTCTGGCCTTTAGAAGTGGTTCCTGCTTTCATGCAGAAAATCGCTCAGTTTGTTCCCCAAACCTGGGCAATGAAAGGATTCACAGAACTGATGGCCCGGGGAGGAGGAGTAGGGGATATTCTTGGTTCAGTGGCTATCCTTATGGGATTTGCTGTTGTGTTTTTAGCCATGGGAATTACCCGCATCCGTTATGAATAAAGAAATCGAACATTCAATAGAGGAGAGGAACAAAGGAGAAATTCAATCTGCCCTTGGGGCAAAAGAAACCTTTGCCCTTTATCTGTATACCCCTTTGTGTGGCACCTGCAAGGTAGGGGAGAAAATGCTTCAGGTGGTGTATGCCATGAATCCTTCCCTCCCTTTAGTGAAAAGTGATTTAAACTTTTTGCCTGAATTGGCCCAGGAGTGGGAAGTGATGAGTGTTCCTTGCCTGGCGATCATTAAGGAAGGCAAGCTGGAAAACAAAGTGTATGCCTTAGGTTCGGTGGTGGATCTAGCAAATCGATTAAAAGGATTGGAAGAGGGGAAATGAATTGGCGTTACTTGATGACTTGAAAAAAATCATTCCAGCAGAACGAGTGAGCAGTAATGAAACGGTACTCTTTCAACATAGCAAAGATGAATCCTATCACATTGCCCATGATCCTGATGTGGTTGTATTTGTGGAAACAACAGAGGAGATTAGCCAGATTTTAAAATACGCCAATGAACAGGGGGTTCCTGTTGTTCCTTTTGGTGTAGGGTCCGGGTTAGAAGGGGCGGCCATTCCAGTGCAGGGCGGGATTGCCCTAGATTTTACCCATATGAATAAGGTCCTTGAAGTACGCCCGGATGATTTTCTGGTACGTGTGCAACCGGGAGTAACAAGAGATCAATTAAATAAAGAATTGAAACGGTATGGATTGTTTTTCTCTATTGATCCTGGCGCCGATGCCTCCATTGGGGGTATGTGTGCCACCAATGCCAGCGGAACCATGGCTGTCCGTTATGGCGTAATGAAAAATCAGGTCAAGGGGCTAGAAGTGGTTTCGGCTAATGGGGAGATTATTCGCACCGGGGGTTTGTCTGCCAAATCTTCATCAGGATATAACCTGACGGATTTGTTTGTGGGTTCTGAAGGCACCCTGGGGGTTTTTACGGAAATCATTCTTCGTGTCTATGGGATTCCCGAGGCAACCATGGCCGTTCGGGCTAGTTTCCCAGGGGTAGAGCAGGCAGTAGATACAGCTTTGGCTATTATGGGTGCCGGGATTCCTGTGGCCCGCATTGAACTGGTGGATGCTAATGGTATTACCCATGTGAATCGATACAAAGGAGTAGAGTATCCTGCAGCGCCTACCCTTTTCTTAGAGTTCCATGGCAATGAGGCAGGCCTGGCTCAGGATGTGGAATTCGCCCAGTCTCTCGCGGCAGAACATGAATGTGTGGAATTTCTTTTTGAAACGGATTCCAAAGCAAGGGCCATTCTCTGGGAAGCCAGGCACCACTTTGCCTATTCCTTTATCCATACCTATCAGGGAAGAAAAAAACTGTCTACAGATGTGGTCGTTCCTCTTTCCGAATTGCCAGGGGCCATTCGCTTTGCCCATCAACTGTTAGAAGAATCCGGGTTGATTGGAGCGGTGGCAGGGCACGTGGGAGATGGAAACTTCCATACTTTAATGATGTTTAATCCGGAAGACCCCAATGAAGTGGAAAAAGTGAATCGCAACAATGAGACAATCGTGGAATTTGCCTTATCCAAAGGGGGAACCAGCACCGGGGAACATGGGGTTGGCCTGGGCAAAATGAAGTATCAACGCAGGGAACATGGCCAGGCCTACGAGGTGATGGCTGCCATCAAGAAACAATTAGATCCTAAAGGGATTTTGAACCCAGGGAAACTATTTATGGAATAAGCAACAGGCGATTGCTGGCCAGGTAAATGGCTGGCGGTCGCTTTTTTTTGTGCGTGTATCACGAATGTAAATTCTTACATATTTTATCTAGATATTAATCTATGGAGTTTTACATGAAAGGAAGAAAAAAGAGGTGACAAATCATCCCCAATGGTTATCACCCCCACAGGGGTGCCCATCCATTTTTCCGCAAAATGCCACAGGTACAATTACTGCCACGACAGGAACCATTTTTCGGAACCCTGGTACGGAATTGGTGGTTGCCTCCATTTTAAATCAAGATCCGGATCGCCCCCACACCGTAACCGTATCTGTTTTGGATTGGCAAAACACATGCAACCCTACAGAATATAGAAAGTTTGCCTACTTCTGCGGCAACCTTCTGAATCCTCCTGAAAACGGAAATGGAATGGGCATGATGGGGGACATTACCATTCAAAATGGCCTGGGGCCTTTTGATGCTCCTCTCGGTTTTTTGCCAATTCTCATCCCCTTTACTTTTACCCTTCCTCCTCTCAGCCAGCTCATCATACATGCCTATCCAACGGATCCAGTCCTTCCACCCAGCCCTTTATACGAAGTAGCAGCGGTTCATCCAACCGATCCTGTATTTCCATCAGACCCTGTATTTCCAACTGATCCTGTATTACCAACTGACCCTGTCCGACCAATTATTATAAATACCTGGGGTATTGATGTATTTGGAGCTATTCAAGAGGGGAATACGGTTTTGCATAATGATTTGTTACGAAAGGTTTCTCTTCTTTAGGAGGTTATAGAAAATTGAATGCAAATCACTTACAAGGCTTTATTGCAACTCAGGGGTGTTCATCCATATTCCCGCAAAATACCGCAGGGAGGATCACCCTAACCACAGGGACTGTATTCCGGAACCCGGGTACGGAAACCATTGTCCTTTCGATTCTTAACCAGGATCCAAACCGTTCCCGTACAGTGACAACCTCTGTTTTAGACTGGCAAAATACATGCAGCCCAACAGAATTTAATAAATTTGCCTACTTATGTGGAGAAATACTGAATTCCAGCCTGGGTCCACCCCCAGATATTCCCCATCCTCCCTTTAGTCCTCCTCCGGGATTCTTTCCTTTTGAAACTCCTTTTACCATCGACATTCCACCACTTAATCAATTGATCATTCATGCCATTCCAACGGATCCAATCCTTCCACCCAGCCCGTTATACGAAGTAAAAGTAGCTTATCCAGTTGATCCGATCATACCAGGTACTCCTTTCCATCCAGTTGATCCTATCACTCCAGGGGATCCTATAACTCCAGGTGACCCCGTCCTGCCAATCCTGGTAAATTCATGGGGCGTCAATTTTGATGGAATCATTCAAGAAGGAAATACCATACTGAATCGGCATTTTATCCGTGGGGTTTCGATTTTTTAAGTTAGTTATGATTTACACAGGCGATTTTTAAGAAATAATGTTTTTATTATTTTTCTAGTATTAATAGTATAGACATTATATGGTAAGTATTGTATGATTTCTAAGGAGTGAATTAATGAACTTTTTATGAACAATTAAATTTTGTAGAAATGAGAAAAAACAAGTAAAAACCGAATTAATATATTAGAAAATTTAGTATATTCAAGCTATTATAATAAATGGAGGTCAATGGACAGTGGAGTACCTAGTAGCAGGCGTTTCTTCGGCAGTTTTTTTTGTGATGAGTTTTTTAGTATGGAAAAAGAAGAAATTGATTTTTGTGATAGGGCATCAAGAAGGAGCCATTGAAGACAAAGAGAAACTGGCAAAATTCATGGGACTATTTTTGCTTTCCATTGGGGGATTTACTTTACTTTCTCCATTCTATCCACAACAATTTTTTGGGTACTTCGTGTTAGGATTAACCATTTACAGTGTATTGTTTATCGTGTTGTTAAATGTAAAAGGTACGAGAAATCAAGAAAGTTTGTAATAAAGAAAAGAAGAACAGCCTACTGGGGCTGTTCTTCTTGTATGATTGTGTCTGTATTTCTTTCTTTCTTTTTGCGTGTCCTTTTCGGCCCTTCAGAAAGGGTGATTTTCCCGATGAAGGGAGTTATCAATACGCCAAGGAGAATGAACACTAATCCGAATAAAAATACACTTTGCAATGCATCCACCAGGGAGGATTTAAGGGGTGTAAGAATAACCTGCTGTACCATTTCCGGGATTTTATTTAATGCTTCCGGATTTAAAAGGGTAGAAAATAATCCCTGGGCATTGGTATCAATCATGGATTCAAACTGGGTAACCATGCCATGAGCCTGTGCTGGCAACTTCTCCAATTCAGGTACCATACGCTGGGTTAACAACTTGGAAGATTGGGTATTCATCACCACACCCAGAATGGTCATGCCAAAAGTGCCGCCGATTTGCCGGAAAAACTGGCTTGAGGAGGTCACCACCCCAAGTTCTGATTTCGGGAAGGATTCCTGTAAAGCCAGGGTGAGCAGAGGCATTACCAGACCCATGCCCAAACCTACAATGATCATATAACCCATCGCCATCCATTTGGTTGTATCCATATCCATGGTGGACATAAGGAAGAATCCTGCACCCATAATCATCATGCCGATGAACACCTGGAGTCTGATTCCAATTTTGCGAACCAGTTGCCCCCCACCGATACTTGCAATAATCATCGAAATCATCATAGGGGTCATCACTGTTCCTGATTCCGTTGCACTGACACCAATAATTCCTTGCATGAACAAGGGAACAAACATAATGGCCCCAAACATTCCCACTGCCATGAGAAAACCAATGCCATTTAAAACAGTAAAGGTTTTATTTTTAAATAAGGAGAGGGGAAGAATCGGTTCTTCTGCTTTTCTCTCGATCATGACAAACAATGTTAACAAAATAGCGGATAAGGCAAATAAGCCAAGAATTTGCCAGGAACCCCAGGCATATTCTGATCCTCCAAAGGTTAAGGCTAAAAGTAAACTGACCACACCGCCAGACATGGTCACAACGCCGCCGTAATCAATTTTGGCTACTTTTTTAGCATGTTGCCCATTTAGGCCAATGGAAATAAGAATCATGGCTACAATACCTACTGGCAGGTTAATAAAGAAAATCCAGTGCCAGTCCATAGAATCAACGATCCAACCGCCAACCTGTGGCCCTAAAATGGAAGAAAGGCCGAAGATGGCACCGAAAACCCCCTGCCATTTTGCCCGTTGGGCACCGGTGAAAATATCCCCAATAATAATCATGGCCATAGGCATCATAATGCCCCCGCCGATTCCCTGAAGGCCACGGAACCAGATTAATTGTTCCATGGTTTGCGCTGCTCCGCAAAGGGCAGAGCCGATTATGAAAATTAATAACCCGGTGATATAAATCACTTTACGTCCCATTAGATCGGCTAATTTTCCCGCTACAGGAACAATGGTGGTTGAAGCCAACATGTACGCTGTGGTTAACCAGGTCATCATGCTTAAACCGCCTAAATCCCCTACAATGCGAGGCAAGGCTGTCCCTACAATGGTATTATCTAATGCGCCAAAAAGCATGGCTACCATTAAACCTGCAATCAAGATGCCACGATGTTTAAGGGGCTCTTGTTCCTGATTTATCTCTATTGCTTTCAAAAAAATCACTCCTGCTTTTCTGTCTCTACTATAATGTGGGCTAACTTTTCACTGATGGTCACCAGGGAGGTGAGTTCATCTTCGTCAAGTTGCCGTAAATAATGAATCAATATTTCTTTTCTTTTTTCCCCTGCTTTTTTCAATACTTTCTTTCCTTCACTGGAAATTCTAACGAAAACCACACGCCGGTCTTTTGCATCCCGCTCCCGTTCTGCATAGTTGTTTTGTTCCAATCGGTCAATCATAGCCGTTATGGCACTTGGTTTTACAGTCATCTTTTCAGCTAATTCCGTCACCATCCAGCGTTCTTTTTTGAAGAGAAGATGGAGAAGAATGAGCTGAGGCGTGGTTAATGGAAGGGTATTTTTCTCGGCAAATTCGTGCTGTATTTTTCGTGATGTAACATGAAATGCGGTCATTAAACGTTCGGCAAGGGTATCAAAAGAATCCATTTTAGCCAAAAACCTCCGTTATACCAATAATTAGCCTATTTAATATTTAATAAATAAAATATTTCACGTATTTAAATATACAGGATAACTAAACCACCTGTCAATGGAAGAGTTTTCTCTACAGGTTAGATGCCATAGATTGGTGTATTGTTTTCTTTTGGGTTTCCTGTTTTTCTAATCTGTATAAACGACGGACAATCCACCCGGTTCCCAATAATACCAGCACAGCGCCAGCTACCAGGGCAGGCCACCCTTTCCAGTGGTAGAAGAAACCAAGATAAAAACTTCCCAGGCTTCCCCCAATATAATAGAACAAAAGGTATAAACTGGAGGCACTGGCTTTGGCAAAAGCAGCATGGCGGCTCACCCAGGCACTGGCTGTAGAATGGGCCATAAAAAAACCAAAGCTGTTGATCAAAAGGCCGCCTATAATCATCCAAAGATTAGGGACCAGGGTGAAGAGAATCCCGAAGGCCATCACAGCTAAGCCGATTCCCATACAGAGGGAAAGAGGGATCTTTTGCGCCCACCTCCCAGAGAGGCTAGAACTAAGGGTTCCTGACAGGTAAGTAAGAAACAGCATACTAACAAAAGCTGTAGGCAAATGAAAAGGAGCGCCACTTAAATGGAAGGTGACAAAGTTATATTCCCCCACAAAAAGAAAAAGGCCAATTCCGCCAATGAAACAGGCATAAAGAAGAATGGGATTGCGGATATGTTTGGAAAAATCCCCAATAATTTTTCCTGGTTTAAAAGTGGAGGGCTGAAAATTCCGGGAGTTCGGCAATAAAAAAAGGAACAGCACTAGGCAAAGGATGCTAATGGCACCCATTGCAAGAAAGGCATTGCGCCATCCTAAATAATCGGTCGCAAAACCACAAATGAGGCGTCCTCCCATTCCCCCAATGCTGGTACCGCTGATATACACCCCTATGGCAGTAACCAGGGAGCGGCGGGAAAATTCTTCGCCAATATAGGCAATGGCAATGGAAGGGACTCCTGCAAGGAAAAATCCTTCCAAAAAGCGGTAGATCAAAAGAGCATGGAAAGAAGGTGTTGAAGCCATCAGAAAAGACATAGCCGTGACACCAATCATGGTCATAACCATAATTTTTTTCCGTCCCAGGGCATCAGATAAAGGCCCGAAAAAGAGGAGGGACAACCCCAGGGTGAAGGTGCTTATGGATAAGGACAGGCTGGCTGTGACAGGGGAAATGTGAAATTCCTTTGTAAAGATAGGCAATAAAGGCTGGGTAAAATAAAGGTTGGCAAAAACTAAAAAAGCGCCAATACTTAGCGCCAGGGTCGCCCGCCAAAACTCTCGGCTTCCCGCTTGAATCATTTTAGGTCATCTCCGTTAAACATAATTTGTTACCCATGTTAACACAAAACCTTTATTTCTGTCCTTTAAAATAATGGAAAAAAGCAGAAGGGGAATAAACCCTCTTCTGCTTTAAACAGCGAAAGTTAAAAATCAGATCTTTCCCGTCTGCGTTTTTCCAAACGGTTTTCCAAATAAATATGGAATAAGAATTCTCCGATGGCAATCACTAATGAAGCATAGAGAATGGATGATAAAGTGAAGTAGGTAAGCATTACATAATCCATAAGCCACAGGGTGGCCAAGGCTATCACAAAATCAGCGGCGCTGGTAATAATATTTCCCGCTCTTGGAAGAATTAATAAATCCCCCAGTAAATAAGAAATGACAGCAACCCCAAAACTCAAGATCAATAAATTGGTTAAATTATATCCGCTGATTACATTATCTCCGCCAACAAAAATGAAAGCAATAAGCATAAGGACTAAAAAAGCTAAAACCCATTTCACTGCAATATTCAAGATATGACTCATTTGAATCCCTCCTTTCCTGGTCATTCATCTTTAAGATGTGCTTATTACTTTCGTTCATGCAAGGAATGTTTTTTTTCAATTCCCATGGGGATACTATCCATGAGTGACTTCTTCCTGATAACGGTTAAGAAAGATTTTCCCAATAGACAAGAACAAGCTTGTTAAGATGGTGCCTGCAAAGGGAATATGCAGACGGAACAACAGGGAGGCGAACCAAAGAAAAAGAAATCCTAGGACAATGTCAATTCCTATTGCTTTGCCATGCATGGGCAATGCTTTCAATGGACTCCCTCATTTCATCCTTGATTTTCCTAAGGGTAGGAAGTTGGATGTGGTTAGGGTGTGAGAGGGAAGGATAAAATATGTTCCCTTCAGCAGGCCAATTATTTGTTTTATTGCAGGTGAATCCCACAAAAATAAAAAGACCAGCCCAATAAATGAGCTGGTCTGATTGATCTCGTTACTTTAGCCTCCACTTATGGCTGGCAGCAATGCCACAACATCACCAGATTGGATAAAATCATCTGGGCCTGCATACCGCTGGTTCACAGATGCCATGACCCCAGAAAAGGGGCTCTCCGGATATTGTTCCGAGAGGTTTTTTAACAATTCCCTCACTGTAATGGGGGCATCCGAGTATGTAAGCCGGTCCTGGCCTATAGACTCTTGAAGTCCAGCAAATAATAAGACAGTGATCATGGGCTTACCCCTCCTTTGTTTCTGTAATCAAATCGCGTTTTTGCTGAAACCGCTGACTGCAATCAGGGCAGGGAGGCATCCCCTCAAGAGAAACGGTGTATTGCTCCATGGTCAGAGCATTCATGCGCAACAGGCGGTTGGTAAAAAGTTCACCCTTACCCGTAATCCACTTTATGGCTTCCATAGCAGCCATGCACCCGGCCATCCCCGATACAGCCCCTAATACAGGAAAGCCTACAGGCTTCCAGGATTCATCCCCCTTGGGATACATGCAAGACAAACAGGGGGTCTTTCCAGGAACGATGGTCGTTAAGGAAATTTCATAGCCATACATGGCGGCTTCCACCATAGGTTTTCCCACGTGGATACAGGCCTTGTTCAAGGCATAACGTTCCGGAAAATCATACCGGGCATCAATAACAATGTCCGCCGACTGGATCCATTTTTTTGCTTTTTTAAATTCAATTCTCTCTGGGTAGGAAACAATCTCCACTTCAGGATTCAACTTGTGGATGCTTTTCACGGCACAGGCCATGCGCTCTTTGCCAACTTTTTTATCTTTCATTAATATTTGCCGGTTTAAATCAGGGAGGGTAATATCCCCTTCATGGGCAAGAATCAACTTGCCAATTCCTGCTGCAGCCAAATATAGGGCAGCCGTTCCCCCAAGTCCGCCAACACCTGCAACAAACACGGTGGCCTTTTTTAACTTTTGTTGGCCCTCTTCACCTAATAACTCCAATTGCCGGGCATACCGTTCCATGGTTTCACCTCGATTTGCGTGTTTTTGTTTATTTGTATTTAATTTGTTGATTATTGATTAAATTAATTATAAACAGTGATGATTAGTTAAATGATAGTACAGGTTGGGGGAGAGTTGAGGAAGGGTGGGAGAAAATCTGACAGGGGAATTAAATTGTTGGGGAGAACATTTAAATATATGTTGAAGAAGATATAAATGAAAGTGTAATTCTCTTTTTTTGATATTGTGGTTATTAGATTTACCATTACGTTTCCCCAATGTAATTCAAACCCCTCTACTGATTCTTAATTTTCCTCAAAAAGGTGCCTTAATCTATGTTGAAGTATTTTGTCTTGTTTAGTAATTTCTAATCCGTAAATATAAGACTTAAAATCATCAAAATAATTTTCTATTCCCCAATGTTCTTCAATATCTCTAATCAATACATTGATTATACGACACCAGTACCAATGTTCTTCGGTAATTCTCCCTGAAGGGATAGGAAAAAAGAATTGGTTATCCCTTATGCTTTTTACTACAATATCTCTAATTGGGTTATCTTTAATTGAAATTATTGAGTCTTGAAGTTGTCTTAAATATAGATACTCGTTGTATGATTTTTGAATAAAACAATCTCTTATTTGATTTACTAATAGATTATAATATTCAACCTTTAAAGCTTTGCTAATAGACTTGACTACTTTTCTTGCTTCTTCACTTTCAATATGATAATTCCATAAATCAATACCATTTTGATAACTACTCTTTGTTAAATCGATTTTATTAGGAATATTTTTATCTACCAATTTTACTATTTCTTCAATACTAATTCCAAAATCAACGGATAATACTTCACACCAAGCAAATGCAGTGTTTAATTTGGATATAATATCATCCAATGGTTCAGTCCCATTTAGATTTCTAATGTATTCTCTAGCATTTTCAATAATTCTAAGTATTTCCTCTTCTGATGAATAGAAGTTTTTTGGCTTCTCTTCATAGCTATTAATAGATTCAATTAAATTAATTATAATTTTTTTAGAATACGTACCCGTTTCATACCATTTTCTTATATGATGAAAAACACTTTTACACATGATATTATCCAAGGAGTTCTTAAGAATGTAATTATATAAATATTTAATTACTCCACTATCATCGGTTAAATAAAAAGCGTTCCGTAAGTCACTATTAGGTTTTTCAGTATCTAATAATCTCATCTTACCTTTATGTTCAATATTAAAGAATACAGTTGCAAAACACATTCGGTAAACGTCATCTCTTGTAAACTTATCAGTAAAAACTTCTTCACCCAGAATTTCTATAACCTCTTTAATAAACAGACTGGTTTTTTCAAATGTCCTCAAGTTATTAAATTCAAATTCTTCAGCGATAATTCCTATGACTTTCCATATCTCTTCACCCAGGATTTTAACAGGTGCTTCATCTGCGTATTCCTCTATTGAATAAGTCCTATCAATGGCTTTTTCCTTATAATTTTTAAAAGTTTCTTCATCTTCTTCGAGCTGGTCAGTAGCTGCAATTAGAACCGTTTTTATATTTTCTATTTTAGCAAGACTATCAATCAATCCTAATATTTCCTTTATATCTAGGTCATGATGTTTTTTTTTAAATCATCAAATATAATTATATATGTACCTTTCTTACCTAACTCTTTATACAAAGTTGAATGCAATTTTTCTATAAGAGGAACTGAAATAGTCAATCCATGAAATTCGATGTTGACATTATTAAATATTTCTCTTACCTTTCTAGAGTATTTTTTAAATTTACCGTTTGGTACACTATCAACAATCTGAAAATATATTTCTTGTATTATGCTTTCTATATCTTTTTTTCCAAATAAGGATACATAACATGCATCGTAATGTGCATTCTTAAAATCTAAAACATATTTTGTCTTCCCAATTCCCCAAGTACCGTCTATAAATACCCTTTGATAACTTGAATCTTTAAAATGATTTAATACTGTAACTATTTCATTTGCTTTCATATACAGCCTCCAAAATAAAAGTCACTATGGACACTAATAAAAACACTAAAAATGGAAATTAATTCCTTCTAAAATAATATCATAAATTTAGTTGTACTAATATACCGTTCCAACAGTGTACAAAGAGGAATCCCCGTTAAGGAATCCCCCTAAAAGTCTGACAGTTCCAAGTCGTTTTCTTCATTACCTGTTAAATTGAGTTCCGTACATAGGATAATTGGTATATACGGTTGCATCATCTTACTATTGAAATAGTTCCTACCTGATTAAATGTAGGGTAATGCTTTCTAAGCCATGCCCTCGATACTTTATTGTTAACAAGGTGAACCGTTCCATAGTTATCCCGTACAAAGGATAGCAAGCATATGACATAAGAGATGACAATACTATTCTTATAAAAATGGAAATATTTGGAGACAGAACTAACAGAGATAGAACAAATAAAATTAATTTTCTTCCACCAGAATGTATAATTGAAGACAGTCCTGTTTTAGTTGTTAACAAGGAGTTGTTTTTCAATTTTATAGAATTTGAGGAAAAGGAGAAAGAATCATTAATTAAGAAGTTGATGAAAGTATTCAATAAAAATTCATTATAAATAATAATGTATAATTGTATTGCTTAAAAAGCCTGAATATAAATTGATTTCCTTTAGTTGTTTATTTGTATTATTTATTTATAGGAGGGTTTTTATTTTTTTGTAAAAAATATTTGTAGAAAAATATCCTTAGAATAACTCTTTAGGGAAATTATGAATCCTTTTTTCAGTACAACAAACCCCTATGAAAAACTGTAAAATATATACATATACTAAGGAGCGAATTATCATGCCAGTCCACAATAAACTTGTACGAGATAAAATTCCTGAAGTGATTGAAAAAACAGGGAAAAAATATAGAATCAGAACCCTGGATGACAATGAATACATCATTGAATTAAAGAAAAAACTGGGTGAAGAAGTTGAGGAATACCTAAATGCTAAAGATGATGCCGAGGCGGTAGAAGAACTAGCTGATGTGTTAGAACTTATTCATGCTTTAGCCAAAATACATAACAGTACAATTGAAAAAGTAGAGGCTATTCGCATGGAAAAGGCTAATAAACGAGGAGGATTTCAGGACAAAGTGTTCCTGATTGACGTAGACGATGAGTAAAATAAAGCTTATCACTGAAGCATTAATCGATGAATTAATTACAGCAATTGAACAATCATCATCCATTTATATTTTAACTTCCTTTGTAATGAAATCCGGGGTAGATCTCTTAAAACAAGCATTGAGCAAAGCCATAGAACGTGGAGCAGAAGTAAAGATTTGTGCTGGGGATTATTTATATGTAACACAGCCGGAAGCTTTAAAAAAGCTTATTGAATTGGATGAAAGAATTGAGGTTCGTTTATGGAGAAGCAATGGACGTTCCTTTCATCCAAAGGCATACATGTTTCAATATCAGGAGAATGAAGGCTCTTTAATCATTGGTTCTTCTAATTTATCCCACTCTGCTTTAACGAATGGTGTGGAGTGGAATTTAGCTATGGATTCAGAGGCTTCAAAGGATACTTTCCAAAGAGCACTCAATCAATTTATGAAGCTGTTTTTGGATGAGCAAACCATTCCGGTGAATAAAGAAACAATTGTTGGTTATGAGCAACGTTTTGAGAAATATCATCGTGAGAATCCGGATCTTGTTCGGACTTGGACGAAAAATGAAGAAATTGATTTAATGCTGGTGCAATCCGAAGATAAGGAAGAACCTATAATTATTTATGATAAACATGAATTTTATGGGGGGATTTCTCCTCGACCATCGCAAGAAGAAGCGCTGAAAGCATTAGAGACGGTTGTAGAAGAGGGCTATGATAAAGCAATGGTTGTAATGGCAACTGGGCTTGGGAAAACTTATTTAGCAGGCTTCTTCGCACGAAATTATCAGCGTGTTTTATTTATTGCTCATCGTGAGGAAATTTTATACCAGGCGAAACGGTCATTTCAGCATATTATGCCCGATCGTACTTATGGTATTTTTAATGGTACGGATAAAGAGGGAGATGCAGATTGTGTGTTTGCCTCTATTTTTACATTAGCTAATCAGCAGCATCTTAAGCGTTTTAAGACGAATACCTTTGATTTAGTTATTATCGATGAATTTCATCATGCTGCAGCAAAAACATATCAGCGAGTTATCGATTATTTTCAACCGAAATTCTTATTAGGAATTACAGCAACACCTGATCGGATGGATGGGAAAGATGTATACGGCATTTGTGATGGAAATGTAGCCTATCAAATGCATTTCATTGAAGCAATCCAACGTCAGTGGTTAGCACCCTTCCATTATATTGGTGTTTATGATGAAACAGATTATTCTAAAATTACATGGCTTGGTAGTCACTATGATGAAGAAGAACTACTTGCTGTGCAATTACAAGAAGATATGGCAGTAAAGGTATTGGATGCCTGGAAGAAATATAAGCAAACCCGCACATTGGCTTTTTGTTCGTCCATTAAACAGGCTAATTATTTAACAAATTACTTTAAAAATAAAGGAGTCCCAGCGACTAGTCTTCATTCGAGCGGTGGTGAATATAGCCGTTCTGAGGCCATTAGAATGATTGAGAAGGGCGAGTTAGAAGTGATTTTCACTGTCAACCTTTTTAATGAAGGGGTTGACATTTCTTCTATTGATACATTGCTATTTGTTCGCCCAACTGAATCCTTAACAGTATTTATACAGCAAGTGGGCCGTGGTCTTCGTTTGTTCCAGGGGAAAGAAGCCTGTACAATTATCGATTTAATTGGAAACTACCGTAATGCAGATGTGAAACTTAGCTTGTTTGATACTCGCAGTGAAGAGGAACGGGAGAAAAAGGGGAAGTCATTACCACAAGTACCTGATAATTGTGTAATTGATTTTCAGGTAGAAGTTATTCAACTTTTAGATGAGTTACGAAAGAAGAAACAACCTCGGAAAGATTATCTTCGTTCAGCTTATTTTGGTTTAAAAGAAGAACTTGGGAGGCGTCCATCCTATTTAGAATTGCATCTATATGGAAAGGCAAAGAGCTTTGAATACCGTCAGGAGTTTAAATCCTATGTTGGATTTTTGTATTGGGCAGATGAACTGGATGAGTACGAAAAAGAGGTCTTTAACCAATATGAAATGTGGCTTAGAGAAGTAGAAGGAACAGTGATGACTAAAAGCTATAAGATGGTTGTTCTTTCTTATATGTTGAGCCGAGGCATAGAAAATTGGTTGAACCCAGTCACTCCTGAAGAAGTAGCGCCATTTTTCCATAATTATTTAACAGAAAAAGATTATAGAAAGAGAATTGATTTTTCTGATAAGGGTACAAAAGCCTTATGGGAGTATAATGAAAAGAAAGTTGCAAAGCTTATCTCAACTATGCCCATGACTAAATGGAGTGGCAGTTCAAATGGTCTTCTTTCATTTAAAGAGGCTGTTTTTAAACCAGAGTTTGAAGTAGCGGAAGAGCATAAAGAGAAGTTGTTTGAATGGACAAAAGAAATATGTGAGTACCGTTTGCATGCTTATTTTGAGCGGAAGGAGCAAGGTATTCATTAGAGCGTGGTTATAGTGCCACGCTTTTTTATTTGTTCATAAATTTATAGGTAACTTTTTTGGTGGCTCAGCTCCTCCGCGATTGAACGTATCCAGGACATCGGTGGTATTTAGTTGTAAGTGAATGAGAGGGGGAACCCCCCTCTCATTCACCCTGTCTGAGAACAGAACATCCGCGATTTCATCGGGAACCTCTACAAGCTCGTCATGTGTATACCACAGGTGAAAATCCCGTAAATTGATTATTGTCATCACTCTCCCGCGTTAAAAGTGATTCAGATTTCAATAATACGCAAATCACGCTCCAATGAGTGAGCGTAGTCCATTGCGTAAAGGGTTACTCTGTCGGCTTGCCCATCGTAGACCGCGATAACACGTTCAGAAACTCCTACCGTGTATCGGGTAACAGTATACAGATAATCCTGCTGGAACTCCTTACTAAGAAACTTAATGCCGTTGCTTTTGGAAATAAGCTGCCAATCAGTTCGATTAAACCGTTCACAATGATCAGGGTGGAGGATAACTTCCAGAAATATGTCTGGGAACTCCTCGCGCCGTTCGTTCACCAACTGGTAAAAGAGCGTTCCCACACCTTCCTCGAAACCGGTCACGAATGTCCTGTAACCGTCCTCCAGCGCCGCCCCAATCTCCAGTTTCAGTTCCCGCCTCACATCATCCAGCTTGTCCGTGGGAATTTCCCTATGACTTGCGACACAGCATGTCTTTTCTGCCATTTGTATAAACCTCCTTTCTTTATATGGTATTTCAAACCATACTATCTATTATATTATTGCATACATTACCTTGCGTCAAGAATAACAGGGTATACCATACCGTATTTTTGGTTGGTATACGGAATATAATGATTTAAAAGGGGTGATACCGATGTATGAAGAATTTACACAGAATCGTATTGCGCAGCTTCGTACGCAATGCAAAGTATCCGCCCGTGAAATGAGCCTTTCACTCGGACAAAACGATACCTACATCAATAAAATTGAAAATCATAAAGCGTTGCCTTCTCTCCAAGGGCTATTTTATATCTGTGATTATTTACGGATTACGCCGCAGGAGTTTTTTGATGAGGGTACGGAGAATCCGATGGTACTTAAAGAATTGTTTGCCGATTTGAAGCGCCTTGATGCGGATGCCATTTCCAGTGTCGCATCCGTTGTGAAAGAGCTTTTGCGTAAGAAGTAAAATCCAACCCACCACCCCCGCCTCTAGACAAAGTGTCCGAAAGAGAACAGGTCTATTTCTCTAAATTCGGCTTCTTTTCGGGCGGGGCAAGCCATTTCTATTTGCTCGACCACTCGTCTAGCAGCTTGATGATCTGCTCTTTAATCTTCATTTGGGTTTTGTCTTTGCCAAAATAGTTGTTTAGTTCTTCACCAGAAATAATCACATTATCAACTTTCTTCCTTTTTCTTCTCGGACAAAATACCGTCGATTACATCGCTATTGAACATCCCTATCTGGTCAAGCTCCCACGTTCCCTTTGCCTGCTGGTTAAAAAAGGGAATTAATCATACATAAAAGGGTGGAAAATAGCCACTCTTTTTTTATTTGAAAAATTTAATTGTTCATAAATTTACCATACGCACAACATATTATGCTGTTGTTAGATGTTAGAATAAATGCAAATGAAATTCTGATATGTGTTGGAGGTGACTCTGTTGATTGAGGAATTATACGGAAAAATATCGTCCAGGGGAAGCAATTTATCGGATCGACTGGAAGACAAATTGACGGGTGACTTTTTTGGTACTCTCCGTTATCTGCCCTTTGAGGTGGCATTAAAACCAATCCTTTCAGCTACTTTGTTCCAGGAGGATGATTCTTCAGAAGCAAAGGCTTTTCTGCAATTATTGGATCAAGTCAAAGGATATGAATATGACTTTAATTTTTGGGTCCGCAGTGAGTTTGGGGAAATTGATGCCACCTTGGAAACAGACAATTTGTTTATTGGACTTGAAATGAAATACCTGAGTGGTCTTTCATCTGATGATGAAGTGGATAACTCATCACTTGAGCAGGAGGAAAGGGAACAGAGCATCAATCAGTTGAGCCGATATTCCGAATATTTAAAAACGATTGCTGAGGGGAAGGAGAAATACCTGCTATTTATTGCACCTGTTTCTACGGGAGTTCTAGTTATCGAAAATGTTCATTCTAGAAAATTAATACATAAACCTATAATCCTGGGTCTTTTAAGTTGGCAAGCCATTTATGAAATCCTGGAAAAATTGGATTGTTCTTTAATGGAAACTTATCAAAGAATGATTATTGAGGACCTGCACCAGCTCCTTATTAAAAAAGGTTTTCAAACATTTAATGGTTTTATTGGACTTGAAGAATATGAAATTAATCAACAAGGTTACATTTTTTCTGGTAAAGGAGAATGGTTTGATTGGCCAAGCCAAACAATAAAGGGGGATTTAATGTATGAATTCAAATAATATTGGGTCAAACATCGGTAATGCTGTAAAGGTTCTACAACAAACTTATGAAAACATAAACCGTTTATTAAATGAGATGGATACTGTTGGAAGTAAGGAAGGATTTATATCAATTACTCCAAAGTTTCTTCGGTGGAAATCTGATGCTGAGCCATCTGGATGGTTTATTCGAAACTTTATAAAATTGTATCAAAGGAAAGAAGATCCAGATTTAGACAACGAATCTGGATATAAGGATGGCCCAATTTATGGGGTAGAAGTAAATTTAGAAGAGGATGAACCTCAGATTTACTTAGGAAAATTCATTTTTGAAATGGATCCAGATGTCTGGAGAAGACTCCCTGCTGTTTCAGAACATTGGCGATATTATAATCCAACAGTTAGAGAAGATTATATGAAAATAACTCAAGTCGATAATTTGACCATAGCTGTTCCATTAAATGAGAAAAGTAGTAAAAGCTATAACGGAATTCAAGAGGTTAGGTATACAGGTTTTAATCTTGTTTCATTAGATAGCCGGGAAAAAGTAAAAACGATGATTTTTGATGAGTTAATGAAACTATAAAAAATTATAAGGAGAAGGATTAATGGACCTTATTTTTCAAAAATTTTCATTACAAAATCCAATTTTTCATTCCAAAGCCGATCTAAAAGAAAGGTTTGCTAGATTCTTAAAAGCAGAAATTCCAGGAAGTGAAGTGGATGAAAGCCCAAGTCTTTCCCGTGTTGATTTGCTTTTAAACAATCAGGGCAATATATATGCTTTTTATTTTATGTATAAGACACGTAATTTACAGACTGTACAGGGAAATGAACACTATCATTTAAAAAATCATAGTGCCCAGGATATTAGTAGATATGATTTCCTTAAAGGAATTGAATTAATGGAAAAAACGATTGAGGAAAAGGGTTACACTGGTTATGTGATATTATTAACCAATGAACATCTTTATTGGGAACCTTCTAGTAAAGAAGAAGCAGTGGATCAACAATTAAAAATTCATGATCATTCCTTAAAAACTGGAAAAATGAATTGGGGAGAGCATGCATCAGAAGGAACAAAAGAAAATCGGGAAAAGCCTATTGTTTTAAAAGGGGCTTATACAATTCGCTGGAAAAACTTCTCTGAGTACCCTGATTTAAAAAATGGCCTTTTTCGTTATTCAATAGCTAATGTAGAGTAGGTTAATTCTTGTAAATAACAAAATCTTATTAGAGCGTAGGTCTTTTTTGACCCCGCTCTTTTTTTTTGTCCCTTGTAGCATTCACTTGTATCGCTACACCTGTAGCAAAACGCAACACTGTTGCACCCCGCTACAATGGAAAACCCTTTCATTTCAACAATCAAAATGTTGGCACCGTTCTTGCTTATTAAGTTAGTAGATAACTGAAAGGAGATGAATCTTTTGGCCAGAAGAGCACAAATTCTTGCTATTGATGCAGGCGGTACCATGACAGACACATTCATTATTGATGACAAGGGGGATTTCGTTGTAGGGAAGGCACAATCTACACCGGAAGATGAATCCATCGGTCTACTTAACTCAGCGAGGGATGCATTAACCTACTGGGACACTACAGTTACTGATGAATTTCCTAATCTTCTCGCTGGGGTGTATTCAGGGACAGCCATGTTAAATCGCTTGGTTTCCCGCAAAGGGCGTAAGGTAGGGTTAATCGTTAATAAGGGGTTGGAAGATTTCCACCGTATGGGCCGTTCCATCCAATCTTATCTGGGGTACTCTTACTCAGATCGTCTTCATTTGAACACCCATCGCTATGAACCGCCCATCGTTCCCCGTTCTTTAACCCGTGGGATCACGGAAAGGGTGGACTTATTTGGCAACGTTGTCATTCCCCTCTATGAACATGAAGTGGAGCCAGCAGTTCAAGAACTGCTAGAGCAAGGGGTGGAAGCCATTGTTATTAGCTTGCTCCAATCCTACAAGTACCCTGACCATGAGCGAAAAATTCGCGACATCGCCAATGAAGTGATTCAAAGAACAGGGAAGAAAATTCCCGTGTTTGCATCCGTGGACTATTATCCTGTTCGCAAAGAGACCCATCGTACCAATACCACCATTATCGAAGCCTATGCAGCAGACCCATCCCGGGAAACTCTGCAAAAAATCAATACAAGCATCAAAGAAAGCGGTGCCACTTTTGATCTTCGGGTCATGGCCAGCCACGGAGGAACCATTAGTACCCAGGCTAATGAACTGGCAAGAACCCTGGTGTCTGGTCCCATTGGTGGGGTGGTAGGCGCACGTTATCTAGGCGAATACTTAGGCATCCCCAACATTGCCTGCTCAGACATTGGCGGAACCAGTTTTGATGTGGCCTTGATTACCCAGGGTGATTTAAGCATTAATTCCAGTCCGGATATGGCCCGCCTTGTTCTTTCTTTGCCACTGGTAGCCATGGACACCATTGGCGCAGGGGCAGGCAGCTTTGTCCGCATTGATCCAAACTTTAAATCCATTACCCTTGGTCCAGATAGTGCCGGTTCTAGGGTTGGGGTTTGCTACGAAGAAGGGGGCATTGATACGGTCACCGTATCTGACTGCCACGTAGTGCTTGGGTTAATTAACCCTAACAACTTCCTGGGTGGAGAAATCCAGCTGAAACCGGAACGGGCTTATGAAGCCGTTAAAACACAGATTGCTGAGCCATTGGGATTAACCGTAGAAGAAGCAGCCTATGGGGTTATCGATTTATTGGAATCCCAGCTGCGGAATTACTTAGAATCTATGATTCTCGGAAAAGGGTATTCTCCTTCTCAGTATGTATGTTTCTCCTATGGCGGTGGCGGCCCTCTTCATACCGCTGGATATATCAAAGGATTAGGTTTTGAAGATGTACTGGTTCCAGCATGGGCTGCCGGGTTCTCCGCTTTTGGCTGCGGGGCGGCAGACTTTGAATACCGTTATGACAAAACCCTGGATCTTAACGTGAATGATGGAGCCATGGATGAAGAGAAGTTACAGGCTGGTGACCAATTGCAGGTTGCCTGGGATGAACTCATTGAAAAAGTAGCTGTGGAGTTTGATAAGAATGGCATTGCACGAAAAAATGTAGATTTCCGCCTGTATTTCCGCATGCAATATCAGGGCCAATTAAATGACTTAGAAATTGAAGCGCCCATTACATCCTTCAGGGAAACAGAGGATTGGGATGCCCTTGTAAATGCTTTCGAAGAAACCTATACCCGGGTTTATGCCAAAGCAGCCACCTCTCCAGAGTTGGGCTACAGTGTAACCGGTGCCATTGTGCGGGGCATTGTAGATGTGGCGAAACCGCGGATTCCGGAAGAGCCACTAACCGGGGAAATCCCACCGGAAGAAGCCTATCTGGGCAAACGAAATGTCTATTGGGATGGAAAATACCTTGAAGCCGATATTTGGGAAATGGAAAAATTACAGCCTGGCAACCGCATTGAAGCCTTTGCCATCCTGGAATCCCCTGCCACAACTTTTGTTATTCCTCCAGGATTTAAAACCTATTTGGATAAACACCGCATCTTCCATTTGCAAGAAATTGAATAAGGAGGGAATCAAATGTCTATCGATCTATCCAAAAAACAACAGGCCCTTTCTCAATTAAAGGGGAATCCCATTGGCTGGGAGGGTAAAACCTTAAAACAAATGCGGCAGGAAATGGACCAAGTAAGTCGCACAACAGGCCATTATGCCGGATTAGAAACACTTCCTTTTAAAGAATCTGATCCCATTCGCTATGAGAAGATTTTTGCCAAACTCCGGGGAGGTGTGGTTCATGCCCGGGAAACCGCGAAAAAAGTGGCTGCATCTCCCATCGTTGAACAAGAAGGGGAATTGTGTTTTACCCTGTATACCCCTGAAGCGGATTCTGTGGTTACTTCCACAGGGATTATTATCCATGTTGGAACCATGGGTGCGGCTATTAAATACATGATTAACAATGACTATGAAGAAAATCCAGGAATCGCCGATGGGGATATTTTCTGCAATAACGATTGCCAGATTGGCAATGTCCATCCCTGTGATATTCACACCATTGTCCCGATTTTCTGGGAAGGGGAACTCATTGGTTGGGTCGGTGGCGTAACCCATGTCATCGATGTAGGGGCCACTTCTCCTGGCAGTATGAGTGTAGGCCCTGTCAGCCGCTATGATGACGGGTACCAGGTGGCCTGCCGGAAAGTAGGACAGGATGATACCCTGTCTAAAGACTGGTTAATTGAAAGCCAACGTTCCGTTCGCACCACCAAGTACTGGGTGCTGGATGAAAAAACCCGGATTGCCGGCTGCCATATGATCCGGGATCTGGTATTAAACATTGTCAAAGAAGAAGGGGTGGAAGCTTACAAGCATTTTGTGCGGGAAGTCATTGAAGATGGGCGCAGGGGCTTTATTAATCAGGTGAAAACCCTGTTAATTCCAGGGAAATACCGCCAGGTGTCTTTCGTAGATGTGCCTTATAAAAATCTCAATGTTCCCCCATATGCCCGTTTAGATACCATCATGCATGCGCCAACAGAGGTTACGGTGCATAAAGATGGGAAATTTGAAATCGATTTCGATGGGGCGAACCGCTGGGGATGGCACAGTTACAATGCAACCCCGGTAGCCATTACAAGCGGTATTTGGGTAATGATGTCTCAGACCCTAATCCCTAATGATAGGGTGAATGACGGGGCTTATTATGCCAGCCAATTTGACCTGCCTTACGGTTCCTGGCTCCATCCCGATGACATCCGTACTGCCCACAGTTACTCCTGGCATTTCCTTGTTTCTGCCTGGAGTCCATTATGGCGTGCCCTAAGCCGAAACTACTTTGCCAGAGGGTATCTGGAAGAAGTGAATGCGGGCAATGCCAATACGTCCAACTGGTTGCAAGGCGGAGGGATTAATCAATTTGGCGAAATCCATGCCGTGAATAGCTTTGAATCCAGTGCAGAAGGTGTGGGTGCCAGTGCGGTGAAAGATGGCATTAGCCATGCGGCAGCCATCTGGAATCCTGAAGGGGATATGGGGGATATGGAAATCTGGGAATTGGCAGAACCCCTTCTCTACCTGGGCCGCAATATTAAACCCAACACCGCTGGATACGGAAAATACCGTGGGGGTAGCGGGTATGAATCTTTAAGAATGGTGTACGGGGCCAAAGACTGGACCATGTACTTTATGGGCAACGGATATATGGCCAGTGACTGTGGCTTAATGGGAGGATACCCTGCCGCATCCGGATACCGTTTTGAAGCCCATGGCACCGACATTAAGGAACGGATCGAACAACGTTTGCCCATCCCAACGGGGGGCGATTCGGACCCTGATTACCCGGAATATGATGAAAACATGGATGCAAAGGAAATCATCCGTGACAAACAATCCATTACCACAGAGACGGTCTATGAAAACTATGACCTCTACTTAAACTATTTGCGGGGAGGCCCTGGATTTGGTGATCCCCTGGAGCGGAAACCTTCCATGATTCAAGATGATTTAAATGAAGGCCATCTTCTCCCACGCTATGCAGAACAAGTATATGGGGCAGTGGTTACCCAGGATGAGAAAGGCAGTTATCTTGTGGATGAAGAAAAAACCTCCCTTCGTCGGGCCCAAATCAGAAAGGAACGTTTGCAAAAGGCCATTCCAGCCCAACAATGGATGGAATCTGAACGGGAAAAAATCATCAACAAGGAAGCCTCTGTCCAGGTCCGCCATATGTATGCGGGAAGCTTTGGCTTAAGTGAACAATTCAATGAAGAATTCACTGCTTTCTGGAACCTTCCAGGGGATTGGAAACTTACCGAAGAGGAACTGGAAGTGCCTGTCTTTGGTGTGAAAATTGACCATAATCAATCTTAATAAGAGACAAGGGAGGATTTAAGATGGCTGAATATGATCGCCGAACCATAGAGGAATTAATCGATGGCACCATTGATTTCTATAAATTAAAAGATATGCTGTCCAACTTTAAGGATAAAAACCGCTTTGAAACGTATCTTTCCATTTTACAAGAAAGGGTTCCCTGGAAAGATCCCATCTTGCTCCCTGTTGGCCTGCACCTTTATATCGTGCAGAAACAGGATGGCTCCCGCATTGTTAAATGTGACTGTGGCCATGAATTCTGTGATGACAAAGACAATTGGAAACTCCATTCCATGATCCATGTACGGGATTCAGAGGAAAAAATGGCGGAGATTTATCCGAAATTGTTAGCGCCAGATCCCCAATGGCAGGTGATGCGGGAATATTACTGCCCATCCTGTGCCACCCAGCTGGAGGTTGAAGCGGTGACACCATGGTATCCCATTATTAAAGATTTTGAACCGGATATCGATACTTTTTACAGTGAATGGCTGCAACGTCCCCTTCCCATAGGGGAGTAAACATCTTGAAGAGGCTAGGAGGGAAGGTGAATGAAAGGAAAAGTAATCGAATCTTTCGCTGAAGCTGTTGCGGATATTCAGGATGGCGCCACTTTAATCGTTGGCGGATTCGGCTTATGCGGCATCCCGGAAAAGGCCATTTTAGCTTTACGGGATAAAGGGGTCAAAGATTTAACCATTGTCAGCAACAATTGTGGGGTAGATGACTGGGGTCTGGGTCTTTTGTTAGGGAACCGACAAATTAAGAAAATGGTTTCTTCTTATGTAGGGGAGAACAAAATTTTTGAAACCCAATTTTTAAACGGGGAACTGGAGGTGGAATTGGTTCCCCAGGGGACCCTGGCCGAGCGCATTCGTGCCGGGGGTGGGGGAATCCCTGGATTTTATACAGCGACTGGCGTGGGAACTCCCATTGCAGAAGGGAAAGAACACAAGGTGTTTGATGGGAAAACCTATCTTCTGGAGAGGGGGATTGTGGGAGATTTTGCTCTCGTGAAAGCTTGGAAAGCCGATCCTTATGGGAATCTAGTGTTTCGCAAAACGGCACGGAATTTTAATCCTCTGGCTGCCATGGCGGGAAAAATCACCATTGCTGAAGTAGAGGAAATGGTTGGCGCAGGCGAGTTAGACCCGGATGAAATTCATACCCCCGGCATTTATGTACAACGGGTATTGGTGGGAACTCCATACGAAAAACGGATTGAACGTCGTACAGTTATGCAAGCTTAGGGAGGAGGATTGAAGATGGGCAATAGCCGCCAACGTATTGTTAAACGTGCAGTGGCAGAAATTCAGGATGGCATGAATGTGAATCTGGGGATTGGTATGCCTACCTTGATTGCCAATGAAATTCCGGAAGATTATCATGTCATGCTGCAATCAGAAAATGGGTTGCTAGGAATTGGGCCTTACCCTTATGGGGGATTCGAAGACCCTGACCTGATTAATGCGGGAAAGGAAACAGTGACGGCTGTACCAGGGGCTTCCTATTTTGATAGTGCCGAATCCTTCGCCATGATTCGGGGAGGCCACGTTGATCTGGCAATCCTGGGTGGGATGGAAGTTTCCGAAAAGGGGGATTTGGCTAACTGGATGATTCCCGGGAAAATGATCAAGGGCATGGGTGGAGCCATGGACCTAGTCCATGGAGCCAAACGTGTGGTGGTTATTATGGAACACGTAAATAAATCAGGAGAATCAAAAATTAAAAAGGAATGTACCTTGCCATTAACAGGGCAACAGGTGGTCCACCGTTTGATCACAGATTTAGGGGTGTTTGACTTCACTCCTGCAGGCATGGTTCTTGTGGAACTTCAACAAGGAGTAACCATTGAAGAAATCATCCTTAAAACGGAAGCTTCCTTTAAGATTGGTTTGGAAGCGGTAAGGGGGTAAAGTCCGATGGAGATTGTGGGAAATCCTGTCTATGAAATTACAAGAATAATTACAAAGTGGAGAGAAAAAGAAGAAAAGAAATAAAGAAAAGGCTGGAAGATTGGGCAATCGATCCTCCGGCCTTTTCCCATCTTTACTTTATATACATGCTTAAATTATATTTTTTCAATTTCCGGTATAAAGTACTCCTTGCGATATTGCACTCTCTGGCAATTGCCGATAGATTTCCCTTTTTATCCTTTAAAAAATGATCTAACATTTTTTTCTCTTCTAGTTCTAAGGGAGTTAAATGGTCTTTCTTTTTGAAAGTTAACCCTGAAGAGATGGATGGCAAATGGGAAAGGCGTATGGTTCTCTCATCGCAAAAAAGGACACTGTGCTGAATCAAATTTTGCATTTCACGAATATTTCCAGGCCAATGATAGTTTTGGAAGAAATCCAGGGTTTCTCTGGCAAAGGAAAGAGTAGGTTTGCTATATTTCTCACAATAATCCTGTAGAAAAGAATGGGCCAGCAAAATGATATCCTCTTTTCTTTCCCGCAGAGGGGGGAGGGAAAAAGAAACTACATGGATACGGAAAAATAAATCTCCACGAAACGTTCCTTCCCTAACCATTTTCTCTAAATCCTTATGGGTCGCTGTGATAATGCGGACATCTACAGGAATGGGTCGGGAAGACCCTAATCGAACCACTTCTTTTTCCTGGAGAACCCGAAGCAGATGAACCTGTAAGTCTAAAGGCATTTCTCCGATTTCATCAAGAAAGAGGGTGCCTCCTTGGGCTTCTTCAAATTTCCCCTTTTTTCCGCCGCTTTTTCCTCCGGTGAAGGTCCCGGCCTCATATCCAAACATTTCACTGGCTATCAAATCGGCAGGAATGGCTCCACAGTTGACCGCGATAAAAGGATGTTTCTTTCGATTGCTATTCTCATGGATGGCACGGGCAATTCGTTCTTTCCCCGTACCGCTTTCTCCATTTAAAAAGATGGGAACGTTTACATTTGCAACTTTACTGCATTTATAGAGTAATTCTCTCATGGTTTGTGATTGTCCAATGATGTCTCCCCAGATTATTTGAGGCAGGGAGAGGTTCTTTTCTACTTTAGGCAAGAGAAGGACTAAATATCCCGCCAATTCATTAGGGGTAAAAATAGGTTCCATGTATACTTTCCAAGGTCGTGAAGGAACGTCTATTTCATAATTAGAAACGCCCACAGAGCCATTTCTTAAGTGATTCAGCAGCGAGTTCCATTCCTTTGTTTTTTGGATTTCCTCCCAGGATCCGTTATTCATTTGAGAGAGTAAGAGGTCGTTGGACTTTACCGGCTGTAACCCTCGATTCAAGATGAGCATTGGGGTATTAGGCCAGCGACTGACTGCTTCCTCAAAATGTTTCAACAAATGAAGATGGATTTCTAAATGATTGTTTAATAGTCTTTGTTGGATAGAGTAAGTTCCGCTGATGACTAAACCTAAGCTATGGGGTTGGGCCTCATGCCATATTCCTGTTAAATCTAATGCACCTAAGACTTCTTTGGTAATAGGGTCAATAATGGGTGCGGAAGAACATGTCCAGGGATGGCATCCCTCACAAAAATGTTCGGCAGAAAAGACCTGAACAGGCATTTGGGAGACAATGCTGGTTCCAATGGCATTGGTCCCTGCTGTCTTTTCGCTCCAATCGGCACCTTGCACAAAATTCATCTTTTCCCCTTCCCGTAACACTTGCTTGTCCCCATTTAAATAAATAATGGTTCCATCTTTGTCACATAGGGTTAGCAAATAGCCGGTTGCATTGGTTTGAAGAGTGAGTTGATCCAGAATGGGTTTTGCGGCATGAATTAATTTGGATTGTTGAATACGTTCATTTAATTGAGCGTCTGAAATGAGAATTTCTGTTTGTTTTTGATTGGGGTCTACGCCATGGTGGAGGCACCTTTGCCATGATTCGTGAATTAAATTCCTCAGTTTTGTTGCGCTTACATTCTTGCCTGAAACATATTCCTCCCATACATTTGCTAATTCTCTTGTTTTTATATGCAGGTCTTTGGTGGAAACAATGGACATTTGTGATATAACCACGCCAGTCACTCCCTGAACCGCATTAAATTTAATTTTTAGAATATTATAACATTTTTTATCGAGAAAAGTTGCAAATCGTCATTCTTTCTTTTTGAAAATTTTTCGACATAGACTTTATAAGAATTTCCTGATTTTTAAAATATCTTCATTTCAAATTAATGAAGGCAAAACATTTCAACGGTAAGGTATAAAGAGGAAAATCCTATAAAGAAGGGGAGATTTTTTTGCATACCACATGGAGAATTTCAGTTTTAAGCGGGTTGGCAACGGAAGATATGCTTCCCTGGCGAGACCGAATTCTGCAATTAAGTGATGTTCAAGTTCATAAATCTTCTCGGATGGGATTCGTCATGAAGAAGGATGAACCAATCCTTATCACAAAATGTAGAGTTATTGTAGATGGACAAGAAGGATTTGGGATGTCTATGGGTTATGACGTTGATCGGGCCGAGATCCTGGCTCTCCTTGATGCCTTGTTTCAATGTACGGGAGAAAAATGGGATAAGGTACAAAAGGATCTGCGATTCTGGATAGAGGAATGGGCTCTGGCACAGGAAGAAGCTGAAGAATATCCCTTTCGCTTAATTCTAGGGACAGGGAAGGATTGGAAAATGATAGATGAAGGGGAGGGCCAATAATGGTGGGTAAAAGGATGGTGATTGATCTTCATTGCCATACGAATAAGTCTGACAATTCTCTTTCTGTCAGCCAGGTTTTGCATTTGGCTAAAGTAAATGGGGTGACTCATTTGGCCATTACAGATCATAATACCACACGGGGTATTCATGAAGGAATCCGTTTAGGCCGACAAATGGGCATAGAAATTATTCCTGGCATTGAAATCTCTGCTTATGATCATAAACGAAAAGTGAAGGCCCATATTCTTGGTTATTATATTGAACCAGGGCACCCTTCTCTGGAGAAGCTCTGTGAATTTTTGAATGAATCAAGAAAAAACGCCTCCCTGGAAATGATTCAGCGGATTCAGGATACAGGATACCAAATAACCTGGGAGCAGGTTAAAAAATATGCCCCCGAAGGAACCGGTGTTTATAAGCAACATATTATGCATGCCCTCAAGGATCAGGGGTATTGTGAAGAGATTTTTGGGAGGCTTTATTCTACCCTTTTCGCTCCTGGAGAAGATGGCAGGGAAAAAGGCCTGGCCTATGTTCCTATGGAGTATGTAGATGCTGTAGAAGCCATTCAGGCCATTCGCGCTGCTGGTGGGGTTCCTGTTCTTGCCCATCCAGGCCAGTATAATAATTATGAGGCAATTGAGGAATGGGCAGAAGCAGGCCTGGAGGGGATTGAACTTTTTAGCCCTTCCCATAATATAAGAGACGAATGGAAGGTACGCTCGCTGGCAAATCAATATCACTTGATGATAACAGGGGGATCAGATTTTCATGGTCTCTACGGGGATCCAAGGGCTTATCCTGGCCGCAGGCTAGACCTGGGGTATAAAACCATTGAAGACTTAAAGGCGAAAGCGGGTTCTTTAAAGTTAAAAACAAAATGAGTATTTTAATGAAACTTTTTTTTATTACTGAACCTTACCTTTTGTTAGCTGTGCTTGGAATGATAGCATATACTTGGGCGTTTATTATATTGGTGAATATAAAGGTGAAATAATTGTATATTCCAAAACCTTTTGCTACCCACCTCCCTTTTCTTCTTAACGAGGAAGAGGGAGTTTTTTTATGGACATATGGCGAAAGGGGACCCCCAATGGAAGAATGATATCGGAGGTGAAGTTCATGTGTTATTTCAGGGGCCTTAATTAGACTGATCGGGGAATATATTAAAAAAATATGAAGAATTTTGTCATAAAAGGTCGAATTTAAAACAATCCCTTTAAATCGTCTTAATAGAAAGGACATATTTACTAGGTAATATAGAGATATAAAGAAACAAGGAGGTGAACACATATGTCTGGAATCCTTGGAATTTTATTAGATGTAGTAACTGGTGTGCTAGGTGCAGTACTTGGATTAGTAGGCGGCATTTTCTAATTTTATATCCCTAATTTATTCCCCCCTTGCTATATCTCTCTAATCAATACATAGAATCCCTTATGATCGATTACTTTCCCCTCGGTCATAAGGGTTTTTTCTTGGATTTATTTATTTCCAGTTTATCATGTAAAAGAAACAAAATACTGAGCAAAAAGGAATATTTAGACATTTTAACCTAAATAGTTTAAAAAAAATTAACGATACGGTACAAATATTCATAATTTCATAAAAATTTCTTAATACAATGAACACATTTAGTGGTTAATATAGAAATATCGACAAACAAGGAGGTGAAAACAAATGTTATCTCTTGGATTAGGACTTGCAGCAGATTTAACTGCATTAGTAAACGGTGTTTTAGGAGTAGTACTTGGGTTAGTAGGTGGCATCCTCTAATTTCAAAAAGCACGGTTACACTCTCAGTAAATCAATATACATAGAAGTAGGTGAAATCAATGTTATCTCTCGGATTATCTCTCGCAGCAGATTTGACTGCAGTAGTAAACGGCTTATTAAGCACAGTATTAGGATTAGTTGGCGGCATTCTTTAATTTTATAATTAATT
Organism: uncultured Paenibacillaceae bacterium; assembly: GCA_946478845.1. The sequence goes on from CAMLDI010000007.1 coordinate 33,977, forward strand.
CTTCTTGCTTCCTAAATAACTAATAATACATAAAAGCCCTTATGATCTATTAGGTCATAAGGGCTTTTTACATTCTGCACTTGTATAGTTCACTCGATATGGAATAAAATATAAGCTAGATTTAGGGATTTGTCGATTGCTGGCAAAGCTTGCAAGTTTTCTACTATACGAGGGGTGACCCTATGAGTCGGTTGGCACGGATTGTTGAGAATAAGTGGGTAAAAGTTTTTATCCTGATTGCTTTGGTATATGGAATAATTAATAATCTCCTTTATTTCGGTTCTTTTATTATACATAAGGAAGAGCGGGAGCGGCAGGCTGTTTTAACCCTGGATGGTGATGTACGGAAAAAGGATTTACATGCCAATGAATTAAATCTTAGGAAAAAGAAAAATGACTTGGAAAAAAATAAAGCAACCCTTGATGATTTAAAAAAGAAAATTGGTGAAATGGAGAATACAGGGCAAACCTATTTGCTCGAGTACAAGGAAACCGTTGAAAAGTATAATGGGTTGGTCAAAACCTATGATCCTGCCCAAAAGGATTATGAACAGGCCTATGGGGAATATTTAAATAAAGTTGAAGAATATAATCAGGTACAAGAAGAGTTAAATCAAGTTCGTAAAGTAACACAAAACTTGTATACCATTCCTTCCTATGTAAAAGAGAAGGCATCTTCTCTAGAAGGGATTTCTTTTGAAAAGTGGAATCCGTTACAATGGAGCATTTGGGGTTCCATAAAAACCTGGTCTGTGAATCTTTGGACCGAAATTCAATCCTGGACCATTTGGAACCAATTCCAGTCCTGGATTGATGAGATTGTAAAATTTGTTAAGGAACGTGCGAACCTCTCGTAGGATCGCATTTTTCTTTACATGGGGATGATGATATATGTTGAAGCTTATCAGATATTTACGGCCCTTTACCTTTACTGTCATTCTGGCTCTCGTCCTTCTCTTTTTTCATTCCCTCTCTGAACTTTTTCTGCCTACCTTAATGGCGGAAATTGTGGATCAGGGGGTGGTCAACGGAGATACGCCTTTGATTTTGCGATTAGGTGGGTTGATGTTATTAGTGGCTGCAGGGGGAACCCTGGCCAATGTGTTTGCCAGTTATTTTTCCGCAAAAGTAGCCACAGGTTTTGGCCGGGATTTACGCCGTAAGCTTTTTTCCCATGTGGAGGGCTTTTCTTTGCAGGAGTTTGACCAGTTTGGCACAGCCTCCCTCATTACCAGGACGACCAATGATATTACTCAAGTGCAACAGGTTCTTATGATGATGCTGCGAATGATGGTAGCGGCACCTATGATGGCCATCGGGGGAATTATTATGGCGATCTATCAGGATGCCAAACTATCCCTTGTGATTGTGGCCTCCGTTCCTGTTTTAGTTATTGCTATTTTCATTGTAGCGAAAAAGGGAATGCCTCTTTTTCGCGCGATGCAGATTAAATTAGATAAAGTAAATCGGGTGCAAAGGGAAGGGCTCACCGGGATTCGGGTCATTCGCGCCTTTAACCGGATTGCCCATGAGGAACACCGCTTTAATGAGGCGAACCTTGATTTAACCAATACGGCGATTAAAGTCAATAAAATCATGGCTGCCATAATGCCCTTGATGATGCTGGTTCTTAACTTCTCCACGATTGCAATCATCTGGTTTGGCAGTATTCGCATTAGCAATGGGGATATGCAAGTAGGTTCCTTGATGGCTTTTTTGCAGTATGCGATGCAAATTATGTTTTCATTTATTATGGTTTCGATGATGTTTGTTATGATTCCCCGGGCTGCAGCCTCCGCTGCCCGCATTAATGAAGTATTGTTAGCCAAACCTGTCATCGTCAATCCTGAACAGGTGAACATTCTCAGACATAAAAATGGAACCGTTGAATTTAAAGATGTGACCTTTAGTTATCCTGGGGCTGAACGCCCGGCTATAAACCATATTTCTTTCAAGGCTAATCCAGGGGAAATAACCGCCATTATTGGGGGGACAGGTTCTGGGAAGAGTACATTAATTAGCCTCATCCCTCGTTTCTATGATGTGGATTCAGGTGAGATTTTGGTGGATGGAATTGATGTGCGAGACATGGATCAGGAAACCCTGCGGGCCAAAATTGGATTTGTTCCTCAACAATCTGTGTTATTTACGGGAACAGTAGCTGATAATATCCGTTATGGTAAAGAAGATGCGACAGATGAAGAAGTGAGGCATGCAGCGGAAGTGGCTCAGGCCCTGGATTTTGTGAATGAAATGAAAGAGGGATTTGCTTCGCCTATTTCCCAGGGAGCCACCAATTTATCCGGTGGGCAAAAACAGCGCTTGTCCATCGCCCGTGCCCTGGTACGCAAACCGGAGATTTGTATTTTGGATGATAGTTTTTCCGCATTGGATTTTAAAACCGATGCCAAATTGCGTAAAGCCCTTCACGCTGAAACCACCCATGCCAGTGTCTTTATTGTGGCCCAGCGGGTGAGTACGGTTATGGACGCGGACCAAATTATCGTTTTAGATGCAGGCCGTATTGTGGGTATGGGTACCCATGGGGAATTGCTGGCTACCTGTAAGGTGTATAAAGAAATTGTGTCCTCACAATTGTCAGAGGGGGAGAGCGCATGAATCACCAGCAGAGCAGAGGACAACGGCCATCTGGGCCGCCAAAGGGATTCTTTGGGGGTGGGGGGCGCCAGGGGATGGCAGGCATGCCCGTAGATAAAGCCAAAGATTTTAAAGGTACGCTGAAACGTCTCTTAGGCTATTTGAGGGCCCATCGCTTTCGCCTTCTTGCCGTTTTTCTTATGACCATCCTTAGTACCTTATTTTCTATTTTTAGCCCCTTATTGTTGGGGAATGCCACTACAAAAATATTCGAAGGGGTAATGGGAGCCGGGGTGGATTTTCAAGCCATCCTGCAAATTCTCCTTTTTCTTACCGGGTTATATCTTTTTAGTGCCTTTTTTACCTATGTGCAACAATTAATTATGGCAGGTGTGGCCCAGCGAACCGTTTATGAAATGCGGAAGGAAATCAATGAAAAACTGTCCCGCTTGCCTCTCCGCTATTTTGATTCCCGTACCCATGGGGAAATTTTAAGCCGAATTACCAATGATGTGGACAATATTAGCACCACTTTGCAGCAAAGCTTGACCCAATTGATTACATCCATTATTACCCTGGTGGGAGTCATTATTATGATGCTCACCATTAGCCCCTGGCTGACCTTCATTACGGTGCTCACCTTGCCCCTTAGTTTTATGGCTATTAAAGGGATTGCGAAACGGTCTCAGAAGCATTTTATTGGACAGCAACGGAATCTGGGAGAATTAAATGGACATGTGGAAGAAATGTATACAGGGCACAAAATTGTGAAGGCTTTTGGCCATGAGGAGAAATCTGTGGCCCGTTTCCATGAAATTAATGAACGGTTGTACCAATCCGGCTGGAAGGCCCAATTTATTTCCGGGATGATTATGCCTGTGATGATGTTTATCGGCAATATTGGCTATGTGTTTATTGCTGTTGTGGGCGGCATTCTGGTGATGAAAGGCATGATTCGCATCGGGGATATTCAAGCCTTTATCCAATATACAAGGCAGTTTACCCACCCCATCACCCAGACGGCCAATATCGCCAATATTATTCAGTCTACAGTGGCTTCTGCCGAGCGTGTTTTTGAAATTTTGGATGAAAAAGAAGAAATCCCTGATGGCAAAGATGCCATTGAATTGCATCAACCTCATGGGGATGTGGCCTTCCAAGAGGTTACCTTTAGTTATGAGGAGAAGGTGCCCCTCATTGAAAACTTGAACATAAATGTGAAACAAGGGCAAAACATTGCCATTGTGGGTCCAACAGGAGCTGGGAAGACCACCCTGGTCAACTTGTTGATGCGCTTTTATGAAATCCAGGGAGGAAAGATTACCATCGATGGGGTGGATTTGCGCCAGATTAAAAGAGGAAATCTCCGCACCCTCTTTGGCATGGTGCTCCAGGATACCTGGTTATTCAACGGCACCATCTGGGAGAACATTGCCTATGGGTGTGAAGGGGCAACCGATGAAGAGGTGGTGAAGGCAGCGAAAGCAGCCAATGCAGATCACTTTATTCGCACCCTTCCTGATGGATATGATACGGTTCTCAATGAGGAAGCTTCTAACATTTCTCAAGGGCAAAAGCAATTATTAACCATTGCCCGGGCTTTTCTTTCTGATCCAGCTATTCTCATTCTGGATGAAGCCACCAGCAGTGTGGATACACGCACAGAAATTCAAATTCAAAAAGCCATGGCGGAATTGATGAAAGGGCGGACCAGTTTTGTCATTGCCCATCGTTTATCTACCATTCGGGAAGCAGATACCATTCTGGTGATGAATCATGGCAAAGTCATTGAACAGGGAAGCCATGGAGAACTCATTGCCAGAGGTGGTTTTTATGCTGAGTTGTACCAAAGCCAGTTTGCTGGACAAAAAGATGTGAGTTAGATTATCTTACAAAAAATTACAAATTAGAGGCAGATTTTATTACTATGAAAGTAGGAGAGGTTCCCTAAAAAAGGGGGGAAGAGAATGGTTGTAGATATGATTAAAAAGGTGATTGGGAACTATATTGATGGTTGTTGGGTTGGGTCTTTTTTTGGCCAATTCTCGGAACGGATTAATCCCATAAACAATAATGATATCGTTGGCCGTGTTACTCTTTCCACAAGGGAAGATGTAGCGCAAGGGGTCATTGCCGCATATAAAGCGTTGGTTGGCTGGTCTGCTCATCCCCATTCCCTGCGAAGGGAATATATAAAAAAAGTAGCCATGGTTTTAAGGGAACGGATGGATGAAATTCTGGTCACCATGGCCCGTGAAACGGGGAAATCAGTGAAAGATTGCTGGGAGGAAATCGCCAGGGGAATCAGCCTTCTGGAAGCCTCCATCTGGGAAGAAACCTCGGAGAGCAATCCTAAAGTCACAGCTTTGCTTCATTCAAGGCACCATTCTCTGGACGAACTTTTAAAGGAAATTGCCTATGAGTTACACAGTGGAAATACCATTATTATCAAACCTTCCCTGGAGAAGACGGTAACGGTTGCCAGGATCATGGATTGTTTTGGGTCAGCCCAATTGCCTGACGGTGTGGTCAATATGGTTAGCGGGTTAGACGCCATTGTAGAAAATGCTCTATACCAGCATAAGAATATTAATGTAAAAGAGATTCCTGCCTTTTAATGGCTAAGAATCTTTTTTTTTAGAGAAAAAAAGGGACCGTTACTTTCTAATGATGACATAAACACATAGTATATGAATGAAAATAAGGATAAGTATCCCTACAGCCCACCAAAAAGTAAAATCAGAAAAAACAGAGGAAATAATCATCCCATAACTAATGCCTATTACAATCAAAAAAATTGAAAATGATTTCGTGCCTTTATATTGAAGGATTTTCTTCCGTCTGTTCCAAATTCCAACAGTTATAAACAACCACCCTACTATAATAAACAAAATTCCGATAATATCAAATACTCCTGGTCCGTGAACATCACTAAATTTTATAACAGGGGATTCTTTATCAGGCAATGCAACTAAAAAAACTCCTATAAGTGAAAGTACTGTCCACATTAAAATATTAATTCTCATGTCTTTAAGTGCCTCCTTCTGAGTGCGTCATTTTTTAAAGATGACTTTCCCCAACCAGATGAGGGTGATCGCCAATAGAATCAGCAGGGTAATGTTTCGATAATGATGAAAAAGGGCTTCTACTCGGTACCATTCTTTTCCCACGTGTTCTCCCAACAGGATAAAGGTGGTACACCAAACCACAGCTCCCGCATAAGCGAACATGGCAAATCGAAGCCAGTTCATCCCGGACACAGCTGCAATAAAGGCAGTGACAGAGCGGAACCCGGGGATGAAATAGCCAAAAAATAATAACAATCCGCCCCATTTATCAAAGAGGTCATGGATAAAGGAAATCTTTTTTTCGTTGACCCCAATGTAAGATCCGTATTTATGGAGGAAGGGTAACCCCAGAATCGCCCCTAATAAATAGCTAAGGGTAATACCGAAAATCGCCCCCCCAAAGGAAGTAAGAAGGGACGGGGTAAAATCCATGTGATTCAGGGTAATGTTATAGCCGACAAAGGTAAGAAGCACTTCATCCGGGATAGGCAGTCCAATAATTCCTCCTGCCAAACCAAGAAATAAGCCTAAATATTCATAATGAACGATTAATTGACCAATGATATCCCTCATTTTATCTCCCATCTTAAAATTTTCTCTCTATGAAAATAGTATGAGGGGGAATGGACATCCTTGCCTTTTTTTGCAGATAAGATTTTTTAAATTTTATCTTATCTGCATAAGTACAACTAAGGCTATTCCTGTGCCTAAAGGCTTGGCACTAGCCAAGTTTTCTTTATCACCCATTCGCCCAGTAGGCATATGCTAAAGGGAATCTTTTTAATGGGGGAAATGAAATCATGCAGTTTTTTTATGATGAAAAGATGCCATTACGGATTTTAGATGAAGGCCAGTTTTGGAAAACCCAGGAGAGAGAACATACAGTGGTCATCCGTCAGTTGGTTCCGAACTTAGAGAAAACCTTTGTGGATGCACTGGCAGCGTGGGAGCAATCTTTTTTGGAAACGGAAGATACCTTTTCTCGTTTCATTGAAACCGTGGTACGGTCTGGTAAGCATATTCCACACGAAGTTCAGGGGCAGATTCGGGAATTAGTGACTTTTGCCTTGCACCAGAGTGAGCAATTTACCAGACTCCTGGATCAGTTATTAACGGAAAGTGCCCCTGTGAAGGCGAATCCAGTGGTGCAAACGGTCATCCATCATATTCGACGGGAATCTGAGTACTTTATGGGCATTGTGCAGGCATTGCTATCTAAGAAAATATTATAAATAAATGAACAACTATATAAAAACCGGAACGAGCGAAGATAATGCCAATCAACGCTGTTCCGGTTTTTTGTTATAATTGGTTAGATTTTAGGTAAATCATCTTCATCATCAACATTATAGTCTTCAAAGAAGGATAAGGGTTTCAATTTCCAAAGCCCTGAGAACATAATGGCAGGAAAATTACAAATCGCAGAATTGTAGTAAGTCACATACTGGTTGTATGTTAACTTAGAGTTTGTAATCATATTTTGAGATTCTTCTATTTGATTTAGTATTTTTGCAATGTGGTAATCTGATTTTAATTCTGGATAATTCTCAAAAGTTACTTTTAAGTCACTTAGTGATAAAGTATCTGCCCCATTCTTCGGGGGATTAGTACCACCCCGTGAAGCAGAGACGGATTTATGAACATCACTTTCGTGTTGTAAGAAGTTATGAATCACAGCGTCTGCTTTAGATAAGAGTTTCTTTTCTCTTTTCTTGAAAATAGTGATATTGCTGAGCAAGGATTGGGTGGTAAGTTCCAGCCGCTTTAAATAATTGAATTCACTAATGATTGAATAAATAATCATTGTGACCAATGAGAGAATCAAAGATATAAGTCCAAAATTATCAGGTAACGTTCCATCAGGTTCATTAAAGGGCAACACCATCGTCATTACAAAAAGGTAGAGAATCCAACCAACTAATAATCCAATGAAAAATGAAAGAATTTTTTTTGTATAAGTCCTCTCTTTAATTACTCTCATTGAGATTAACCTCTTTTATTTTGAATTTTTTCATCACCATTAGTTTACTGTATCTTTTTTTTTATATATACAGAAAAAAAGTGGCAATTATATAAAAGGAATTCCCCCATTCTATCCCGAAACCTTTCATGAGACACTGTTAGAAATGGAGGGGTTCTATTGTTCAAACTGGAAGTGGATCAATCCATCACATTGCGCTTGCTTGAACCCTCTGATGCCAAAGAATTGTTTAAAATAATGGATCAATCCAGGAGTTCCCTGCGCCGCTGGTTGCCCTGGGTAGATTCCAATGAAACATGGAAGGATACCCGCATGTTTATTGATATTTCCCTAAGGCAGTTGGAACGGGATGAAACCATGCAAATGGGCATCTGGTTTCAGGAGAAATTGGTGGGTGTCATTGGCTATTACCATATGGACCGGGACAATCGCACGGTTTCCATTGGGTACTGGTTAGGAGAGAACTTTCGAGGCCGGGGAATTATGACCCGTACCTGCCGTTCCATGGTGAATGCCGCTTTTTTTGAACAGGGGTTTAATCGTGTAGAGATTCGCTGTGCTGCTGGCAATGAGGCTAGCAAAGGGATTCCTAAACGCCTTGGTTTTGTTTTTGAAGGGCGGGCACGCCAGGCACAACGCCTTTATAATCAATTTGTGGATTTAGAAATTTATTCTGCACTGGCTAAAGAGTGGCCAGAAGTGGTAGAATGATAACAATATGCAATTGCGAGGAAGAAGAAGAGTAGGCAGATCGGAAGACGACAGAGAGCCGGTGGGTGGTGTGAACCGGTGTCCAACGGGTGCTGAATGGGCTTTGGAGCAGCAAACCGAAAGGAAACCAGTAGGCTTTGCCGTGGAGGTCCCCACGTTATCAAAGGACACCGTATGTTGGTACGGTTAAAGTGATTTCGGTATGACTATACCGGAATAATAAGGGTGGCACCACGGTCCATTCGTCCCTTTTAAACCAGGGATGAGTGGGCCTTTTTTAATTTATTAACTATATAGAATAAAGACTTGGAGGATTGACAGGACAATGGAACAGAAAACGATTTTTTCCGGGATTCAACCCAGCGGAATTATTACTCTGGGGAATTACCTGGGCGCTATGAAACAATTTGTTGAACTGCAGGATGAATTTAATTGTTATTTTTGTATTGTAAACCAGCATGCTATTACCGTTCCCCAGGATCCGGTAAAACTTAGGGAAAATATTCGTACCCTTGCCGCCATGTACCTGGCAGTAGGGCTAGACCCCAATAAAGTGACTTTATTTATTCAATCTGAAGTTCCTGCCCATATTCAGTTAGGCTGGATGATGATGTGTACCTCTTATGTAGGGGAATTGGAGAGGATGACTCAATATAAAGACAAAGCCCGGGATCGGGGAGAAACCATTCCTGGCGGATTGCTTGTGTATCCCCCATTAATGGCTGCAGATATCCTTGTCTATGGAAGCCATCTGGTGCCTGTAGGGGAAGACCAGAAACAGCATTTGGAATTAACCCGGGATTTAGCAGAACGGTTCAATAAACGCTATGGGGAAGTATTCGTTATTCCGGAAGTACGGATTCCAAAGGAAGGGGCACGGGTGATGTCTCTTGTGGATCCAACGAAAAAGATGAGTAAATCTGATCCTAATCCAGGGTCTTACATTTCCATGCTGGATGATGTGAAAGTAATCGAGAAGAAAATTAAACGGGCACAAACGGATTCAGATGGTACCATTCGTTACGACAAAGAAAACAAGCCAGGGGTTTCTAACTTAATGGGCATTTTGTCTGCTTGTACAGGAAAATCCTATGAAGGGATTGAGCAAGAGTATGAAGGAAAAGGCTATGGCCAATTTAAAGGGGATGTAGCAAAAGCAGTGATTGAGACCCTGGGTGCCATTCAGGAACGTTATTACCAATTAATTGAGTCCGATGAATTGGACCAAATCCTTGATGAAGGGGCCCGCAAAGCCAACGAAGCGGCTGCTGTTATGATGGAAAAAGTAAATAAAGCCATTGGATTCTCCCGCAAGTAATTAATAGAGCCCTTTTTCCTGTAAAAAAGAGTGCACGGTTTTGTTAAATTTCTGGGGCTGGCACCAGTTGGTAACATGAAGGGAATCGCTGATAATGGCTAGTTGGGCATGAGGGATTAAGTTGATAATTTCTTCCATGAATTTCACTTCAATGGCCAGGCAGCTTCCTACAATGCCAAGGGTAGGGACATGGATTTTAGGAAGAAAGGCATTATAACAAATTTGATCTAAGGCCAGGCGTTGCCTGGCCATTTCTGTTCTTCGCATATGCTGGATGATATGATCTAAATGTTCAATTGCCCTGGGCCATGGTTTCAGGGCTTTTCTCGTGGCATAACGAAGGATAAATTTAGGCAAATAATGTTCAATGACGTTATGCAGTTCTAAATAAATAAAAAATTCTCCCAGGTTTTTCGGTTTAATGGAACAAAAACTGTCGGAAATGATTAACCCTTTTACTTTTTCCGGATAAAGGTTGGCAAACAGTTGGATGAGGCATCCTCCATAGGATACTCCGAGAAAAAGGGCAGAAGAAATCTTTAAATGTCCTAACAATTGTTGCAGATCTTCACACTGGGTTTTTAGGATATCTTTAATAGGCACTGTAAGTTTGCCTGAATTTCCGTTTCCCCGTAAATCAAGGACAATGACCCGATGTGTCTTTTGAAAAAAAGGGATTTGGTCGCGAAAAAAGTGGTGTGAACTTCCCAGGCCGTGGACCATAACCAGAGGGATACCTTCGCCATGAATCTCATAATAGATGTGTGTATCCTTGATTTCAATCATAGGCATAAATAAAAAGCCTCCTCTTTAAGAAAAAGACGTCCTTTGAGAAAAGGACGTCTCCATACTTCTAAAGATTTTAGTGGTCCCAGCTTTGGCTTGAACGGTGTAGATCTTGAGAAATATCTTGTCTAACTTTTTGTGGGTTGGTTCCTGCTCCTTGTTGAGAGAAGGACTGGCCGCTAGGATAGCTGCCTGTTTGATGCCCCATGGATTGGCCGCTGGTATAATAGCCTGCTTGATGTTGTTGTTGTTGTTGTTGTTGTTGTTGTTGGATTGGGGAGCCATAAGCATGTTGCTGGGTGGTGCCAAATTGTTGTCCACCCATCCCCATGGAAGATTGTTGTCCACCCATTCCCATGGAGGATTGTTGTCCACCCATTTGTGAGAAGCCTTGGCTGCTAATGCTTTGTTGCAGCTGGCGAGCCAATTGTTCAATTTGGTGTAATTGTTGTGCTGCATTTTGTTCTAATGAAGCGAAATTGGAGAATTGGCTGCCTCCAGCTGACATTTGGCCGGGTTGTTGTTGCATGCTGCGGAAGCTTTGTGCATTTTGTTGTTCTTGCGTTTCTAATTGGCGGGCAATTTGTTGGATTTGTTGCAAAGCATTTTGAGCTTGTTGTAAAGATTGTTGAAGATTATTAGGCATTTCCTAATTCCTCCTTTTTTCTTTTGGTACGAAGGTAGTATTTGTGACTACCCGCCCCTTTATACTTCACAATGAAAATCAAATTTTTTAGCCAAATGTTGGTGGAAATAGTATTCGAAAATACAGGTGAGAAAAGCCGTAATAAGGAGGGTTAGGAAAGGAAGGCCTAATGCAAAAAGCCGGGAAATCATGTAGAAACTAAGGGAATTCAGAATGAAGTCGCCCAAGGTTGCGGGAGCATTTCCCATAATTGGAAGCATAAATAAATCCCCTCCAATATAGGAGAGAATGGCAAGGGTGACGGCCCCGCCAAAGGAAATTCCCAGCTCTTTTCCGGAAAGCAAGGTAAACATCAGCGTGATGATCCCTAAATAAAAAGCAAATTTTATAAGGATATATATGGTATTGATTTTCACATGTTCCTTCTTCATGAATAATGCCCCTTTCAAGGGATGATATTGTTAGGTTATGTGCATCATCCCTGTCTATCCAAGGCAAATATTTTTACTTTGACCATTTTTACCCCTTAATCAGATAAGTACCTATACCACATTGGACCTTGATTCATATGATATAGGGACTTCTCAAACTGAGGGGGTGCACAATATGGGATTATTTGGTGATGGAAGCTTTGATGTGATTCTCGTTCTCTTTATCCTCCTTGTAATCATTGCATGCGTATGCTTTGACTGAGGATAAGATGATCTAAAAAGTGCTTCTTCAAAGGAAGATGCCCCTGGTGGTTAGCCTCGGGTTTCTTCTTTTTTCCTTTACTCAGGTGGATAGGGAACCAAATTAGGGATGGCTTTCCGAATTCCTCCTCTTGGGTCCTGGATGTCACCTGCGTAACGAGGAATAAGGTGGATATGAAGATGCATTACTGTTTGTCCCCCATAATGCCCAACATTGGCGCCAATATTGTAGCCCTGAGGGTGGAATTCCTTGTCCAACCATGCTTTTCCCTGATGGACAAGTTGATGGATGGCCTGGATTTCTGCAAGGGTGGCATCAAAATAGGTGGGAGTATGTCGTTTTGGAATAATTAGCATATGTCCCTTTTGTACGGGATATTTATCATAAAAGGCAAGGGCCAGATCATTTTCTAGAAGAATCTGTTCTAAAGATAGATGGCAAAAGGGGCAGGGTTGAGTCACAGGCATGTTCTCCCTTCCATGGTTTATAACATTTATTTTATCTTCTTCTTTTGGGGGGCACAATGAAAGAAGAACCATCGGGAAAGGGGAATGACCATGCTGCGGTTTATTGGTACAGGGAGTGCATTTAATACCCGGTTCGGAAATAATAGTGCTTTTATGAAAGAAAAAGATCGGTTGCTTCTGGTTGATTGCGGAGGTATGATTTTTCATCGGTTAAAAGAGTTGAGAATTCTCGATGGAATAACCAGGTTGTATATTCTAATTACCCATCCCCATCCTGACCATGTGGGAAGTTTAGGGGATTTGCTTTTTTATGCTTATTATAAACTGCACATCACTCCCCAGGTGTATTTTCCTAAAGGGGATTGGCTCGTTCAATTTTTCACAGATATTGGGGTCAGGAAAGATAAGTATCAGCTGTTTACAGGAAAAAAGGCGTTGATTCAAGATTCTCAATTAGGAGTATTGGAAATCACCTTTCTGCCTGTTAAGCATTCCGATTCCATTCCCTGTTTTGGCTTTGTTTTAAAAAGGGGAGGAAAGACCATTTATTATAGCGGGGATTCATACGAAATCCCAATGGAGATTCTTAATGCCTTTACAAAAGGGCAAATCTCTGCCCTTTATCAAGATACCAGCGGATTGGATTATGAGGGAAATCCCCATTTGTCTTTTTCCAGGTTGGTTTCCCTGATTCCTCCCACGATGAGGAATCAGGTTACCTGTATGCACCTGGATGAAGAATTCCCCCTGAAGCTGGCCAGGGAAATGGGGTTTCAGATTGGGAGAAGTTAAAGCCTGGATAATCCTTGCTCCAGGTCTTCTATTAAATCTTCTGCGTCTTCAATGCCTACAGAAATACGAATCAAGCCAGGGGTAATGCCCAGAAGTTTTCGCCGTTCTTCCGGGATGGATGCATGGGTCATGCGAGCCGGAAGAGAAATTAGGCTTTCCACGGCGCCCAGGCTTTCTGCCAGGGTGAAATAATGAAGGGAGTCAATGAGTTGCAAGGCTTTCTTCTCCGATTCCAGCGCGAAGGAAATCATGCCCCCGTATCCCTTTGCCTGCCGGGAAGCTAAGGCATGGTGGGGATGGGAGGGAAGGCCGGGATAAATGACTCTGTTAATGAGGGGATTTTGGGAAAGGAAGTCGGCAATTTTTTGTGCATTTTTTTCGTGTTCTTCCATGCGCAGGCCCAGGGTTTTATTCCCTCGCAGCAATAACCAGGAATCCTGGGGTCCCAGAATCCCGCCCATGGCATTTTGCAGAAAATGAATCTTTTCTGCTAATTCAGGTGTCTTAACCACTACAATTCCTGCCACCACATCACTGTGCCCTCCTAAATATTTTGTAGCGCTATGAAGGACAATATGGGCCCCTTTGGCCAGGGGTTGTTGCCAGTATGGGGTGAGGAATGTGTTATCCACAATGAATAAAAGGGAATGGGCTTGTGCTAAGGCAGCGGTTTCTGCTAAATCCGTTACTTTAAGCAAAGGGTTGGTAGGGCTTTCTACATAGATGCCACGGGTGTTGGCCTGAATGGCTTTTTCTGTTTCAGCAATGGAGGATGTATCCACAAAGGTGGTTTCAATGCCAAAGCGATGTAAAACCTGATCAACGATTCGATAGGTTCCACCATATACATCATCGGTAAAAATCAAATGGTCTCCCTTTGAAAAGAGGGAAAGCACCGTAGTGATGGCTGCCATCCCAGAGGAAAAGGCAAACCCTGCTGCCCCGCCTTCTAATTCAGCCATCATTTGTTCTAAGGCAGTACGGGTAGGATTGCCTGTGCGAGAATATTCATATCCTCGATGTTGCCCTACCCCATCTTGTTTATAAGTACTGGTCTGGTATATGGGAACAGAAACGGCCCCTGTATAGGGGTCTCCCACGATTCCTCCATGGATGAGGCGGGTTTTCCCACGCATGATTTACTCCCCTCCGTAAATTTTTTTGCTGAAATAGCGTTCGCTGCTATCCGGGAATACCATAACAATCCGGCTTCCTTGAGGCGCCATCTCTTGTTCCATTAAAGCGGCCTGGAGTACTGCACCTGAGGAGCTGCCTACGAAGATCCCTTCTTTGCGGGCCACTTCTTTTACCATTCTGAAAGCATAATCATCAGGAATGGTGTGAATGGCGTCAAAATAGGATGGCTCCATATAGGGAGGGATAAATTCCATGCCAATCCCTTCCGTACGATGGGGCCCTTTTTCTCCCCCATTGAGAATAGATCCTTGGGGTTCTACAATCACCGTTTTGATTGCTGAATCTTTTTCTTTCAGGTAACGAGCGCACCCCATAAAGGTTCCTCCGGTTCCTGCACCTGCAATAAATATATCAATATGCCCATCCATCTGGTTCCATATCTCTGGCCCAAGGCTGTGATAATAGGCTTCTGGATTGGCTGGATTTTCGAATTGTAAGGGGGCGTAGGCTTCCGGGATTTCCTGGACTAATTGTTTTGCCTTAGCGATGGCCCCAACCATTCCCAATTGGTAGGGGGTATTCACAATTTCTGCCCCAAGGGCTTTCATTAATTCTTGTTTTTCCTGGCTGAATTGTTCAGGTACAACAAAGATGACACGGAGGTTTCTTCCTATGGCAGCCAGAGCAATCCCAATCCCTGTATTCCCCGCCGTAGGCTCAATTATTGTGCCTCCTTCTTGCAATTTCCCTTTTTTTAAGGCATCTTCCACCAGATACATGCCTAACCGATCTTTCATGCTTCCTCCCGGGTTATAGCCTTCTAGCTTGGCAAACAGGCTTATCCCCTTTTTGGCGAAGGAAGTGAGTTCTACCAGTGGTGTATTTCCGATGAACCGATGAATGCTGGCATAAACCATCGTAAATCCCCTCGTTTCTTTATTCCTACCTTACCTTATGGGTTTATTGCCCAAAAGGTGATAAAGAAAATAGGGGCCAGGAGGCTAAGATTAGTTCCTGGCTCTTAAAGGTCCATATCCGATTTCTTGTAGGGAGCGGGCAATGGCCTGATGCCCCAGGTTATTGGGGTGCTCCTGGTCGATAAAGAGGAGTTTTTTCCCCTCTTTTTCAAAGGCACGATAGGTTCGGGCGATGCGTGTGTTTTGATCTTTGGCTTGATTGATGACTTTATTAAAACGGGAAATCCACTTTTTTGCTAAAGGGTCATTGGGCTTCGGGTTATAGATTTCTAGATAACGCAAAATATAAGGTTCCTTCCCATTGTTTTTGATTTTTTTAATGATTTTATCGATTCTTTGAAAATTGGCATCAAAGCGAGTGTACACATTTTTTAAAGGTACTTTATTTCTAACCCCCTGGATTAGATCATTTCCCCCAATGGAGAGGGTGATAATCTGGGATTTCTTAATGGCATCTACCAGGGTTTGATTATTCAATAAATCATCCAGTAAATCTTGACTTGTCCATCCGTTTTTCCCTAGGTTCTTCAAGAGCACTTTTTGTTTTAAATCATGTTGCAGGTAACGGCGATAAAGAACAGCATAACCATGGTTCAAGAAAGAACCCACTCCGACGGTAATTGAGTCCCCCAGGGCCAGATAATGTAAGGGTGAGGCAGCAGAAATCTTCATTCACCTCCATTTTAAAAAAATTCTTCATTGTATTTTATGAAGAATCCATCTATAGGGGTTCCTAATGAAAAGACTACTTTTCCATTCTGTTTCATATATATCAATAAATCAGTATGGGGAGGGGGGTGGGAGGTTTGAATCCCGTGGAGCAGGAGTTGCATCGGCTCCGGTCCATTATGCTGCAGAGCCAATTGCCCAATGGGGCCTGGAACTTTTGTTTTGAAAGCGGCATTCTTTCTGATGCGTATATGATAATTCTTCTTCGCTCCCTTGGCTTGCCTGAAGAGGATTTAATTAACCGACTGAGTGAACGAATCATAAGTCGCCAGGGAAAAAATGGATCCTGGAGGCTTTTTCATGATGAGAAGGAAGGGAATTTGTCGGCTACCATTGATGCCTATTTTGCCTTGCTTTATGGGGGGAAATGTTCCCCGGGGGAACCCCGGATGGTTGCAGCTCGCAAGTTCATTCTTGAAAAAGGGGGAATTGGCAAAGCCAATTTATTAACCCGGGTCATGTTGGCTATGACAGGCCAATATAGCTGGAGCCACTTCTTTCACATCCCTATCGAAACCATATTGTTGCCTCAGGATTTTCCTGTGAACTTTTTTGATTTTGCAGGTTTTGCCAGAGTGCATATCGCCCCAATTCTCATCTGTTCAGACCGAAATTTCTTTTTAAAAACGACTCGTACCCCTGATTTATCCCATCTTTATGTGCGCAATCATCCCTATGAATATGAAGAAATCGCATATCGGAAACAGCCCTTGTATTCCCAATTTCTCTCTGTTTTTAATTTAATCCATGAAGGAATTCGTGCCCTGGTCGGATTGCCCCACCACATCCATCAAATGGCCCTGCGCCGATTGGAAAAATATATGTTAGAGCGAATTGAGCCGGATGGGACTTTATATAGTTATTTTACAGCCACCTGTTTTATGGTGTTTGCTTTGCGTGCCCTTCATTATCCTGTAGACCATCCCGTCATCCAACGGGCTGTACAGGGATTGAAAACTTTCATTTGCCGTGTGGATGCTGACCATATTCATTTGCAAAATTGCACATCAACGGTTTGGGATACTGCCTTAATTAGTTATGCATTGCAAGAAGCAGGGGTTTCTCCTACCCATCCTGCCATTGTGAAAGCAGGAAAGTATTTGATGAAAAGGCAACAAAAGCGGGTAGGGGATTGGAAAATCCATAATCCTAAAGGGATGCCAGGGGGCTGGGGATTTTCTGATAGCAATACGATGAATCCGGATGTGGATGATACGACGGCGGCTCTGCGTGGGATTTATCCTTATCGCATGGGCAAACAAGGGCCATCTTATTCTGCTACCTGGAAAAAAGGGGTGTCCTGGGTTTTATCCATGCAAAATGGGGATGGGGGATGGCCTGCTTTCGAAGTAAATACCGATAAAATATATTTAACCTGGCTTTCCTACCAGGGGATGGAAGGATTCAGCACAGACCCTTCTACTGCTGATTTAACAGGGCGTACCTTGGAGTTCTTAGGGAAGAAAACTCCTCTTCATTTAAAAGACAATGTGCCTATGCAACGAGGGTTGCGCTGGCTATTTCGCAATCAGGAGAAAAATGGTTCCTGGTATGGGCGCTGGGGAGTGTGTTATATCTATGGAACCTGGGCTGCTTTAACCGGGTTAATGGCTGTAGGGGTTCCTTCATATGCCCCTGCCATTCAACGGGCAGCTCGCTGGCTGGTTTCTATTCAAAATGAGGATGGTGGCTGGGGGGAATCCTGCCGCAGTGATGTGGAAAAAAAGTATATTCCTTTAGGGGCCAGTACTTTATCCCAAACGGCCTGGGCAGTGGATGCCCTGCTAGCTGTGCAAAAAAGGAAACCCCAGGAAAACTATCAAAGGTCTATTTTACGGGGAGTTCATTTTCTCGTGAAAAATGGTCAACGTCATGAGTGGATAGACACCTATCCCACCGGCGCTGGATTGCCAGGAATATTTTATACCCATTATCATAGTTATCGCTATATCTGGCCTTTATTGGCCTTAAGTCACTTTCATACTGGTGGGGGCTGATCATGAATGTTTGGTTCCAATTAGTCAAAATGGAATTGGAAAAAATGAAGGCTTTTCGCTATATTACTTTAGGATTAATTTTTGGAAATTATATAGCGGTCAGCTTTTTTGCCTTTCGAAATCATGTGCCAGGTTTTATTCCTACCTGGGTAACTACCCTGTTAATGGGCCATATGTTTTATTTAATTCTTTATTTTTCATTTCGATTTTATTTAGATTATAAAAAAGGTCATGATTTTTCTTTCTCTGGTTGGCTAGTACTGTCTGCAAACTATGGGGCAGGTGTCCTTTCTTTTACGATTTCCCTGGTATGTACTCTTTTTCTGGGGTTGGCAAGTTCTTTGATTGTTCCCCAGACGAGTATGAATTGGGCATCTTATTTTCCCAGTGGCATTTATCTTTATTTTCATTTGCTTTTTATTTCTACTTTTATTGTAGCCTGGTTGATGTTTGGCAGAGCCCTTTATGAGATTGCTAAGAAACGCTCTTCTTTTTATGGGAAATTAGCCATTGTGGGTGTTCTTGTGTTGCCAAACTGGCTTGTAAAGGAATGGCAAGAAAGCGGCCTTTATTCCTTTTTATTTAATTGGGGCTCTGTTGAACTTTCGGCAATGATGCCAAAAGGAGGGGCACTTGAAGTATTGCCAACTGCATATATTGGAAATTATGTATATCATATCATCCTCTCCATGATTCTAATCTTATTTTCTGGATGGTTAATGGATAAAAAAAGGATTTGAAACTTTTTACTGGAAATTTTCGTAATCAATTGGTGTAATTGTTGCTCTTAAAAAGGAGGAGAATTCGTGGCAATAGAACCGATCTTACAATTAAAAAATGTGAAGAAAAAGATTGGCTCCCGCATGATTATTGATGATATTTCCCTGGATATTTATCCGGGAGAAGTCATGGGTTTATTAGGGCCCAATGGTTCTGGAAAAACCACCACCATTCGCATGATTGTTGGGCTTCTGTCCATTACTGAAGGGGATATCTTCATAAAAGGGAAAAGTATTACCCATGATTTTGAAGAAGCCATTTCCCATGTTGGCGGAATTGTGGAAAATCCTGAAATGTATAAATTTTTGTCAGGATATAAGAATCTGATCCATTATGCCCGGATGGGACAAAAGATTTCCCGGGAACGAATTGATGAAGTGGTCAAACAGGTAGGAATGGAAAAAAGAATCCACGAGAAAGTAGGCCGATATTCCCTGGGGATGCGGCAACGCTTAGGGTTAGCCCAGGCATTGCTCCATTCTCCCTCCCTTTTAGTTCTAGATGAACCCACCAATGGCCTAGATCCTGCAGGGATTCGGGAATTCCGGGAGCATCTGCGGACCCTGGCCCGTGAACATGAAGTTGCTGTGTTAATTTCCAGCCATCTTCTTTCGGAAATGGAATTAACCTGTGACCGTATTGCTATTATTCAGGAAGGAAAATTGGTTGGCGTACAAAAAGTTAATGATTTCGTTGAAGTGGAAACCGGCAATGAAGAAATTTCTGTAAACTTTACAGTAGAGCCCCGGGAAGTGGCCTTTGCCCTGTTAAATGAACGATTCCCCGGGCAAACAGAATGGGTGGAAGGAAATCCCATTGCTGTTGTTATGGATAGAGAGGAAATACCTGATACCGTTGCTTATCTCGTTCAGGAAAAGTTAAAAGTGTATGGTGTAGAAATTGTTACGAAAACCCTGGAAGATAAATTCTTAGAAGTGACAGGGGGAAATCAAGTTGTCTAATATGCTGAAATTAATCCAAAACGAGAATATGAAGATTTATAGCCGTATTGGAACCTGGATTATGATATTCCTTCTGATTGCCGGTATTTCCGCTATGGTAGTAATGGTCAAATATCAGCCTGGATTCCAGGATCCTAATGAGGAAAATTATAAGGCTAATTGGAAGCAAACGCTCCAGGAACAAAACCAACAAAATAAAATGATGTTACAAGATCCTCAGGTCCCTGAGGAACAAAAGAAATGGATAGAACAGGATATTAAAATGAATGAATACCGCATTCAGCATAATCTTTCTCCATATACAGAACAAGGCATTGACACGGTGTTGTTAACCAGTGATTCCTTTATTATGATGGTTACAATCTTCACAATTATTGTGGCCGGAGGTTCTGTGGCCGGAGAGTTTTCATCAGGGACGATTAAATTATTATTAATTCGCCCTGTGAGCCGGGCGAAAATCCTTTTGTCTAAATATATTGCCACCCTGTTGTATGCTCTGTTGTTGATTATCCTTTTGTTCATTACAACCTTCGCTTTGGGAGGGATTTTCTTCGGTTTTTCCGGGTTAGAAAATCCCATCCTATATTATGCTGATGGACAAGTCTTGGAGCGCAGTGCCATTGAAATGACCTGGATTAACTTTGGGTTCGGTGCAGTAGAGCTGATTATCTGGGTGACATTAGCCTTTATGATTTCCAGCGTGTTCCGCAATAGCGCTTTATCTATTGGGCTTTCCATCTTCATTCTCTTTATCTCAATGCCAGTTATGCAATTTCTTATGAAATATTCCTGGGCAAAGTATTTGATCTTCGCTAATACGGATTTATCCCTTTATTTTAGAGGAACGCCACTTATAGAAGGAATGACCTTGGGCTTTTCTATTGCTGTACTGGCTGTTTATTATCTCCTTTTCCAGGCCCTTTCTTTCTACGTCTTTAAGAAGCGGGATGTAGGGGCTTAAATAGTATGGACCTATAATAAGGACCCTTTCCGAATGAGGAAGGGTCTTGTAACAAGCTTTCTTCGTCCTTTGTTTCATCCCCAGTAGGGAACCCCAGAAAAAGAAGAAACCAAAGTTGTAACCTATTTACTGTCTAAGAGACCATCAAGTGATGGTCCCTTTTTGTTTATTATTAAAAATTTTCAAAAGCAGTCGTTTAACAAAACGTAAGATACGTGGTCTTGTATAGGGAGGAGAAACGAAAATGGTATACATGCCAAGACGATTGCCCCCACGAACATCAGAAAAAAAACCATTACCAATCACGGCTGTTTCAGAAGGTTTCGTGCCCAGTAAATTTAAAGCTTTATGAAATGATTTCTTATTTGGCTTGTTTTGAGAAAAGATCGCTGGAATGCCATTAAGGGATTTGACATGATCTTCATGAGCTACGTTGCTGTTTGATAAGATGACCACTTTCATATGATGTTCGTCCCTTACTTTATTCAACCAATTTTTTATCTGTTGTGAAATAGTTTCTTGACCTGTCAATGTGTTTTTAAAATCAATGATAATCCCTTTGATTCCATGTTTTTTTAAAGCTGACAGGTCAATTTCAAAGAGTGTATTATGTTGTAATTTTGGTGTAAAAACTTTAAACATAAATCACCTCATTAAGTGCTTACTTTGACTCTTTTAGTGTGAAAAGCATTGATTATTTCTATACCACCCAATAAGTACATAGAATATTGCCTTATTGGCTAACCTGATACTGAATTTTTATAAAAGGAGGAATGCTTTATGCCTTTACTTGAAATTAGTGTTGTTCCTGTAGGTACCAGTGATTCAAGTTTTAGTTCCTATGTAAATAATGCAGTGCAGACCATTAAGCAAAAAGGATTGAATTTCCAGGTAACTCCCACTTCAACAGTGATTGAAGGTGATATGAATCAGTTAATGGATGTTGCAAAGGAGATTCATAACAATGCACTTCAACAAGGGGTCGATCGGGTGATTACCAACATTACAATTGATGATCGTAAGGATAAGCAGTTAAACATGAGCAATCAAGTTAATATTGTTCAACAATCATTACAGTAAATTATTCACACAAATACTTCCAATTCATAGGCTGTTGTGGGGGAAGCCACCATACTTTATGAATGGGAGGATATGCAATGGATTTCATTGGCTGTATAAAAGAAACATTTTCCGGGTTAAAACAACCCGCTTATCATGAACTGAAGTCTGCGATCGAGTCCCTTAATTGCAGTAAAGAGAAGGTTTCGTTCTATGCAACTAAACCTGAAAAATTGAGCTATGGGAGAACTGTACTGTTTCTGACCGATGAACTTGAAGTAGTCCTCATTAACATGCCAGCTAAGGAACAAACTTTACTTCATGACCATGGTGAATCCATCGGTTGCGTCTATGTGGTAGAAGGTGAGTTGGAAAACCTAGCATTTGCGTTAGAGGAAAATGAAAGGCCTGCCTTTCTTTCAGAAAATAGGGTGAGAGAAGGGGAATTCCTCGAAGTCACAGAAGGATTGATTCATATTCTAAGGAATTCATCGGAGCAACGATTTTTATCTTTTCATGTGTATTCACCGCCGTTAACAGCAATGAAAAATTATGAGTACAAGATAGAAAATAGCGTTTATTAGTTTTATTGTGATTAGCCGCATACATAGGTATGCGGTTTTTTTGTGTTGACGTAATTGGTAAATAGTGATAAATTAACAAAAAACAAAGTAAATAGATATGAATTATGTGCAAAGGGGGAATAGGGATGGCAATCCGAAAGATAGCGATAGTTATTTTATTGATTTTTACCATTTGCGGGGGAATTTTGGGTTGTTCTACTCAGACTTCATCAGATTCAGCAGAAAAAACCATTAAAATTGGTTATCAGAAGTATGGAACCCTTAATTTGTTGCGAACAAAAGGGGAACTGGAGAAAAAATTAGAGGGGTATAAAGTGGAGTGGATTTTATTCCCAGCCGGACCCCAGTTGTTAGAGGCATTAAATACGGGAAGCATTGATTTTGGCAGTACAGGGGAAGCGCCCCCTATTTTTGCTCAGGCTGCAGGCACGCCTCTGGTTTATGTGGGAGCGGAACCATCTAGCCCGCAAAGTGAAGGAATTCTTGTGCCAAAGGGGTCGCCCATTAAATCCATCAAAGATTTAAAAGGGAAAAAGGTGGCTTTAAATAAAGGATCTAATGTCCATTATTTATTGGTAAAAGCATTAGAGTCTGTAGGGCTAAAACTTACTGATATTCATCCAGTGTATTTGCCTCCTGCTGATGCACGCAGTGCCTTTGAAAAAGGAAGTGTAGATGCCTGGGTCATCTGGGATCCTTTCCTTGCAGCAGCCCAGGATGCAACGGGGGGAACTCTTTTAGCAGATGGCAAAGGCCTGGTTTCCAACCGTGAATTCTATCTGGCTTCTCAATCTTTAGTCAAGAATGATGAAAAAGTAATAAAAGCCATTTTTGATGAGATTGCCAAAATCGGGACATGGTCTAAAGATAATCCGGAAGGGGTCGCCAAAACTTTATCACCTGTCGTAGGCATACCGGAAAAAACCCTGTTGCGGGCTGAGAAGAGAAGAAATTATGGCATCCAAAAAATTGATGCCCAAATTATTGCTGACCAACAAAAAATTGCAGACACATTTTATGGAGTGGGTTTAATTCCAAAAGCCATTTCTATTAAAGATGCTGTGCAAAAATAAATAAGGGGAGATGGAAAAATGAAGATTTTATGGTTTCTGCCTACACCAGGAGATGGACATTATTTAGGAACTTCTGAAGGGGGCCGTCCTTTAACCCATGGATATTTGCAACAAATAGCTAGAGCTGCAGATGAGTTAGGCTATTATGGAATCCTGGTGCCAACAGGGAACTTTTGCGAGGATCCCTGGGTGGTGGCATCTTCCCTCATTCCAGTAACCAATAAACTGAAGTTTCTTGTGGCCCTGCGTACAGGGGTTTATTCTCCTACGGTGATTGCCCGCAAGGCAGCTACCTTTGACCGTTTATCCGGGGGAAGGTTGTTAATCAATGTGGTGGCAGGGGGAGACCCTGTTGAATTAGAAGGGGATGGCATCTTCCTTAACCATGATGAAAGATATGAAGATGCAGATGAGTTCTTAACTATTTGGAAATCCCTTCTCGCTGGAGAAGAAGTGAATTTCCATGGGAAATACCGTAAAGTAGAAAACGGAAAACAATTATTTCCTGCTGTGCAACAGCCTTATCCTCCTCTCTTCTTTGGCGGCTCGTCTAAGGCTGGCCATGAAGTAGCAGCCAAACATGTGGATTATTATTTATCATGGGGCGAACCCATTGAACAGGTTCGGGAAAAAATCGCTGAAGTGCGCAAATTGGCTGAAGCAAATAACCGCACCGTACGTTTTGGATTGCGTGCCCATATTATTGTAAGAAAAACAGAAGAAGAAGCCTGGCAGGCTGCTGACCAGTTGATTGAACACCTTGATGATTCTGTGATTGAAGAGGCGCAAAAAGTCCTTTCCCGCTATGATTCAGAAGGGCAAAAACGGATGTCTAGCCTGCACCACGGGAATAGGGATGCCTTGAAAATTGGTCCAAATTTATGGGCTGGCATCGGGCTGGTTCGTGGAGGGGCTGGAACAGCCTTAGTAGGGGACCCTGATTCAATTGTGGCCCGGTTAAAAGAATATGAGGAATTAGGCATTGATACGTTTGTTTTATCCGGCTATCCCCATTTAGAAGAAGCTTATCGGGTAGCAGAGTTATTATTCCCCCGCCTGGGCATTCAACCATCTTTATCTGCAGAGGGTCCAGTCATTAGCCCTTTTGTGGGAAAGGTGGCAGCACAATCACCTGAAAAAGTAGGAGGAGGAAAAGGTTAGGATGAAAAGAGTTTTGCCCTGGATCATACCCGTGCTTATTTTGCTTTTTTGGCAATGGGGAGCTTCATGGGGTTGGATTTCTGCAAGAACGTTGCCAGCTCCTTTAGATGTGTTAAAAGCATTTGTTCGCCTTGTAAAAAGCGGTGAACTCATGGACCATATGAAGGTTAGTTTCGAAAGAGCATTTATTGGGTTCGTTATTGGGGGAGGGATTGGATTTCTGTTAGGGTTGATCAATGGGATGTCTCCATTGGCTAGCAGGCTCCTGGATTCAACGGTACAAATGATTCGAAATATCCCCCATCTGGCGTTGATTCCCCTTGTGATTCTCTGGTTTGGCGTTGGGGAAGAAGCAAAAATTTTTCTCGTGGCTCTTGGCGTGATGTTTCCCATTTATATCAATACTTATCATGGCATTCGCCAGGTGGATGGCAGCTATATTGAAATGGCAAAAGTATATGGATTGAATACATGGGAACTGTTCTGGCACGTGATTCTTCCTGGAGCTCTTCCTTCCATTTTTGTAGGGTTACGCTTTGCTTTAGGGTTCATGTGGTTAACCTTAATTGTGGCTGAAACCATTGCTGCTAACGCTGGAATTGGCTATATGGCTATGAATGCCCGAGAATTCATGCAAACTGATGTGGTGGTTTTAGGGATTCTTTTATATGCCTTACTAGGAAAAGGGGCAGACGTGATTGCCCATTTATTAGAAAAATCCTTGTTAAAATGGCACCCTAATTTCCAAAAAGAGGGGGCTTAGGAAAAATGATTTCTTTTCAATTGGAAAATATCCAAAAAAGCTTTGTGAATCATGGTTTATCCCGCAAAGTCATCACAGGCATTGATTTACAGGTTGAAGCAGGGGAGTTCGTGGCTATTGTAGGGCGAAGCGGATGCGGTAAAAGTACCCTTCTTCGTTTGATTGCTGGCCTGGAACCTATCGATGAAGGAAAAATAGCTTTTAACCAAGAGGATGAAAAAAACAACGGGATCCGGGTGATGTTCCAGGATTCCCGCTTGCTTCCCTGGCGTAAAGTATGGCAAAATGTAGCCCTTGGTTTAAAAAAGGATGGAAAAATCAATGCTGAACAGGTGCTTGAAGAAGTAGGATTGACTCCATGGAAGAAGGATTGGCCACTGGTCCTTTCGGGGGGACAAAAGCAACGGGTGGCATTAGCCCGGGCCCTTGTCCATGAACCTGGCCTCCTTTTACTGGATGAACCCCTTGGAGCCCTGGATGCATTAACCCGCATTGAAATGCAACAATTAATCGAAAGAATATGGAAACAACGCGCATTTACAGCCTTATTGGTAACACATGATGTAGCAGAGGCAGTAACTCTGGCAGACCGCATTCTTCTTATTGATGAAGGAAAAATCAAGCTAGATATCCAAGTCAATCTTCCTCGGCCCCGCAAAAGAGGAAGTGCCTCTTTTGCGGAATTGGAGGCGAAAATTTTGCATGAGTTACTGGGCTTAGAAGATGAAGAGATAGTCCCTCAACCTTTACAACGAGTCACGAGCATTTCCTAACACAAATCCTTCTAATTCGTTGAGAATCATTAATAGTACAGCGCGAATCTCAAATTCTTTTCGGGTTGTTGGCAATTCCATTTCTTCATATTCTTTGCGCAAAAGGCGGATGTCCCCGTATAAAACGAGGATGTCCCCTTTTTTGTTTTCTTTTATGAGATCCGATAATTGGGCGAACATGCCTGATAACATAACCCCCTGCACCAGTACCTGGTCCACCCTTGATACGAGAGGAAGGATTCGTTCAATATATGCAAAGCGATTTTCTTGAATTTCAAAGTAATGGTATTGCTCCAGTTCTTTCTTAGATACATAGTTCTCAATATCAAATAGGGCTGTTTCTTTTCCTTTTTTGATCAGTTGGGCGATGGTTAAGTATTCTGCCCCATCCCATATATAGTTTTCCTGCTGGAGATGGTTGGACAAGTGATGGAAAAGTGATGCATACTGCTTGTCTAATTCCTGTCTGATGTGGGCCAGCTCTTTGCTGCGATTTGGCATATAAATGAGGTTCACTAAAAGGGAGACCCCCATCCCTACAGTAAGAAGAAGCACTTCGTTAAGATAGAAGGCGATATTCACCACTTCTGCAGAGTAAAGGTGGATGGTGACAACAGAACTTATCACAATTCCACGATCCACCTTCGCTAAAAATAGGAGAGGAATGACGATGAGCAATGCCAGGCCAATGACATAAATATGGACATCTAGCAGGGAGAAAAGAGTAAATCCAATTAATAAGCTAATTTGCGCAGCGGCAAAAAGTTTCCCTGTAACTTTAATCGATTCTTTTCTGGTGGCATGAATGGCAAGAATCGCAGCGATTCCAGCAAAGGTATATAGTTGCAGATTAAGGCGGTTTGCCAGGTACACAGCAATAAATACAGCGAGTGCTGTTTTAATGGTACGTATAAGAATCATTTGGTAGATCCTCCTGCTGGAAGAGATTTCTTTTCTTTATTGTACCTGAAAATCGACATAATGTACTTGAAAATTGCGCAAATAATCCTCTACAATACCTATAAGGGTATAGGATAGGGGGTGAAAAAAATGCCAGCTTATGATTTCCGTTGTAATCAGTGTAGCCATGAATACGAGGAAAATGTCCCCTATTCCAAAAGGGATCAAGTGCAATGTCCCATTTGTGGGAGTACAGATAAGAAGCAAATTTTCAAAGCGGGAACAGTAAAAGGAACGGTTTCAGGTTCCTCCTGTGGTCCTGCAGGATCTGGCTTCACTTGAGCAGGGTAAGAGAATAGGGAACCGTGTGTTTCCTCACAGGAAAAAGGCAAGGGTACACGTTCGTGGTGGCCCTTGCCTTTTTCGTTCCTTATCATTACTATCCCAATTCCTATAACTTATAATAACTTTACTTTTTTTCATTTCGTTTTATTGGAATAACCGATACTATAATCCCAAATAAAATAGCCGGGCCGAAGATTCGAAAAATATGAAAAGCACTCCACTCTGTTATGGAGTTCCAGCTTATCAATAGATTTATCCCAATAAACAAAAGAGTCGAAAAAATAAAAGTCTTCACCCTTCCACCCCTCTTTAATCTGTTTTCAAACTTCCATTCATCTTCATTAGCACATAAGCTTCAAGTTCATGTTCAGTAAATTCATTTTTTACTTGATGGATTGTTCCATTTGATAGAATTAGGATCTCATCGCTAATTCTCTGAGCAATAGGGATCATATGGGTAGAGATGAGGACAATATGTCCCTCACGAGCATACTCGACCAATTCATCCCGGGTTTGCTGAATATTAATTGGATCTAACGAAACGAGTGGTTCATCTAGCAGTAGAACTTTCGGTTTAAGAAGAAGAGCAATGGCCAATGCGAGTTGGTGCTTCATACCGTGTGAATAGCTCACAACTAATCTATCGATAAACGAGTTTATCCCATTCCGCTTTATATATTCACTCATATCATCAGGATCCATATGAATTTGATTAAGCTTCCTGACAAATTCCAGATTTTCGAATCCCGTTAAATATTCAAGAAGAATGGGGGTTTCCGGGACATAAGTAACCTCTTGGTAAAAATTTTTTCTGCCTTCAAATTCAACAGAGCCTCTATCAAAAGGTAGATTTCCGGATAATATTTTCATCAGTGTCGTTTTCCCCGCTCCGTTTCTCCCCAAAAGACAATAAACTTTTCCTGTTTCCAGCCGGAAGGAAACCCCGTCAAGCACCGCGCTTTTGTAATGTTTCACAAGACTGTTCACTTCAAATTTCATGGTTACATCTCCAATCATAATAATTTAGTTGGAAGAACCGGGCTGATATAGGATTCGATAAAGGAGGCAATTAAGTATAAAAGAACCATCCATATACACAAGAAAGCCTTATTCTTTACTGTATTAATATTAAATATTGTCTTCTTGTAAATCTTATTTATAGCCCACCTCATGGTAGTTGTGGAGATGACAAAGCACAGAATCATAGCAGCAATTTCAATGAACCCATGTGTGAAAATTAACGACGTAGAGAAGCCAATAGAGCCTGTATGCATATAGGAATAATAAACTGCACAGGACGTCATGTATATGTTGAACAGCATTAAGAGAAAGGCAAGAATTCCAAAAGAAAGATTGCCTAGAATAATATAAACCAGAGCAACCCCAACATTATGCATAAAAATATTGTACCACTGCAGTTTTACCGGGGTAAAACTCTCGCTGTTTTCTATTGGGGCTTGAAGAAAGATGGAAAGAAAGGTCATTACAATGATTAAAGCCCATATATACAGGGCAATAAGAAAAATGGTTCTGTTTTCTCTTAGAATGTTGAATACCACTCTCACATCAGATCCTCCTATACTTATTTTGATAATGTTGGATACCATATGTAAATACAAGCAACATCAGGATTGGAACCACTATCTGGATCAAGACATCAGGCAGAACCTGGAGACGGCTGATCATATAGGTTATGGCAGAAAAGACGGATAGATAAATATATACCAGGTACTTCGAGTAGGAATGAAGAACGTGCAGGTCGATTAAACCTTCCAAATGATTTAAAGTCATGACATAAACCGAGATGATGGAATAAAGGAGTAGCAGTCCAAATATGCTTCCCCCCAAAAAATCAAGAATGAAAGGCAAATTTATAGAAAAATTGCCTAAAGATATGAATAATAACTTATAAATTAAATATTGGAAAAACAAATACTGGGAATAAAGAAACGATATTTTTAATGAAGATAATCTATATCTTTTTAAAAGCAATATTTGTTCCGTTCCGTCTTCAACAACAAGAAAGGAGGACACCAAAATTAAGACGGGTGCCAATATAGAAATGTATGAATAAAAATCGAACCCAGAGAAGTAATAGGATAACAAGTAGGAAAGAACCAAGGTTACCGCGATTTGATGATTAAATAGTCCGTATTTGCGAAAAAAATGAAAAAATAAAGAAAGTCCGTAATGAGGAACTTTCCATATCCGATTATCATTAGGTCGTCGACGGACTTCCCGGAAAAGGAGAGGGCTGGTAATCATCATGCAAACAATCATGCAAGCAGCCCCTGTGATACTGGATAAAATCAATATCCAGTCGATTTGTAAACCATCCAGTCTGAATGGTATTTGACGAATTGCTTCCCTCAAAAACAGAGAGGCGTTCTCCCTGTTGTATAAATTCAAAATATACCCGTCAATAAAATATTGTAATGCTTTTGAAATTGAGGGAGTGTAATAGTAGATCAATAGATACAGCAACGCCCGGAAAAAGGAATCCGAATAAACCGACTGATAAAGTCGGAGCAAATTTAGCAAGTATTTGACGAAATCTACAGTAATTCCAAAGAGGGATAGTAAGAAGAGGAGATTTACAATGTCTCTCCCTCCCTCCCAGCCATTAAATACCCACTGAGTCACCAAAAAGGGCAGAAGAACTAGCGTAATGATGCTCATTGAGACTAAACTCCCGAGGAGAGCATTGCAAATCACCAATCTCTTTTTGATGCGGTAAGACTGATTAGAACGGATGATATAGGATGTCATGATATTATTTTGAGGGTACCCCATAATAAAGACGGCCCCCAACAGAAAACTTACCATGAGCAATACATTCAATTTTTCAGACGGAAGAGGAACATAAGAAAATAAAATTTGAATAAGTATCGAGATAAGTAGCCAGCAAAGGTAAAGTATAAGCAGATGAATGCGGATATACTTCGTGATAAGTTTCGACCATTTCGATTCATTGGCGTTTGGGTCTATGAACCGGGTGAGGAAATATAACATTTTGTTAATCCCGATTTTTATGGAGTAATTAAATAATATAAACATCTTATAGAAAAAATGTGTCACAATCTCATCCCCCATCCTGTACCTTTGGTAAAGGAAAACTGCAACAGCATATAAATAGCCGACACACAGCTACCATTCTATACTGTTGCAGTATTCGCAAAGGCCTTCCCTCTATTCTCAAGCTCCTGGCTTGTAAATAAGGCCTTTTATTTATAAGATTACATCTTAGCCAACAATGGGATGTTGTTCTGTAGAAGCCATATTAATGCGTCCCCGGCAACCCAAATGATAATGCTGACAACGTTCCATGCAAAAGACTGGGAAAGTGGATTTAATTTTAAATACGTATTTAGAAATAATAAACATTGTAAAAGAGCCTACAAAAAACTGAATATAGACGAAAATCATAGACAAGATCAGAATAATCCCTATCAGTGCAAGAATTGGGGTAGTTTTGTTGGTTAATAAGTCATTCATTCCTTCAGTAACCTGACCTTCGGTGAATATGATCAATATACTCCCCGACAACAACAGCAGATAGCATAAGATAAGCAAAATAATTGTGGTATACTTCCCGCTAGAGATCCAACTAGTAAATCTTGTCTGCATATCGACACTCCTATATCAAATATATACTTAAATTCCAATATTTTAAATTTTTTGTCATTTCAAATCGTACCAAGTATCTATTATCCTGTCAATACATAATATGGTTTTCTATCAATTTATTTCTATTACTAGATAGTCAAAAGTTTTACAGTGGTACTGAACCGTCTTTTCTTTGACATACATCGTCACCGAGGAAAATGTCCCCTATTCCAAAAGGGATCAAGTGCAATGTCCAATTTGTGGGAGTACAGATAAGAAGCAAATTTTCAAAGCGGGAACGGTTTCAGGTTCCTCCTGTGGTCCTGCGGGGTCTGGCTTCACTTGAGCAGGGAAAGAGAATAGGGAACCGTGTGTTTCCTCATTGGAAAAAGGCAAGGGTACACCTTTGTGGAGACCCTTGCCTTTTTCGTTCCTTATCATTACTATCCCAATTGGTCAGGGAGTTGAATAAATGATTTTATCATAAAATAAAGTGTTATAACTAATTTCTATAACTTAAAAATAACTTTTTTATAACTAAACAATTTATATAAAAATCCTTATTTTATCAATGTATACGTTTTTTTATGACTAATTTTATAACTAAATTTAATACTTCTTATAACTAAGTTTAACTAATTAAGCATCCATTTTGGGTATCTAGAAGAACCTATATTAATAATAGTATTATCTTTTTTAGACATTTCCTGTAATAGATTACCAATATATTTTCTTTTTTGTTCTTCTTTTAGTGCATTTGATAATTTATCAAGCAGAAGATTGTCAATATCCTGTCTACTGGCCTCCTTATATTGTTTAATAAAAGAAATAATCATTTTTTTATAATGCTCTTTATCGAACGCTCTATTTTTTATATAAGCTGTTTTATCACCTGTTAATTCTGCAATTTTTGCAGAAACATATAAGTTAGGATATCTTCCTTCAATTAATTTTAAAGATCTTAACTTTTTTGCTGCTTCTTGAGAGATACGTTGTTGTTTTTGTACTTTATCTAAGGCAATCACTAAATTCAAATCAAGGTCAGTGTGGCTAATAAGGTTTCGAGTGTAATTATCATCAAGTATCTTTCCATATATTTTTACTATAACTTTATTTTTATTACTTAAATCATAATCAGGCATGGGGAAAAATCTCTTTCTTTGTTCTAAAAACATTCTTTTTATTCCAGATCCAATTGTATCAATCATGTTAAGGTTAACCATTACTTCGGCTAAAAAACGATTACGATAATATTCCTGTGGGGCATCACGATTGATAACATTTTCGATTTCCTCAGGAATAAAATCTCCAACGTTTGTAAATATTAATTCATCAGGCTTTTCAACAACATTTATTCTTCCTTGAAGAGTATAATCTTGATGTGCTATACAGTTATGTAGCGCTTCACGAATAACATAAGAATCATATTGGTTAACTTCAATTGGAAATAAACTTTGGTCTGGCATATAACGGTATTTAAGATTTCGAATCTTAGTGAACAACTGATTAGTATTTAAAATAAATGGGGGTCCAAAATGTTCATAATCCCTTTCGATATTATATTCATCTTTTAGGATCCATGTCATTTTAGCTACAGCTGGTGATAAATGATGTTCAGATTCAGGTTTTCCTAACAACAACAGTGCAGCTCGAGTAATTTTTCCGTTTATAGTGATTTTTGATTTATTTAAAAAAGTAATAGTATCCCAAGAATCAATTTCTTTTGCTAATCGGGGATTCTTCTTTTTATATTCTTCTTTCGCTTTTTCAATAGCTGCTTCATCTAAATCATTAATAGTAGCATTAGAGCAAATTCCGATTGACCAATCTTCTTTAATTTGTTGATTGCGGATCATTTCTATCTCTTGAATATTAAGCGGTCCTTTTGACTCACCACTTCTTCCAAAATAGTGACCTTTCCATGAGATGGGGATTCCTTTTGGAGCAGTCTGACTCGCTATTTCATATTTTAGACTATCTAAGTCTACTCTTCTCTCTCTATAACGTGAACCTACTATTCGTTTATTTTTATCCTCTATGCCAAAAATCAACCACCCATGGGGTTGATTTTTTAAGTTTGCTTCATTACTTAAGGCTGAAAAATACTCACCTAAATCATTTAAGGTAAAGTTATTTTTAGCTTCTTTAAATTCAACCCATTCATTTTCAGAAGGGAGACTTCTCAAATCTTTTAACAAATTTCTAAGTTCAATCTCATTCAATATAATCACCTCCACAATTTGATTATAATGTGAGGACTACTTTTAATTAAATAAATCACCTAGTGTTAATTACTTTGTTATTTATTCAACACATATTTATTTTATCCTTTGAAAAGTGAAAGTAGGATTTTCACATATAAAGTCGAATATTCTCTCAGTAAGAGGTGGGCAAAAATGGAACGTTTAGAAAAGCTATATAATGAGATTAACGAAAAGAATGCAAAACGCTTGAATTTAAATTTTTTTCAACGCCTTATTAAACGGTTGGAATCTTTTTCAGAGAGCTGTACAGAGTGCCAAGACTATATTGAAGCCGTAGATGTTCATATAGATCATCTTAGGAATAAACAGAATCAGCTCGAGGGTGAGGATATTAATGAGCATCGCCGTATGGTGAGGAGAATCATTTCCCATTTGCAAAAAGAGCATAAATTAGTAAGCGAAGGTTATTACACCAGTATATATATGTCTATGGGGATTAGTTTTGGGGTGTTATTCGGTATTCTTATTTTTGATAATATGGCTATATGGTTGTCTGTAGGGTTATGTATTGGATTAGCTATTGGTTCAGGAAAGGATGCAGAGGCCAAGAAAAAAGGGTTAACAATTTGAAAAAATTACCCACCATTTTGTTAATGGTGGGTTATCGTATGTTTCTCTTCTGATTCTTCTATTTCTACTTGTTCGTCAGCTTCTCTTAGACTTCGTGCAGCAAGGCTGCCCTCGCTATTTTTATTCCGTTTTTTACTGGTTAAGTAAACTCCGATGAAAACGAAAATTCCGCCAACAACCTGTATGAAATTAATTGTTTTTTCTAATACCAAATTAATCACCGCCGTAAATACTGGAATAAAATTAATATAGATTCCTGCTCGACTTGCATCCGTATGGCGCAGAGCCACATTCCAAAAGATGAAAGATGCTACAGATGGAAAAATTCCGAAATACAAAAGCCCCATTATACTCTGGTTGCTTAGGGGATAGGGTATGCCAGAAACCATCACAAAAGGAAGCATCATCAATAAGCCAAATACTACGGATACCGCAGTTGCCGAAATCGGGGGAATGGATTTCATATTTTTCCCCAGGATGGAGTAAAAGGTCCACACGAGAATGGCCCCCAAAACAAAAATGTCACCTTTATTGAAATTCATATGAAAAACATGTTGCAGTTTTCCTTGAGTTAAAACGATGAGGACACCCAGCAAAGAGATTAAAAGGCCAATCCCGCTGCGGAATGAAATTCGTTCTTTTAAAAGCAGGGATGAGAAAAGAACGATAATCACTGGATTAATGGAACTTATGAGGGAAGCATTCATGGAAGTCGTATATTGCAGGGCTTCATATAAGAGAAAGTTAAAGCCAATGATGCCCAATAGACCAGAAAGGCTAAGGACTTTCCATTCTTTCCAAACATTTTTCCAATGAGGGCGTTCAACCCAATGGGCAATTGGGAATAACAGAAAAAGGGCAATGAACCACCTTAAAAAGGTCATTTGCAGTGGGGATAATTCTTCAACGACATAAGCTCCCAATACATAATTGCCAGCCCAGAACAAGTTAGCCAGAATGAGAAACAACAGGACATACATTTTATTCATTCTAGATATCATTCTCCCTTAGTATATACTATTAACAATATATAAAAATTTCATAGATTGCAATTTGGTAATTTTTTTCTTCCTGATTTAGAGGGATAAAGGTGATAAAGAAAACTTGGCTGGCGCCAAGCCTTTAGGCGATGGCGGCAGCCCTAGTTGCCCTTATGCGGATAAGATAAAATTTATAAAATCTTATCCGCTAAGAAAGGCGGGCACCATGGGGTGCCCGCCTCAATTATATTAATGAATCTGGCTTTCAAATAAGCGATTGCGGCTGTTTAAACGGGTGGCTTTTCGGAGAAAAAATAAATTGAAGAGGAGCAGTACCCCACCAATGATGAGCAGAACCCAGGAACTTAACAGGAGAAGTCCTGTAAATTGCCCGGCTAATAACAATAGGATAGGCAGAATAATTAACCCGCTTAACTGATTGGCTGCCTGGAAGGTCTTGACCCTGGCGGAAATAAGGACATTGGCCAGAATACAGGTTGCGCTAATCATAGGGATGACCCAGAGCAGAAGAACCCACCAGTTTGTTGTGGGAAAGATGAACTTCCCAAACATGGGATAGGCCAGGGCGTCCACAATGATTCCATAAGCAACAAAACTGATCAGGGTTAAAGCAATTGTAGGCAACAAAGCAGACAGGGTTTTGCCTACAAATAAACTTTGAATATCCACCGGGGCAAAAAGAAGGCTTTCTAGTGTCCGGCCTTCCTTTTCGCTAACAAAGCTATTGGCAGCAATTACACTGGCACTCATGGCTGGAACGATTAAGAAAAAGGGAATGAAAAGATAATTCACCACTAAGTAGACCAGTTGTTGTTGCAAGGTGGAAAAGGAATAGAGGGTCGTTTTTAAGTCTCCTGCCGGCAAGTTGGCCAGGAGTTTTTTTATGAAATCTATTCCTTGCAGGGAGGATAAATCGGCATAACGAGCCACAAGAATTAAGATGGCGGGATATATAATCACCATAATTAAAGGGACAATGAGCAATGGAAGCCAAACCTGCACATTGGAAGTAATGTTTTTAATATCTTTTTTCGTAATGGCAATGACTGCTCGATTAAACATGGTTCTCCTCCTTTCGAATGGTGAAGTAGAGGGATTCTAAATCCCGGTTAATAATTTCTGCTGCATATACAGGATGGTTCTGCAATATGGCTGTGAGAAGAGGGGGGATCTCTTTTTTGCCAGGCAAGGTAAAACGCCAATGGGTAGAATCTACTTTTTTCACAGGAACCCCGAATTCCTCCATATTCCCCAGGTTCTCATCGGTTTCAATTTGCAAGTGGATTTCTGTTAAATATTTCTTTTCTAATTGGTCCAGTGTGCCAGATTCGATAATTGTGCCACGATCTAGAAATAAAAAGCGATGGCATACTTCTGCCAGCTGGTGCAGCACATGGGAACAGAGAATAATGGTAATTCCTTCACGCTGGTTGATCTCTTTTAAGGTATCCATCACAAAATGAATTCCTTCCGGATCTAACCCATTAGTAGGTTCATCAAGAAAAAGGATTTCAGGTTGATGAAGGAGAGCACGGACGAGCCCTAATCTTTTTTTCATCCCTGTGCTATATTCCCCAACATTTTTATGCTGATGTTCCTGTAATCCGAATTGGGCAAGAAGGGATTGAATCCGTTCTTCTTCTACATTTCCATATAAACTGGCAAAAAAACGCAGATTATCAATACCGCTTAACCCGTGATATAGGCCCGCACCTTCTGTTAGAACCCCGCTAATTTTACGAATAGGGTCCCCATCTTCATTTGGAGAAAAGCCGCCTACCGTAATCTTTCCCTGGTCTGCATCGATGACTCCGTTCATGAGGCGAATGAGGGTTGTTTTTCCTGCCCCATTGGGACCGATTAATCCTACAATTTCCCCTTTTTCAATAGAAAAGGAAATGTCTTTTAATACCTGTTGTTCTTTAAAACTCTTTTTTACTTGCTCTACAGTAATCATTGAATTTCTCATCAGATCATCACCCATCAATAGAACGTTTTATGTATGAAAAAAGTTCACTCGGTTACTTTAAAACAGAAGGAAACTTCCTCCAAGGGAAGAAAGGGAGAACAAAATGAACAACAAGTGGAAGCCTATCTGTATGATTTTCTTCCTTTTGCTTTTTTATTTAGGACCTGCAGTAGCCCATGGGCAAACTCGTTTTAATATGAGTTATTTATATTTTGGCAGGCCAGATCAATATGTAGAAGTGGTGGATAACGCCCGTAATTCTTTGCAAACCATCTCGCCCAATTATTTTGAATTAAATGATGATGGAACCCTGAAGATTACGGCTAAATATAACAGCCAATTTGTTACGGAAATGCATCGAAGGGGGATAAAAGTAGTCCCTTTTATCAGCAATCATTGGGATCGAGCATTAGGCAGGGCAGGGGTGGCAAATCGGGTGAATCTGGCTAATCAAATAGCCTCAGCCATCAGGGATTTGAATCTGGATGGGGTGGATGTGGATATTGAAAACCTCACAGAAGTGGACAGGGAAGCCAATACGGATTTCATGCGTTTGTTGCGCAACAAAATCCCTCTTACCAAAGAAGTGTCCATTGCTGTTGCCCCTAATCCTTATGATTGGAAAAACGGATGGCAAGGGTCTTATGATTATCCTGGGCTAGCACAGGTTTTAACGGGATCTAGAGATTACCTCATGATTATGGCCTATGATGAAAGCTGGGAAGGCAGTGATCCAGGGCCTGTTGCTAGCTTGCCTTTTGTGGATAAATCTATTCAATATGCCATTAATAAAGGTGTCCCACGCACAAAAATTGTCCTTGGCCTCCCTTTCTATGGGCGGTTTTGGAAATCTGATGGGACTTTAAAAGGGATTGGGATATCCCACTGGCAAGTGTATGATTTAATGGATCGTTATCAAGGGCTTGTAAAGATGGATAGTACCAGTCAGACACCGAGATTTGATTTTACTATTCGTCCGGGCGATCCTACTTCGACCATTGCCTATAAAACATTAACTGCAGGGAATTACACAGTTTGGTTTGATAATGAAGCTTCTTTGAAAAAAAAATTGGATGTAGTGCGAAAGTATAATATTAAAGGCACAGGCAGCTGGAGTTTATCCCAGGAAGAAGACAGCATGTGGGACTATTATTCCCTCTGGTTAAATGGCCTGTTTTTCTCTGATATACAGAATCATTGGGCAAAAACTTATATTCAAACAGTACAGGGCAAAGGATGGATGGTAGGGGTGAGCAGCAGCCGCTTTGCTCCCGATAGCCCTTTAACAAGGGCTCAGGGAGCCACAATCCTAGTCCGTGCATTGGGATTAGAGAATGCTAGTCCTACATCCGCTTTTCCTTTTAATGATGTGTCCAGCTCCCACTGGGCGAGAAAATACATCCATCTGGCGAAAGAAAAAGGAATCATTAGCGGCATGAGCGAAACAAGATTTGCCCCTGATATACCTTTAACCAGGGAACAAATGGCTAAAATGTTAAACAACCTTATGCAATATGCCAATTCACCGTTGCCTGCTTCTTCCCCCTATGGGGATGTTTCCCCTGGACGGTGGTCCTATCAAGTCATTGTCAACTTAACCCAACGGAAGATTTTTTCAGGGGTAAGCACGTCTGCAGGCCTGCTTTTTAAGCCTACAGGAAGAACCACTCGTGCTGAAATGGCTACCTTAATGAGTCGTATGGCTACTGATATTGAATCTTTAATGAAATAAAGAGGAAATCTTTGTTATACTGGTAAAGGAAAATGTTACAGAGGTCGTGATTTGAATTATGCTGTACCTTGCACTCTCTTTAGGTGGAGCTTTAGGCGCTTTGACCCGGTATCTCCTTTATCAGTCCATGGCACATTGGGAAACCTCTTTTCCCTATCCTACTTTGCTCATTAATTATCTAGGGTGTCTTGTTCTTGGTTTTTTCTTTACATGGACTCTCGATTACTTAACCCTTCATCCAGCCATACGCACAGGAGTTGGTACGGGATTCGTTGGGGCATTTACTACCTTCTCAACCTTTAGTGTGGAAAACATACGTCTTCTTGAACAGGGGCAATTGTTGTTATCCCTTCTTTATTTGTTAGCCAGTCTCCTTGGTGGAGTCCTTTTAGCAGGAGTGGGAATCCGGGGGGCTCGTTGGCTGGGAAGAAGAAGGGTGAGGGGATAAGAAATGGAGTATTTATTGGTAGCCATGGGAGGAGTGTTGGGGGCAATCCTTCGTTTTACTCTTGGAAAATGGATCGGAGAACGTTTGGGGGCCTCTTTTCCTTATGGGACATTTATCATTAACATCACGGGATCTTTTCTTTTGGGTTTTACAATTTTTTTGGACGGAGGAATCCATTTGTTTTTTAATATGGGATTCCTTGGCGCATATACTACTTTTTCTACCTTTGGCTATGAAGGGTTTGCCTTATTGGAAAAAGGCCAGCAAACACGTGCTGCCCTTTATGTGATAGGCAGTGCCTTTTTGGGGATTTTTGGCGCTTATCTGGGAATGGTTGTTTATCGGTTCATATTTCTTTAAGGTTCAGATTAGGAGGGATTCCTATGGTGAAAAAAGGGAAGCTTTTAAAAATTTATATGAATGAGGCTTTAACCTATCATGGTGATGGCAAAAAACGTTTTCTTGCAGAGAATTTGTATCATGCAATTATAAAAAAGCTAAGAGATGCGGATATTAGCGGGGCTACCGTGGTACGGGGCATTGAGGGATATGGCGGGGAAGGGTTTCGTTCTGCCAGTGCCGTAGATTTATCTTTTGACCTTCCGGTGATTATTGAGGTGGTAGATTCAGCAGAGAAAATTGATGCCATTCTGCCGGTAATTCGTTCCATGGTAGATAAAGGGGTGGTCATGACGATAGATGTCGATATTCACTGAGTGTAAATAGGGTTTTCCCCCTGTATATCGACAGAAATAGCCCTTTTTCGGCAGTAATCGAGTGGGTTTATTACAATTACGACATGATAAAGTCACAAACTGTTCACTTCATCTTCTACTTTCTTTGTGCGAGAATGACATTGCAGGCATATGTCGTATTAGCATTGTTATTCTGTTATTTATAGAGAAAGGAAGGGGTGTTTGTTTGTGAAAGGCTCATTATTTTTAAAAAGTACGTTCGCACGTACTATTATGCTTTTAGCTTTTTTTGCCTTGCCATTACTTAATATCTTCAGGATCGACTTACTAAATTTCCATTTTTATGTGCTGGGGAATAAATTCAACTTTTCCAAAGGGTATATTCTCCTTGTAACCGTTCTTATTTTAGTTTATATCTTTGTAACCATTGCCAAGTGGTTTGGCCGCCAATTCTGCGGGTGGGTTTGTCCTCATCATAAATTCATTATGTTTTTAAATGGCCTTCAAAACTCTAAGTTAAAAAATAATAAAGCGCTTGTATTCATTGTTGAATATGGCATTATTTTACTTGCATCGCCTATTATTGCTTATGGTTTTATTTCTTATTTTTACCCTCCTGTGAAGTTATTTAATGAAATTATTACTTTAGATTATAAAAATTATTCAATGCTGGCTATGGCTGTGTATACAGTATTCTTCTTTGTTATGTTGCACCGTAAAATCCGGTATAATTACTGCCGCAATAACTGCCCATACGGTATCCTGCAAATGGCAATTCGCGATAAAGATTCAGTAGGGAATATGAAAGGATTCAAAAATGCATTCCGGGGTACAGGGATGATTTTAACCTTTGTAATGCTTTTGCTGGTAAGTATTCTTTCTTACGGTTTAATCACCAATAAAGGATATACCCCAAGTATTCTTAAAATGGAACAAGGCAGAGTTGTAGGTGAATACGTTTCTTATAGCTATCAATTGTCCATTGAAAACCTGGAAAAACAACCTGTTACCTATAAAATCAATTATAAAAACGTACCATCTACCTGGAAAACTGACTTACCTACAGAATTGACAGTAAAAAATAACGAAAAAGTAAGCCGTGATATTTACTTTAAAGCAGATGAATCTACTTTAAACACAAACCACATCATAGTTGTAGAATTCGTCAATGAACGGGGTAAAGTGGTAGAACGGACCATTCCAATTTTCCCATTTAAGCGGATTTAATTTCATAAATGATGATATAAAAAGCCAGTGAGTTTATCTCACTGGCTTCTTCACTTTCATACTATAAATTATCTTATGGTACTGGAAGGTGAAGTCTCCCATGAAAATCCTGACTTTTGATCGTCAGGTTTCTTTTCAAGAATTGGTGAAAGAATTTCGTAATAGAGCAGGGGATTCCTTTAAAAAGGAAATCTGCCATTTCTCAGATATTTCTTGTTTATGTCTTCCTAAACAGTGGTATGAGAATCATATTGATTTATTAAAGAAATATCAACCGATGATTGAAGATAATATTAGGGTCAAAGTCCATGGAAATGAAATAAAAGACCAATTCCCCTGGGGTGTAGATTATTTGGGTGGGCAACGTTTATGGAAAAGGAGTATGGGAGAAGGAGTTAAAGTAGCGGTTATTGATACAGGAATCTCTCGCAAACACCCAGATTTAAAAGGCCAGGTTGCCGGTGGGGTTGATTTGGTAAAAGGAAAAATTGGGGGACATGGAACCCATGTTGCCGGAACGATTGCTGCTGTATTAAATAATCGGGGGATTGTAGGGATTGCACCAAAGGTTAAACTCTATGATGTTCGTGCTTTTGCCCAGGATGGATCGGCAAGCATGGCTGATATAATAAAAGGGATAGATTGGTGTATTCGTAATGGAATGCATGTTATTAATATGAGTTTTGGCTCGGATCAGCCAAGTGAGGCGTTATATCGCATCATTCAAAAAGGGGCGAAAGCAGGAATCATCATGGTGGCATCTGCAGGAAACAATGGGGGCGTCATTGAATATCCTGCAGCGTATAAAGATGTCATTGCTGTGGGAGCTCTTACAAAAGATGGGAAGCTGGCTGATTTTAGCTCCCGGGGAAGACTGGGAGCTAAAGCGCCTGGGGTAGAAATTTATTCAACCTGGTTGGAAGGGAAATATAAAACATTAAATGGCACTTCCATGGCTGCTGCCCATGTTAGTGGATTAGCAGCACTGCGTGTAGGGGAAAGATTAATAAGAAGTAAAAAAGCCGGTCGCTCATGACCGGCTTTTACATTGGTACGATTAGATTCAAAAAACGTCTTACCAAACCCGTATGCCTGGAGCTCCAGGAGCTGGATGGCGTAATATATCCAGAAATGGTACCGTATAAGCAATAAGGACGAGGGCAAAGGTAATGCCAATCCATAACCACCAATTTTCCAGAATACGAGGTGGTTTTTGGGCGCCTTCGATAACTTCCCCGATAGGGTATTCCATTGGGGTATCTGTTTTAGGTGCAGCCCATAATAAGTACGCTACATTCCAAAGATAGAGAACAATACCCAGGAAGAGGATTACTCCGCCAATCGCCATAAGGACGGTATAAGGTGCCCAGGCAAGAGCAACTTCATGATCCCCATACATGGTATAGGCGGTGCGACGTGGGTATCCCAAAATACCAAGGATATGTTGGGGAACACTCATTAAAAGCATTCCGATAAACCAGGTTAAGGCTTGCCAAATGCCTAGTTTATTGGCAAATGGGGTTAGTTTTCTGCCGTTTAGTACGGTAATAAGCCAGTACGAAATTCCAAAGAAGGTGAGAACCACTGCTGTAGCTAGGGTCATATGGAAATGGCCAGTAATCCATGTGGTGTTATGTACCACTTGATTCAGTTGATAACTTGTATTTACAATACCGCCAGCACCTGCTGGGATAAACATAACCATCGCCAGGAAAGGTGCAAGGAATCTCACATCTCCCCAGGGAAGTTTTTTTAGCCAACCAAAACGGCCGGTTGCTCCCTGTGCCCGTCCAGCCATTTCGAAAGTAGCCAACATGGCAAAAGCAGTCATTAAAGAAGGAACGGCAACTACATAAGTTAAAGCAACTTGCAAGAACTTCCAGGCAGATCCAATCCCAGGCTCTTGAATTTGGTGATGCAAACCTACAGGAATGGAATAAAGAATAAAGAGAATAAAGGTTAAACGGGGTAGAGCATCACTAAAAAGCTTTCCTTTAATTATTTTGGGCACATTTACATACCAGTAAATATAGGCAGGAAGGAGCCAGAAATATACGAGAGGATGGCCAAAATACCAGAAAAGGGTTCGGCTTAAACTTACATCAATTTTATCAACCAATCCTAATGACCAGGGAAGGAGTTGAACAAGAGCTTCAATGGCTACTCCCAGGGTAGCAATAATCCAAAGAATCATGGTTGCTACTGCCATGTAAGCGAATAGGGGGGACGTTTCCCCGCGATGTTGTTTTTTCCATCTGTTATATTCCATGAAAATGGCGACACCGCTAACCCAGCTGCCTACAATTACAAGGGTTAACCCTAAATAGTAATAGAAAGAGGCTTTCATAGGTGCATAGAAAGTATAAAGTACAGTTGCATCGTTCATTAGAATAGGAACTGCTGCCATGGCGGTACCGATGGTCATTAGCCAGAATCCCCACCATGCAGTCGTGCGGGCGCCTTTAGATAGAACACCCCCGGTAGTTTTTGCGACACCTGAGTATAAGTAACCTATAATAAAAAAGGTTGTAAAAACAAGAGCTAGTAGAACTCCGTGTACTGTTAATAGTTGATAATACCCAATCCATGATGGTAATTGAATTAACCCGGCGCGTTGGAGCAATTGCAATAGTCCAGCCAGTCCACCCAGTAAAACGGCTATAAAACCTACATAAAGGTGGGCTAGGATTAAACTTGAGTCCTTTCGGTCAAATTTAAATGTACTTGTAGAGAGTGTGGCGCCGTCAAAACCTGTATTCTTAATATCCGTAGCCATATCCATTCTCCTTTTTCTGTAAAATCATTTGAGGTTATTGAACTGTAACTTTTCCCATCATATTTTGATGGCCAGTTCCACAGTATTCATGGCAAAGTACTAAATATTGACCTGTTTTTTTAAAGGTATAGGTATATTCCGTGATGTGTCCGGGAACAGCCATAATATTAACGTTGGTTCCAGGAATATAAAGGCCGTGAACTACATCAGGAGAAGTTACCTCAAAATGTACTGTGGCTCCTACTGGAATGGTCATAGTATTAGGTTGGAAAGTCCAAATACGAGAGATTACTGTAGCGCGATATTCATTATCTCCAATTTTTACCAGACCCGGGGTATTAAAAGGCGCTGTACTGTCTACCAGTTCAGGGGCAAGGGTTCTCATATGTCCTGGAGGATTGAGGCCCATGGTAAGTCCCATAAAACCAATAATAGCCAGGAATACGACGATCATGGCACCGCCAATCCATAACCAGATCTTCTCCAGACGTGGGATGTCGATATTCATAGTTGTCATCACCTTTCATGTTGGTACTATTGACGTGATATAAAGATATAAAACATGCTAAACCATAGTAAAGCAATAAAGGCACCGATAAGCAGAACACCCGTAAAGGTACCTGCAAGATTGGCATCCGATTTTTCTATTTTTTTTTCCTTGTCCATCAGGTCTTGATTTGCCATTTAATCCCCTCCTTTCCAGCATACT
Organism: uncultured Paenibacillaceae bacterium; assembly: GCA_946478845.1. The sequence continues at coordinate 78,235 of CAMLDI010000007.1, forward strand.
AATGCCATTGGTTTTTCCACCGTTTTGTGGAAACCCAATTATCCTGCACATAGTTATAACCTAAATGTAAAAATACTATTCAAAAATTTCCCTTGGATTGTGTAAAATATTGGGTGATAATAAAATTACAAAATTACTTGAAACTATATGAGAAATACAACGTAAAAACATGAAGAAGGGAGGATGTATCATGTCATTTTTGAAAAAGTTAATGACGTTACTTAACGGCAATCAAAAGCATGGATATAAGAACCATAGCAGCAGCGATTATTATAAACATCGCCATCCGAAACACCATGGGCATCATGGGCATAATCATTACGGACATAACCATTATCGGAAAAAACACTCTAGCTTAAGCTTCTTCAGCAGCTAATCGAATAAGGATATAAAAAAGCGGTTTCCCCCTTGGGAGGAACTGCTTTTTTATTTATTTACAATACTCTGATAATTCAGTATATTTAAAATAAAGGGGGAATTTAGGTGGATCGTTGGATTAGGTTTTTCACTCACTTTCTAGTTCCTATTGTTTTTGTCTACAGCTTTCCCTGGCTTTTTCCCTATGAAAGTGCAATTCAAATCGGACAATTCTTTGCCATTGCCTACATTGTTATTGTTGGTTTAAACATGTTAGTGGGACTGACAAATCATATATCATTAGGACATGGAGGATTTGTCGCAATTGGAGCCTATGGCGCTTCTCTTTTATCGCAAAAAGCAGGACTTCCCTATATAATGGGAGTTCTTTTGGGGGCAGTTCTTGCGGGAATGATGGCAGCCCTTTTTTCGTTCATTTATGGAAAGAGGAAAAGATTTATCTTTGCTTTAGGCACCCTACTTTTTGGCATAATGATTAGTTTCCTGGCTACCAGATGGGTTTCACTTACAGGTGGAAGTGCAGGATATCCTGTGGTTACACCTCAATTTCTTGGCATGAAAATGGATTCAGTCTCCTATTTTTGGTTTGTGGCTATATTGGCAGTTTCCATTTCTTATGTTACAGGAAACTTATTAAAGGGCAGATATGGACGCACCTTAATCGCTCTGGGAAATAATGAGACAGGAGCTGAAAAGGTTAAGGTTGATGTGGGTTGGTGGAAAACCCTTAGCTTTTTTTTCAGTGGTTTCTTAGCTGGCCTGGGGGGAAGCTTATTTGCTTATCAAGAAGGGTTTATTCGCAGTACCCATTTTGATTTTAACCTTTCCTTATTGCTTCTCTTTGGTGTACTCATTGGAGGAGCAGGAAGCAAATGGGGTCCGGCCTTTGGCACAGGAACCCTTGTCCTTTTGGCACAATGGCTTCCTTATACTGGCCCTTTTACTATGGTCATTACTTTGGGACTGCTCCTTATCAGTATCCTTGTACTGCCCAATGGATTGGTTGGCTTTTTCTCTCAAATGAGGTTTGTAAAAAACTTAAAACGAGTTCGGGGCGGCATTTTTCATCACCCTTCCCAACCTCGTGTTGCATTTCCTAATCTTCAGAAAAAGGCCATTTGCATTTATGAGGAACCCCAATTGTTTAAAGAATTAACAGTCATTGAACATATATTAATGGGTTTTCATAGCCAGTATGGGACAGGTTTTGTCTTTAATTTGTTGGACTTGCAAAAGGTGGAAAGAGAAGAACAGTTTTTCCTTGGACGAGCCTATGATGTATTAAGGGTAGTGGGGTTAGAAAAGAGAGCATTTGATAAGATTCAAAGGTTAACTTTAGAGGAACTCCACCTTGTTAAAATAGGAATGGCATTAACCTTAAAACCTAGGGAAATACTACAGGATGTCTCATATATCAGTACTGGCGATCAGGAATTGGTTCTGTTAATTGATCCTCATATTAAGAAGGTAACGGATCTTACTGGGGTTGATTATCGTATAGGAAATAGGCAGGTTAACTAGGGTACGCAAAATGGGCGTATCCTTTTTTCTCGATATCGTTTAAAATATTAGATTATGGGAAAAAATCAAACAACATGAAAAAGATAGGGTGATCAAGGTGAACGTGTATAGCAGTAAGTTTGAAGACGGCTCTAAAATCGTCTATCAAGAAACGGGAAAAATCGCGATTGTGTCTATCGATCGTGAACATGTACGGAATGCCATGACACCTAATATGTGGCTAGAATTAGCAAACATTGCACGGAATATAGAGCGCAATGGAAAAGCAAAAGTAGTCATTTTACGAGGAAAAGGCAAAAATTTCACAGTTGGTTCCGATTTAAAAGCCTTTCACAAAATGAGTATAGATGAGGCTAATCAGGCTTTTGCATATATGGAAGAAGCGATTTCAGCTTTTGAACATTTACGTTTGCCAGTAGTAGGCGTTGTTACAGGGCCTGCCCTTGGTGCAGGGTTCCAACTTGCTCTTGCTTGTGATATTCGCATTGGAACACATGATGCACTCATGGGAATGCCTATTGCCCGTCTAGGGATTACATTAAGCCATAAATTTACCCAACGTATTGTAAATCTTATTGGCCCCAGCCGCACAAAAGATTTTATTTTTACTAGTAAATATGTAAACGGGGAAGAAGCCTATCAGCTTGGTCTCTTAAATTATTTAGTATCCGAAGAAGAGTTAGATGATTTTGTTTTAAGCATTGCTGATAAAATCCGCAAGGCTGCATCAAGTACTCTTATCACCTGTAAAGAAGCTGTTGCCCAGAGCAATCCTTTTATCGAAGTGCCTTTTTATCACCGGGGTTACCCTCAATATGTGGATCGTAAGGATTTTCCCGAAGGGGTTGCTGCCTTTGTGGAAAAAAGAGAACCAAATTTTGAATAACATAAAAGCCGCTAATCATGGACTGCACCCAATTGTTAGACACTACTGACAATTGGAGTTGCAGTTTTTTTATAAAGTATCTCTTTTAATGAATATTGGGAAATGAGCGGATCTTTTGGTTTTTTTCCTGGGTTTCTACATAAAGCTGAATGGTGGTATGGGCAATTCCGAACTCTTTATACAGGATTTCTTCGATTCGATGAATAAGTGCTCCTGTTTGTTGAAATTCCATATTTAGAATGGTTAAATGGGTGCTTAAAGAGATATGTTGATTGGAAAGGCCCCATACATGAAGATCAAGAACCTTAATAATTTCCGGTTCAATGAGCAAGCGTTGTTTAATTGCTTGAATAGATAAATTCTCAGGAACTGCTTCCAGGAGAATGAGGGAAGCGTCCCTGGTGATTGCCCAGGCATTTCGCAAAATAATTAAGGCGAATATTCCACTTAGAAGGGGATCAATCCAGTGTAAATCAGTGAAGTAAATAATAATTCCCCCAATAATGATACTAAAATAGGATAGGACATCGCCGAGAAAATGGAGAAAAGTGCTTTTTACATTGATGTTTTCTTGATCATTTCTTAGAATCAGGGTAATAAGGAGAGTGGCGAGAAAACCAATGCTGGCTAAACCAATCATTCCTGTAGAATGGACATGGGATGGATGAATGAGTCGGACAATGGATTGGTAAGCGATAAAAAGAGAGATCCCGATGAGGGTTAATCCGTTAATGAGGGCCGCCAGACTGCCATAACGGTGATAACCATAGGTGTGTTTTTCGTTAGCGGGTTTCCTCGTTTGGCGTATGGCAAACCAGCTTAATAATAAAGCAAGCAAATCTGTTGAAAGATGCCAGGCATCGGAAAGAATGGCTAAACTATTCGTAAGAAAACCGCCAATGAGTTGGGTAATAAACATGGTTAAAGTAATGATAAAGGAAATAGTAATTATTTTTTCCTGGTGGGCAGTCATGAAGAACCCCCTTTTTTTTTTCGAAATTAGTAACAAAAGCAAGTTATAAGTTGTTACAATAGATGAAACATTGATAATGGAGAGGGCTACGGAATTATGCGTTGGCAAAAAACAAAAATGGGGATGGAGACCCTGATGATTTCCATCATAAGCGGGAATCTTTTTTCTTTGCTTCATATCCCCTTACCCTGGATGTTAGGTCCTATTGCAGGAGTGATGGCATGGAGATTCATTACAAAAAGAGATCTTTATTGGCCTATACAATTCCGGCAATGGGCATTGGTGATATTAGGATATATGCTGGGCTCTTCTTTTACGAGAGAAACGGCGATTGAGACACTAAGGCAATTGCCCTATATGTTTGGATCAACGATGGCCATTGTTGTTATTAGTATGACAATGGGATATTATGTGGCAAAAGCAGCAAAAGTTGAAGGAATGAGTGGATTTTTCGGCAGTGTTCCTGGCGGCCTATCTCAAATGGTCAGCTTAGGGGAAGAGGTAAAAGGTGTGGATGCTACGGTTGTTACCTTTATGCAAACCATTCGTGTAATATCGGTTGTCTTTTTTGTACCTTTTTTGACCTTGAATGGTTTTGTGGGCAAAGGAGTGGATCCTATTTCTATTACAGAAGGGAATTCGTTGATATCTTACCTGCCTGTCCTTTTGGTTGTCCTTGCTGGTGCGTACATCGGGCAAAAACTCCATTTTCCCGTAGGGTATTTAACAGGTTCCTTATTGTTTTCAGCAATTGCTGCTGTATCTGGGTTACCCTCACCTCATTTGCCATCAATGGTTATTATTATCTCTCAGTTATGTATAGGTGCTTATATCGGCCTGCTTATGAAACCTAATCCTTCCCATGATTTTAAACGGCTTGGGATATTAACAGTGGCAAGCAGCATCCTTCTGGTTTTTTTGTCTTTATTCATTGGTGTTTTATTATCAATGGTCAATCCTATTTCCATGGCTACAGGGTTTTTAAGTACTGCCCCGGGTGGAATGGCAGAAATGGGCATTACCGCTTCTATGGTTCATGCTGATCTGTCAATGGTAAGTGCTTATCAATTATTTCGGGTATTCTTTGTTATGTTTGCTGTACCCCCTTTATTAAAGTGGTGGGTTAAACGGGGATCACGTTCAACGCTATAATCAATTTATCGTTTTAATAAGTAAATTATGATTAGAAGATAATAAGATTTTTTAAAAAAAGTGTGGTGATATAAATGGAAAAAGTGGAATTAGATATTAAAGGGATGACCTGTGCAGCCTGCTCTGCACGGATTGAAAAAGGGATAAACCGCATGGAGGGAATTGAGAAGGCAACGATTAATCTGGCGACGGAAACAGGCACCATTTCATATGATTCTGAAAAAGTATCTGTAGAACAAGTGATTGAGAAGATTACTAAGTTAGGGTATGAGGCCCATGAAAAAGAGAGTAGGGAAGAGAAAGAATTAGGCAAAAAAGAAGAATTAAAAAGGAAAAAAATCCTTTTAATTTTGTCTATTATTTTATCCTCGCCCCTTCTTTATAACATGATTTATCATATCCCTTGGAGCAAGTTGGGTCTTGAATTGAGTCCTTATCTTCAGATTCAACTTTTCATGGAACCATGGTTTCAATTATTGCTGGCAACACCCGTGCAGTTTTTTATTGGAAGGCATTTTTACACAGGTGCCTATCATGCCCTTCGCAATAAAAGTGCTAATATGGATGTGTTGATTGTTCTGGGGACTTCGGCTGCCTATTTTTATAGCCTTTATGGAACGGTAATCTATTTAATTGAAGGGGGGTATCCCCATCTTTATTTTGAAACCAGTGCTGTTTTAATTACTCTTGTTCTTTTAGGAAAATATTTGGAATCCCGGGCAAAGGGGCATACTACAGATGCCATTAAGAAACTTCTTGGTTTACAGGCAAAAGAAGCGATTGTCCTGCGAGATGGAAATGAAGTAAACGTTCCCCTGGCAGAAGTGAAAAGGGGAGACCAACTCGTTGTTAAACCTGGAGAAAAGATTCCCGTAGATGGCGTTGTTATTCAGGGCCATTCCACTGTAGATGAATCTATGATCAGTGGTGAATCTCTTCCTGTATCTAAAGAGGTTGGAAGCCCGGTGATTGGAGCCACCTTAAACAAAAATGGACGGATCATTATGCGAGCAGAAAAAGTAGGGAAAGATACTGCTTTAGCTGGCATTATTCGAATTGTGGAAGAAGCCCAAGGCTCTAAAGCACCAATTCAACGATTGGCTGATATTATATCAGGCATTTTTGTGCCAGTGGTTATTGCCCTATCCCTTTTGACATGGATTGTTTGGTTTTTCTTTGTCTCCCCAGGTGATTTTCCTAATTCATTGGAAGCGGCTATTGCTGTTTTGGTTATTGCCTGTCCTTGTGCTCTTGGGTTAGCAACCCCAACTTCCATTATGGTTGGGACTGGATTAGGCGCCGAGAAAGGAATCCTTTTTAAAGGTGGGGAATATTTAGAAAGTGCCCAAAAGGTAAACACGGTTCTTTTAGATAAAACAGGGACATTAACCCGTGGCAAGCCAGCTGTCACCAATGTTCATTCCATGAGGGATGATTTTCTCTTATTTTCCGTTTCTGTTGAAGGGCCATCAGAGCATCCTCTGGCAGAGGCTGTAGTAGAATACGGAAAACAAATGGGGATTAAAAAGAGTGAAGCGCAATCCTTTGCGGCCATTCCTGGCCATGGTGTGAAAGCTGAAATTGAAGGGCATCAGGTATTGGCAGGTTCCCGCAGATTATTAACCCAGGAAGACATTGAATATACTTCTTTAGAGCCTATTGCATTGCAATATGAAGAAGAAGGGAAGACGGTAATTTTTGTGGCCGTTGACAGCCAGGTCGCGGGGATGATCGCTATTGCTGATTCTTTGAAGGAAACCTCTAAAGATGCTGTTGCCAGAATGTTGGCTGTGGGATTAGACGTGGTGATGGTTACCGGGGATAATGAAAGAACGGCTAGGTATATTGGTGAAAGTGTAGGGATTAAGCATATATTTGCTTCCGTTCTTCCAGGAGAAAAAGCAGAAAAAGTAAAAGAATTACAGACTCAGGGCAGAACTGTTGCTATGGTTGGAGATGGGATTAATGATGCACCTGCTCTGGCGGTTGCTGATTTAGGAATGGCTATTGGTACGGGGGCAGATGTAGCCATTGAAACAGCAGATGTCACCCTTGTAAGCGGGGATTTAACGCAAATTCCCCGGGCAATAGAATTAAGTCGAAAAACCATGAAGAACATTCGGCAAAATTTATTCTGGGCCCTTATTTATAATGTAATTGGCATTCCTGTTGCAGCTTTTGGATTATTGTCACCCTGGGTGGCAGGGGCTGCCATGGCATTTAGCTCTGTTTCTGTTGTTTTAAATGCTCTGCGTTTAAAAAGAGTAAAATTATATTGAGAGGATGGTATTCATGCAAAATGTAACATTAAATGTAAAAGGGATGTCCTGCGGCCATTGTGAAAAAGCGGTACGTACGGCATTGCTGGGTTTAGAAGGAGTAAATGAAGTTCAGGTTCATCTGAGCAAGGGGAAAGTAGATGTTCAATTTGACGGGCAAAAAGTAAACCTGGACCAAATGAAAGAAGCCATTGAAGACCAGGGGTATGATGTAAATTAGTTACAGTATTATTATAAATCCAGGGCCATTTATTATAAAAGTTATTTTTCAGCCATTTCCATTATGTAATAACAAATAAAAGGTTGAGCAATTAATTTTGCTCAACCTTTTATTTGTTTGTTTTCCAGTCTTCTTCACTTTTGTGATTCACTTGACCGGTATAACCATTGACCACAATATCTAATCTTCCTGAATGGGGATCGATGACTAAACCATGAATTGGAATATTATTCGGCAATAATGGGTGATTCTTAATCATTTGTACACTTTCTTGTATGCCTTCGGTAATACAATCAAAGCCTTTTAACCAGGAGTGAAGATCTATCCCAGCATTGTGGAGTGTGTGAATGATATCTTTGGAAACACCTTTATCAACCATGTCTGATAAAAGTTTCTTCGCATCCATTTTGTACATGCCACAATCATGGTGGCCAACAACACAGACCTCATCAGCATTCAGTTCATAAATGGCCACGAGGATGCTGCGCATAACGCTTCCAAAAGGGTGGGAAACGATGGCCCCGGCATTTTTTATAATTTTTACATCACCATTTTTTAAGTTCATTGCACTGGGCAATAATTCTACGAGACGGGTATCCATACAGGACACAACAACAAGGCGTTTATTGGGAAACTTCGTTGTTTGAAATTGCTCGTATTTCTTTGTTTCCACAAACTCTTTATTATAAGACAAAATGTCATCTAAAAGGGTCATTCTACTTGCTGCCTCCCTGTTTCCTTAATACATTTCTATAATTTTAACATTCTTTAGCCTGTATGGTAAATGAAATAAGTTTTGCTAAATTACTTGACAGGTAAAATAATGTCCTTATAATTATACCTATGGGGGTAATATACCTATAGGGGTATTTTTCCTGCGTAAACTTTTTGCTTATAAATGGAGGTAACAAAATGGGTTGGATTGGTTATGCTTTGCTTGGTGTTGTTGTATTGCTTTTTATAAAACAAATGTTTCCGATGAAAGGATTAAAAAATCTTTCTAGTGAGGAAGTTAAAGAATTATTAAAAAAACCAAAGGATTATGCCTTCATTGATGTTCGGGAAGTTCATGAGTATAAAAGTGGATATATTAAAGGATTTAAAAACATTCCCTTAAGCCAATTAAGCCAACGGTTAAGTGAAATCGATGGGAATAAACAAATTGTTTTAACTTGCAGAAGCGGTAATCGCAGTCGTACAGCGGCAAAAATTTTAATGAAATCTAAATTTAACAATCTCTCCCATTTAAAAACAGGAATTTCTGGCTGGTCAGGCAGTTTATCTAAATAATATGAAACTGTATTTTTTTTGAAAGGAAAAATTAGTTTATAGTATAATCAAAGTGTTAATCTATTTTCAGTAGATCAACACAGTATGAAAGGAGAGATAAGGATGAATCTTGATGTCATTATTTTAGGTGGAGGAATTAGTGGGTTGTCTGCTGCTCTTTTTACCGGACAAGCTCAGTTAAAAACCCTTGTTTTTGACACCGGTGCTTCTCAAATTAAACGCATCTCTACTTTGAAAAATTATCCCGGCATTGAAGCAATATCTGGGGAAGAACTAATCAGTGTTTACCGTAAGCAAGCGGAAGCATATGGAGCAGAAGTCCGTGATGAAGAAGTAATCAAGGCTAAAAAAGAAGGGGAAGAATTCCTTGTTGAAACAGCGTCTGGTACATACCGTTCCAAGTATTTAGTTGTTTCTTCTAATGTAAACTCCAGCTTTTTAAGCGACTTTGGCATTGAGTTAGAAGTGAATCCACGGATTCCCAGACCTATTAACCAAATGAAAGGCGGAGATGGTTCTGGTGAAACCAACATTGAGAACCTTTATGTAACAGGCTTACTCTCCGGAATTCCGAGCCAGGCAGTCATTGCTGCAGGCCAGGGTGCTTCTGTTGCTGTTAAAATTGCAACGAAAGCCCTTGAAAAACCATATATGTGGCATGATGTATAAAAACGGATGTGTTAAGACTCCCTCCCCAGGGAGTCTTTTTTCTTTCTTTAAGCATCTCTCTTTACTTTACCAGTAATCAACCCTTGTTTAACATTTGAATTAAAGGTATTCTATAAAATTAGAATGGTGGGTTCAAAAACAGGAAGGAGAGAAAAAGTGGAGAAGTGGATTCGGTTCGCTATGAAAAATACCGGGGCAATGGTTTTGGCAATCATTATGATTCTTGCTGGAGGATTTTATTCGGCAAGTACCATGAAGTTAGAGGAAATGCCTAATATAGACATTCCTTATCTTTCTGTTGCTGTCGTCTATCCTGGAGCTACCCCTGATCAGGCTCTAAATGATGTAGGCAAGCCCCTTGAACAATCTTTAGCAGGATTGGATGGATTAGAAAACCTCTATGTTACTGCTAGATCCAATGTAGTAACGGCTATGCTTGAATTCAATTTGGAAGTCTCTATGAAAGATGCGGAGAAAGATGTAAACAGTGCCCTGGGGACACTGAAGCTTCCAGATGGTGTGCAAAAACCGACTTTATCTAAAAACGGCCCTGGCGCTGTTAGTATTTTCTCTTTCGCTGTGTTAGGACCAACGGATACAGCTACCATACAACAATATGTAAATGACCAAATTAAACCTATTTTTTCTACAATCCAGGGAATTTCCTCTATCGATGTGAACGGGTTAGCGGAGAAAAAATTATTTGTTCGCCTGGATCCGGAGAAATTGAAGGAAGAAAATTTGACTGTTGACCAGGTAAAACAGGCATTGCTTGCCAATAACATTTCGATTCCTGCCGGTCAAGTAGATATAGACGGAAAAAATATGAATGTGGAAGTAAGTAAAAAAGTAACTTCCCTGGAAGATTTGAAAAATACGGACATTATTATTATCGATCAAGACATGAGCGGGTTAACAAATGCCTTTAGTTCAATAGGGAATGCCATGGGCCAATTAGGCAATGGGGTTGGCCAATTAACAAAAGCTGAAATGTTGTTGCAGGGCCAATTAGAAGTGATGCAAGGCATCAATGGCTTATCAACAGCGTTATTTGCAGACCAGGCCTCTTTAGAAGCGTTAAAAGGCCAGGTTCAGGCCAATCCTGAAATGAAAGATCAATTACAACCACGAATTACTGCTCTTGCAAAAAAAATTAAAAAAGAACAAGAGCAAATTGCTCAACTGCAAAAGCAATTAGCTTCATTACAGGCCCAAGCGAAAGCTGCAGGGGCAGATGTGACAACGATCTTAAAAGGTTTATCCCAATCCCGTGTTTCTCAAGAGGGAGCTTCAGAGGTTGGTTTGAAAATAAGAACCATTTCCCTGTCTTCCATCGCTGATGTATCTTATGGTACGGGAAAAGAAACAGTGATGACACGTTTAAATGGGAAGCCTGCAGTAATTACAGGCATTAAATCCCAACCGGGAACAAATACAGTAGAAATTATTGAACAAATTAATGATAAATTAGATAAACTGAATCTTCCTGCAGGTTATGAAGTACAAAAACTACATGATGGTTCAGTATCTATATTGGAATCAGTCAATGGCATGTTGCGAGAAGCTTTATTAGGTGCTCTTTTTGCAATGATTGTTACATTACTGTTCTTACGTAACCTTCGTTCCACATTGGTAGCCATTATTTCGATCCCTCTGTCTGTTTTTGTATCGATGATCTTTTTAAGAATGCTGGATTATAGTTTAAACATCATGACCTTAGCGGGCATGGCTGTGGCAGTAGGGCGGGTTGTAGATGACTCCATTGTGGTTATTGAAAATATTTATCGCCATCTTAAGTCAAGCCAAGAAAGAAGTCCTCGCTTAATCTTACAAGCGACGAAAGAAGTTGGAGGGGCAGTAACGTCTTCAACATTGACAACGATAGCGGTGTTTGCTCCTTTATCTTTTGTATCGGGGATTGTTGGGAAATTCTTTGTGCCCTTTGCTGTTACTGTTGTTGTTTCAATTTTGTTCTCTCTTATTGTTGCCTTGACCGTGGTTCCTTTAATGGCCCGACTCTTTCTGCTTAAAATTGAACCCCATGAATCCAAGGAGAATGGATTGCAAAGGTTCTATCGTAAAAGCCTGGATTGGTCATTAAATCGGAGAAAAACCGTCATTTCTATTGCCCTTGTTTTATTTATGGGCTCCATGGCGTTAATTACAATCATTCCGAAAAACTTCTTGCCCCAGGAAAAAACAGATTCCTATGGCTTATCTGTTTCCTTGCCAGTAGGAACTGTGATGGATAGATCAAATCAGTTGGCCCAAAAAATCGAGGGAATGTTGCAATCCAATAGCTATGTGAAGAACTATCAGACTTATGCTACAGGGGAAGAAATCTCTATTCAAATTAAATTAAAAGATACGGTTACGAAGGAAGATAACCAGCAATTTGAACAAGAGATGCGCAAAAATTTGACAGGGTTGGATTCTGATATCACAACAGCGTTAACGCCCCAGGGATTGACCTCCTATGGTGGTGGCCTCTTCCTAGTATTAAATGGGACAGATATTGAAACTTTGAAAAAAGCGGGAGATCAGATTGTAACTGCCATTAAAGATACACCTGGATTAACAGATGTAGAAACAAACCTATCCGGTGGCAGACCCCAGATCTCTGTTGCTGTAGACCCAGTAAAAGCGGCAGAAAAAGGCCTAAACCCGGCAATGGTGGCTATGTCTGTTCGGCAAATGATTGATGGAGAAAGTGTAACCACTGTAAATATGAATGGCCGTACAACAGAAATCAACCTAAGCGTTGATGCTGGGAAGTTAGATTCCCTTGATAAAATTGGAGAACAATTGCTTACCAATATGAAAGGGGAAAAGGTAAAGGTTTCAGAAGTCGCTACTATCTCTGAAAAACCAGGTCCTACCTCCATTCAACGATTAAATCAACAGGAATACATTTCCGTATCAGGGCGATTTACAACGGATAATACGTCACAGGTGCAAAAAGAAGTGGAGAATAAAATAAAAACCTTATCATTGCCAAAAGGGGTTAGTTATTATTTTGAGGGAGAAGCAGAGTCACTCAATGAAGGATTTTCCAATATGACCATTGCCATTCTTGCTGCAATCCTTCTGGTATATATGGTGATGATGATTGCATTTGGTGAAATGATTGCCCCACTGGCAATCCTATTCTCTCTGCCCTTTATCTTTGTAGGTGGATTAATCGGAATGTTCCTCTTTAATCAGGCATTAGGAATGCCTGCATTGGTTGGCTTCCTAATGCTCATAGGCATTGTGGTAACCAATGCGATTGTTTTAGTGGATCGGGTATTGCAAAATAGAAAAAAAGGCCTTCCATTAAAAGAAGCATTAATCGAAGCCGGGGTAACCCGTATTCGTCCTATTTTAATGACTGCAGTAGCAACCATTGGCGCATTGCTGCCTCTTGCTATTTTTGGTGAAGGAGGAGTAATTTCCCGTTCCCTTGCCATTGTGGTAATTAGCGGGTTAACCACATCTACCTTATTGACCTTAGTCATTGTGCCAGTTGCTTATTATATTTTAGATGGGGTTCGCAATCGATTTTTGAATAAGAAAAAAAATGCTGCGAAGGAAATAAATTCTAAAGAATTAGATTTCTAGGAATGATTGATAGAAGTTGAAAGCCGGCATCCCTTTTTTAGGGATGCCGGCTTTATTTATATCGACATATGCTTAATCTAAATCATAAGAATGTGACATTTTTACATACATATTAGCAAAACCCTTATATATGGAGGACATGAAGATGAAAGGAATTAAAACTGTGATTGTTGTAGGTTTCATCTTTTTTTTATTGCTTACAGGGTGTACCCCCCCATCTTCATCTAGCACAGAAGGCAAAGTGAGTGGACCTTATAAAATTGAAGTTCAGGTAAAGCCAGACCCGGCCCTGGCATTAAAAGAAAATGAGTTTCAAATAAAAGTGAAGGATGAGGCGGGAAAGCCATTGGAAGAGGCAATGGTAGATATCACATTAAGTATGGCTGATATGGATCATGGGGATTTGGTTTTTTCATGCATTGATGAGGGGCAAGGGATTTATGTTGGGAAAGGCATTCCTGTCATGGCTGGAGAATGGATTGCTACTGTTCATGTTGAGAAGAATGGAACAACCTCAACAATGGACTATATTTTTCAAGCTTCTCGTTAGAATGAAAAAGAAAAATAGAAACACATCACAAAAAGTAAATAATACACATTTGCGTAAATTGAAAAAATCCTTTAAATTATATGAGGGATACATTAATTCATTAATGTACTACAGGTTGTATTTAAGTTGAAACAGTTTTATAACAGCAAGTTTGCATCACGGGGGGTCTTGTAATGGGACGTAGTAGAGCGATGATTAAAATAAATGAAGAGAACCAGGTTTTTTGGGAAAACCGTACTTTAATGAAAAATATCCTGCATTTAATTAAATCCATTAATCTAAAAGATCAGAAGAAAAAAGATAGAGATATTGATATTAAAATGTTTATTGCGATTTTGGATCAAGTAGGGGATTTAATCAAAAAAGAAGATGCTCTTTATAAGAATAAAGGAAATCTTGAAGTGGTGCGGGAATTTATAGATTGGTTTATGGCACAACGCCTATATGAAGATCCGGAATACCGAGAATTAATGTCTTTAAAAACAAGAATATTAAAAGACAAATAAGGCTGGCGCTCTGCGTCAGCTAAGTCTCCTTTACAAATCGGAATGATTACGTTATACTACCCATTAGTAATTATTAAATCGGAATGAATACGGTTTGTGAATGGGAGAGAATAGGATGAAAGGGTATAAAGCATTATTTATTGGAGTAGTAACGTTATTGGTTCTTTTTAGTGTAATATTAACAGGTTGCACCAGGGAATCTTCATCTGCAGGAAATGGAGATAAGATGACTGTATATACAAGCCTGTTTCCTATTTATGATTTTGCGAAGCAAATTGGCGGAGACTATGTAGAGGTAAAAAGTATTGTACCACCGGGGGCAGAAGCTCATGATTTTGAACCAAATGTGAAAGACATGGTGGCGTTAAGCAACGCCAGGGTTTTTATTTACAATGGTGCGGGGTATGAAAATTGGATTGACAAAGCAATTGAAAATCTTGATGGTAAGAAAACGTTGATTGTGGATGCAAGCAAAGGGGTCCAATTGTTAAATGCAGAAGGCCATGCTGATGAACATGCCAATGAGGAAGATCATGACCATGGAACCTATGATCCGCATATTTGGTTAGATCCAGTCCGTGCGAAACAACAGGCATTAAATATTCAAAAAGCATTTGTTTCAGCTGATCCTGCTCATGAACAGGAATATAAGAAAAACTATGAAACCTTGGCCAAAGAATTAGATTCCCTTGATCAAAAATATCGTGATGCTGTTGCAAAAGCAAACAAGAAACAATTTGTGACTGCTCATAATGCTTTTGCATATTTAGCGGCACAATATGGATTAGAACAAATTGCGATTTCTGGATTATCTCCATCTGTGGAACCAGGGCAAAAAGAATTGCAAGCCTTAATTGAGGTAGTGAAAAAGAATAATATTCGCTATATTGCTTTTGAGGAACTGGTGGAGAGCAAGGTGGCGAAAACGGTACAAAAAGAAACAGGGGCTGAAGCGGTAATGTTAAATCCTGTTGAGAATGTGACAAAAGAAGAATTGAAAGCCAATAAATCTTATATTGATTTAATGAATGAAAATCTGGAAGTATTAAAAAAGGTGTTGGAAGTCCATGAGTAATATCATATTGGATGTAGATCATGTTTCTTTTAAATATGGACATCAATTAGTGCTAGACCAGGTTTCTTTTCAATTAAGAAAAGGCGAGATGCTGGGATTAGTAGGGCCTAATGGGTCCGGGAAGTCTACCTTATTAAAAGTGATTTTAGGCTTGCTCCCAAATCAAAAAGGTTTAATCAACTGGTTTGGTTTGCCTCTTCATAAAGTGAAAAATCGTTGGCGAATTGGTTATGTTTCCCAGAAGGCAGCCAGTTTTAATTCTGGTTTCCCTGCTACGGTACAGGAAGTCGTTTTAATGGGCCTTACAGGAAAACTGGGGTTATTTCACCGCCCGGGTAAAATAGAAAAGGAAAAGGTCCAAGATGCCATTGCCCGGGTAGGGCTTACCGGTTTGGAACATCGGAACATTGGCAGATTATCTGGAGGCCAACAACAGAGAGTGTTTATTGCCAGGGCTCTGGTCAGTGAACCAGAAGTTCTTATTTTAGATGAGCCAACGGTGGGTGTGGATGCCCGTTCTGAAGATGAGTTTTATGATTTGTTGCAGTCATTAAATGCTGAGAGAAATCTCTCTCTTATATTAGTGACTCATGATATGGGGGTTGTAAGCAAGAAGATGCAATCCATTGCTTGCTTAAATCATCGCTTGCATTTTCACGGGAAGTCTGAAGAATTTGAACGGATGAGACCGGAAATCTTATTGCGTTCTTATGGACATGATGTTCATATTCTTCATCATAGTCATTAGAGGGGGATATGAATGTTTGAGGCATTATTTCAGTATTCATTTTTACAGCATGCGTTTCTTTCTGGCATTTTAATCGGTTTTGTTGCCCCTTTTATTGGTGTATTTCTTGTAGTGAGAAGGCAGTCTCTTATTGCAGATGCTTTATCCCATATAACCCTATCAGGTGTTGCAGCAGGCCTTTTATTAAGCCAGAGGTTCTCCATTTTTGCTGAATGGAATCCTATTTATTTTGGCACAGCTTTTTCCGTTGCAGGAGCGTTTATTATGGATAAATTACGCCAGGCCTATCGCTTTTATCAGGAGTTGGCTATACCCATTATTTTATCGGCGGGGATTGGCCTTGGTGTAGTATTAATTAGTTTGGCAAATGGTTTTAATGTGGATTTATTTGGTTATTTATTTGGCAGTTTATTATCGGTAACAGAAAGTGATTTAATCCGGGTAGCTATTATTAGCTTGATTGTATATACCGTTGTTTTTCTTTTTTATAAAGAGTTGTTATTTCTATCTTTTGATGAAGAGGGAGCCAGATTATCAGGGGTTTCACGAAGCCTGGTGAATCTTATTTTTAGCATATTAGTTGCTCTTGTGATTAGCGTCTCTATGCAGGTAGTAGGAATTTTATTGGTATCGGCCCTTATTACATTACCTGTAGCTACGGCATTGCAATTAGCCAGAAGTTTTCGGCAGACTTTTATTTACTCTGTACTTTTTGGAGAACTAGCTGTTGTCACTGGGCTAATCATTGCTTATCAATTTAATCTTGCATCAGGAGGGACAATTGTCCTGGTAGCCGTGGCTCTTTTGCTTTTGGTTCTTATTGTGAAAAGGGTAAAAGGCATGACGGTTTAAAAGGGGTTGGAAGGATGAATGTTGAACAGGCATTACAAATATTGAAAGAAGAAGGATATAAGTATACGGGAAAACGTGAAGAGATTATCCGAATTTTTGCCACGGAAAAAAGATATCTCTCGGCTCGTGAGATTTTGCACAAAATGCAACAGGAGTATCCCGCATTAAGTTTCGATACCATATACCGTAATCTTACTCTTTTTGCAGATTTAAAAATATTAGAGACCACGGAATTAGGCGGGGAGCGAAAATATCGTTTTCAATGTTCTAAAGATGGGCATCATCACCATCATTTAATTTGTTTATCCTGCGGCAAGACAAGGAATATTCCCACATGCCCTTTTGAGGAAGTGTTTCAAGAAATCCCCGAGTTTACAATTACAGGCCATAAGTTTGAAATATACGGATATTGCAATGACTGCAATCAACAACCCCACTCATAAAGTGGGGTTGTTCTAATGGTACCCTCTGGCATTTTTCTCGGTAATTTTGTCTTTAAACATCCGATACATCCAGCTTTGATAGAAAATAACGATAGGAACAATGAACAGGGCAACCCATAACATTATTGTTAAATTTAGTTGGCTACCTGCTGCTTCAAAAAGGGTAAGACTAAATGATGAATTGCTTCTAGCAGGAATCATGTTAGGGAACATCCCTGTAAACCCTGCAGCCAAAAGAGTAAAAATAGACAATGAAATAAAGGAAAAACCCCAGCCCCATTTTTTCAAGCCAATAGAAATCCCTGACAGTAATATAAATAGAATTGCTAAACCAGGAATGATCCATAAAAAAGGTTGGTTAGCAAAAGAAGAGAAAAGGCTGGTTTGATTGGTTGTAGCTACAAAAAACAAAGCCAGAAAAACACTGGCAATAGGCCAAATCTTTTTTGCCATAAGGTTTGCATTTGTTTGGATTGCCCCATCTGTTTTTATATTGGCCCAAATGGAGCCTGATAAAAGAGAGAGTACAACAAAGGTACTGCCCCCAAGGAGGCTATAGGGATTCATTAAATCTTTTATTGTAAGATGAAGTCCTGTTTCATTAATTGAAAGTCCTCTAAATAAAGTAGAGAAGGTTAAGCCAAACAAAAAAGGAATAAGAAGGCTGCCTAAAAAAAACGCCCATTTCCACCCTTTTTTCCATTGGGGTGCATTGGATTTATGCATAAATTCTAAACCAATTGCACGAAAGAACAGGGCAAATAAAATGAGATACAGGGGGACATAAAAGGAGCTAAACATCGTTCCATATGTTTCAGGAAATGCAGCAAAGGTAACTCCTCCTGCGGTTATTAGCCACACTTCATTGCTTCCCCAGAAGGGCCCGATACTTTCCTGGAGTTGCCGTTGTTGTTCTTCTTTTTTGGCCAGGAAAGGGAAGAGGATTCCAATGCCAGCGGTATAGCTTTCCAGGACAAAATATATGGCCCAAATAAGGCTCCAAATACCAAACCATAAGATCGTTAGGGTTTCGTAAGTCATAAGGATTTCCTCCTATTCATACTTGTTTCAGGATACAAGGAGTTTTGCTTTCCAACGTTGTTTATAGGGCCTTTTTTAGCAAATTTAATGAGGAGATAGAAATCAGCAACCAATAGAATAGTATAAAAGGTGATAAGTCCACCCAGTGAAAAAATAATTTGTCCGGCGGAAATAGGAGAAACAGCTTCTGTTGTTTTCATTAAACCGTACACAATCCAGGGTTGACGGCCCATCTCAGCCACTATCCACCCTAAATTAATGGCCAGGTATGGCAGAGGGAGAGCATAGAGCATGATTTTTAAATATTTTTTATTGGTAAAGAGTTTATTTTTTTTCCATAAAAACAATCCGAACCAGGCGAACCCGAACATGAGGATGCCGATGCCAACCATAGAACGGAAACTCCAAAATACCAACGGGACATTGGGCCAGTTTTCTTTTGGCAAATCTTTTAACCCTGTTACATAACCGTGGGGATCATTGGTATATAGGAGGCTGCCAAGAAAAGGGATAGGGAGAGTTTCGATGCTATTTTTTTCTTCCTTCACATTTGGAACTTGTATGAGATAGAAGGGATGGTCTTTGCCTGATTTCCAAATTACTTCCATGGCGGCTGCTTTTGCTGGTTGTACTTTTGCAGTATTTACTCCATGAAAGTGTCCCACAAGAGGAACCATGGTTGTGGCAAACAAAGCCATCAATATTCCCATACGGAAGGAACGTTGAAAAAATTCTGATTGATGGTTTCGAATCAGATGATATGCACTTACTGACATGACAAAGAAAGCACCAACGATGTAACAGGCCAGAATGGTATGAAAGAACATATACCAGGTGTAAGGATTGGTGGTCAATTCAAAGAAATTGGATAGTTCCGCACGGCCATTTCGCAATACATATCCTACAGGGTTTTGCATAAAACCATTAGCAGTAATAATCCATAATGCAGAGATGTTGGTGCCAAGGGCGACCATCCACATCGAAAAAGCTCTTAAGTGAGGGGAAATTCGGTCTTTGCCAAAAATCCATAAACCTATAAAGGCGGATTCAAGGAAAAAAGCAAAAAGGGCTTCAATAGCCAATGGGGATCCGAAAATATCCCCCATATATTTGGAATAACCTGACCAGTTTGTGCCAAATTGAAATTCCATGGTAATGCCAGTTACAATGCCAAGGGCAAAATTAATGGTAAATAGTTTTCCCCAGAAGTTGGACATTTTACGATAAATGTCTTTTCTCTTTTTGGCATAGAGTGTCTCCATAACAGCTACGAGAATGGCAAGCCCAATGGTCAAGGGAACGAAAAGAAAATGATAGATAATTGTGATCGCAAATTGTAATCGGCTTAACATGACCACATCCATGGTGGAATCCCTCCATTGCAAATTAAAATGAATACAACTTAAATATAATCGCAATGTTATAAACCAATCTATGAGGGATTAACCCTACGAAGAGAGTGAAAATAGTTTATCCTGTGGCTAATTTGTGAAAAAAGTAACATATACATTGTGTAAAAGATAGTAAATCTCTTGCAGAAAAAAAGACCCTGGTGGCATGATTAAATCATAACCATCAAACTTCAATTTGGTACGAAGGTGGGCTGTAATAAAATGAAGGTTCTTCTCCTGGATGAATTGGAAATTATTTGTGATGGCCTTGAGTTACTTTTACGGGATTTCTTTCCCATTGAACGAATTAGCCATGCTTATTATGGTTTAGCAGCTCTTTCTAAAATTGAGAAGGATCATTTTGATCTAGTCATTATGGATTTAATCCTTCAAGGAGAACTAGATGGAACAAAAACATTGAAGTTGTTAAGAGAGAGGCTTCCCAAGTCTAAAATTATTGTTTTTACCATGTTGCAGGATGAAATTTATCAGAAAAATGCTTATATAGCAGGTGCAGATGGGTATTTGGGAAAAAGGTGGAATGGAGAAAAAATTGTTACATCTATTCAGGATGTTTTTCAGGGGAAGAAAATTTTTCCTGAGGAAATTCTTTATGGGAAATGGGGGCGAACGGATAAAAAAGGTTCACCCCTTAAACTGCCTATTACAGAAAGGGAAAGAGAAGTATTTTTCTATACCATAGAGGGATATAGCCAAAAGGAAATTGCAGATAAATTGCATATTTCTATTCGAACGGTAGAAAACCATCGCCAGCATATTGGCAGGAAATTGGGAACGAATAAAAAAAGGGATTGGATGCATATTGCAAAAATGTATTACTGATAATCATTAGCATTTTTTTCGGAAACTTTGTTCTTAAAAATCCAATACATCCAGACTTTATATACGAAAACCAAAGGGAGTACAAAAATAGTAATCCAAAGCATAATGGTTAAATTTAATTTGCTTCCTGCCGTATCATAGAGAGTGATGCTATATTCCGGGTCGATGATTGAAGGAAGCATGTCCGGGTACATCCCTGTAAATCCAGAGGCAAAAAAAGTAAAGATTGCAATGGATACAAGGATAAAACTCATTAACCATTTTTGTTTTCTTAATGGGATGATAATCAAAAGCAGAGATCCTGCACATAAGGCGGGAATAAACCAGAGAAGGGGTGCATTCTCCAGAGAATCAAAAAGGGTTGTAAAGTTTATAAAAACAATAAAAAAGGAAACTACCATAAGTACTGCAATAAACCAGATTATCTTCGCCAAGAGGGCTGCTTTTTCTTGTATCGTTCCTATGGTTTTTAATGAAACCCAAAGGGCCCCTGATAGCAAAGTAAGTGTGGTGAAGGTTACACCACCTAAAAGGCTATAGACATTAATCACATCAAAAAAGGTAAGATGTATCATACCTGTTTTATCAATAGGAAGTCCAGAAAAAATAGCAGAAAATACAACCCCAAAAAGGAAGGGAATCAAAAAGCTACTAATACATAGGATCCAGATCCATTTCTTTTTCCAGGAAGGAGATAATACTTTGTC
The DNA here is from genome assembly GCA_946478845.1 of uncultured Paenibacillaceae bacterium. Next base: position 99,359 of record CAMLDI010000007.1, read on the forward strand.
CATAAACTCGATTCCTGGACCACGGAAAATAAGGGCAAATAAGGCGAGATAAATAGGGACATAAAAAGAACTTAATAATAAAGCATAGGTTTTGGGGAAGGTGGCAAAAGTAATCGCTGCAGCCACAATTAACCATACTTCGTTACCATCCCAAAAGGGTCCGATTGAATTTTTTAATTGCTGCTCTTCTTCCTTTTTTTTGGCGAGAAAAGGAAATAAAATGCCTGTACCAACGATATAACCTTCTAATGAAAAATAAGAACCCCATAGGAAAGCCCAGAGCAAATACCAAATTTCTGCAAGGGTTTGTTGGCTCATTCCAAAACCTCCGGATTTTTTCGGGCATATTTTACTAATAAATACACATCAATGATGATTAATATAGTGTAAATGAGAACTATTCCACCCAGTGAGAATAGGATCTCCCCCATTGAGATGGGAGATACTGCTTTTTCTGTTCTCATTAATCCGTATACCACCCAGGGCTGTCTCCCCATTTCCGTTACAACCCAACCAAGATTCGTGGCGATGATAGGCAAGGGGAGGGAATAAATCATGATGGTTAAGATCTTTTTATTATAAAAGAGGCGTTTTTTCCAATAGAGATAGTAAGCAATGACAGGTAAAGCGAACATAAGAAATCCGATGCCCACCATAATACGGAAACTCCAAAATACAGGGTGAACGGGGGGGCGGTCTTCTTTTGGAAAATCTTTCAATCCAGGAACCTTTCCATGAATGTTGTTTGTATATAATAAACTGCCTAAATAAGGAACTTTTAGCCATTCTATCAGATTTTTTTCTTTTTTAACGTTGGGAATGACAAGCAAAGGATAAGGATGGTCTGTCTCACTTTCCCAAATAGATCCAAAGGCTGCTCCTTTTACTGGTTGCACTTTTGATGTATAGACTCCGTGAAAATGGCCTGAAACAATGACGGCCAGTGTAGAGAAAAGGGCAAATAAAACACCGTAATGAAAAGAGATGCGATAGAAATCACTTTTAGGTGTACGCAACAGATGATAGGCACTGATGGCCATGACGAAAAAGGCTCCCGCAGTACAACTGGAGAGTAACATATGGGAAATGATATAGAGGGAATAAGGGTTGGTTATTAATTCCCAAAAGTTTGTAAGATGGATGATCCCGTTTTTAAGTTCATAGCCTACAGGATGGTGCATAAAACCATTGGCTGTAATAATCCATATAGCAGATCCATTGCTTCCTAAGGCAACCATCCACATTGAAAATGCCCGGACCCGGGGCGAAATTCGGCCTCGCCCGAAAAACCATATTCCGATAAAAGTTGATTCCAGGAAAAAGGCTAAGAGGCCTTCAAGGGCTAAGGGAGATCCGAAGATATCACCTACAAAGGCGGAGTATTTGGACCAGTTGGTCCCAAATTGGAATTCATTGACGATGCCAGTGACGACGCCGATGGTATAGTTTATCGTAAAAAGTAATCCCCAAAAATCAGCCATCCTTCTATAAACGTCTTTTTTAGTTCGAGCATAGACGGTTTCCATAATTGCAACCAGTATGACCAGTCCCATGGTTAGGGGGGCAAATAAAAAATGAAATAAGATTGAAAGTCCAAATTGAATCCGACTTAATGTTACTATATCCAATGAATTTACCCTCCCCTTCGGACCGTTGTTTTGTGTAGTTTGTCCTGCATACTGCCAAAATATGTTTGGCAGTATTGTTGAATGTGTACGACGATTTATATCGACAAATAGTTTATGAATAAATTACGTCCAATGTATGTCTTAAATGTGAACTAAGTTCACTGTGCAAAACCGCAGTTGTATTTGGTAATAATCGCAATCAACTTTTCGGTGAAATTTTTTTAGGTAGGGAGTAAAATGAGTACATGAAAAGCAAATGGAGGTGAAACGAATGTTATCTTTAGGTTTAGGATTAGCTCTTGATCTTTCTGGAATACTCGGCGCTTTACTTGGTTTAGTTGGCGGGTTACTCGGCGGACTTCTCTAGTACATAACTAAAAAACCGTTAGCCAATTCTGGCTAACGGTTTTTTAGTTTATTAATAAACTATTTGATGATAAAAAACCTGTCGAATGAACAGACAGGTTTTTTTGCATATATGGTAAACAGAGGTATAATGTTAAAAACGTTGCTATTTGTGGGGGGAAAGAAAAATGGACTTTAACCGTTTTACAGAAAAATCCCTTGAAGCGATTCAAAATGCAGAAAAAAAAGCTTTAATGGAAAACAATATACAAATTGAAGCCGAACATCTATGGTTAGCATTGCAGGAACAACCTGAAGGGTTATTAGGCCGATTACTGATAAAAATGAATGTATCATCAGAGCAACTTTATAGACAGGTTGAGGGATTGGTTAAGCGGATTCCCCGGATTACAGGTTCAGGCAGGGAACCGGGGAAGATTTATATTAGCCAAATCATGAATCGTATTCTTCTCCAGGCAGAAGAAGAAATGAAGAGAATGAATGATGACTATGTTTCCATTGAACATCTTATTTTAGCCCTGCTAGATGCAACGGAAAAAACATCCTTCGGCAAAGTGTTAAAGGATGCAGGTGTGAACCGGGAATCTTTATTAAAATCGTTGACAGAGGTAAGGGGGAATCAACGGGTGATTAGCCAAAATCCTGAAGCAACCTATGAAGCATTAGAGAAATATGGACATGATATTGTGAAGGATGCCAGAAGCAATAAACTGGATCCGGTAATCGGACGTGACACAGAAATAAGACATGTGATTCGCATCTTATCAAGAAAAACCAAAAATAATCCCGTATTAATTGGGGAACCTGGGGTTGGAAAAACGGCAATCGTTGAAGGATTAGCCCACCGTATTGTACGGGGGGATGTCCCAGATGGATTGAAAGATAAAACCATTATCTCTTTAGATATGGGGGCATTAATTGCTGGAGCAAAGTTCCGTGGTGAATTTGAGGAACGGTTAAAAGCGGTGCTGCAAGAAGTAAAGAAAAGTGAAGGAAAAATTATTTTATTTATTGATGAAATACATACCATTGTGGGTGCAGGCAAGGGAGAAGGAGCAATGGATGCAGGAAACCTGTTAAAACCCATGTTAGCCAGAGGGGAACTTCATTGTATTGGGGCAACCACTCTCGATGAATACAGAAAGTATATTGAGAAGGATAAAGCCCTGGAACGCAGATTTCAACCAGTACTGGCTGAAGAACCTACAGTTGAGGATACCATTTCTATTCTTCGTGGCTTAAAGGAACGTTTTGAAGTATTTCATGGGGTGAAAATCCATGATAGTGCTCTTGTATCAGCCACCTTGCTATCCCATCGTTTTATTACAGACCGTTTTCTCCCTGATAAGGCCATTGATCTGGTGGATGAAGCCTGTGCTTTAATACGTACGGAAATTGATTCAATGCCTACAGAGTTAGACGAGGTTTCACGGCGCATAATGCAATTGGAAATTGAAGAAGCAGCGTTGAAAAGGGAAAGAGATCCTGCCAGTTTGGAGCGGTTGGGGCAAATACAAAAGGAATTGGCAGATTTAAAAAGCAATTTTGGCGGGATGAGAGGCCAGTGGGAAGAGGAAAAACAAGCCATTCAAAGGATTCGAAAATTAAAGGAAGAAATTGAGAATATTCATGGTGCTATTGCCAGAGCAGAACGGGAATATGATTTAAATAAAGCAGCGGAATTAAAATATGGGAAATTGCCTGAATTGGAAGGAAAATTGCAGGAGGAAGAAAGGCGCCAAATTTCTAATAAAGGGGAGCATACTCTGTTGCGGGAAGAGGTGACAGAGGAGGAAATCGGTAAAATTATTTCTCGCTGGACAGGCATTCCACTTTCCAAAATTATGGAAGGTGAACGGGAAAAATTGTTGCGTCTAGGGGAAATACTCCATCAACGGGTTGTAGGGCAAGAAGAAGCGGTTGACGGTGTAACAGATGCTATTCTGCGGGCGCGGGCAGGCATAAAAGACCCTAACCGCCCCATTGGTTCTTTTATTTTCCTTGGCCCTACTGGAGTGGGGAAAACCGAATTAGCGAAAACGTTGGCAGAAACCCTATTTGATAGTGAAAATAATATGGTTCGTTTAGATATGAGTGAGTATATGGAAAAACATTCTGTCTCCCGTTTAATTGGCGCTCCTCCAGGATATGTGGGATTTGAAGAAGGGGGCCAATTAACGGAAGCAGTAAGAAGAAAACCTTACTCTGTTCTTCTTTTTGATGAAATTGAAAAAGCCCATGGGGATGTGTTTAATATTTTATTGCAGGTCCTTGATGATGGCAGAATAACGGATTCTCAAGGCCGGACGGTTGATTTTAAAAATACAATCATCATCATGACTTCTAATATTGGTTCTTCCTATTTGCTTGAAGGGATTTCCCCACAGGGTGAAATTAAAGAAGAAACCCGGGAAAAGGTGATGTGGGATTTAAGGGCATCTTTCCGTCCTGAATTCCTTAACCGCGTGGATGATATTATTTTATTTAAACCTTTATCCCTTAAAGAAATTAGTTCCATTGTGGATTTATTAGTGAAAAATCTGGGGAATCGTTTAGCAGAGCGGAAAATGAATCTGGAATTGACAGAGGGAGCCAAAACCTATATTGCCCAGGAGGGGTATGATCCTGTCTATGGCGCTCGTCCTTTAAAAAGATTTATTCAACGAAATTTAGAAACTGTGATTGCAAAAGGAATCATATCTGGAAAACTCCGTGATGGGAACCATATTCTTGTTGATTATCAAGAGGGAAAATTAACGGTGGATGTAAAACAGGGTGCATAAGCCACACCCTGTTTTTTTATCTTAAATAGCGGGTTATATTTAATAGGGAATTTTCCAATTGATTGGATGTTGTTGCATACATAGCTTTGGCTTCTTCTGAATTAGTCTGGAGGGAGTAAAGTTCTAGATCAGCCTGGCATTTTTTTAGAGTGGCCAGGAGCAATTGTTTTTGGGATGGTTCTGGCACTTTAATTTTGTCATCATAAAGATCAACATATAATAATCCATTTTCATCCACCTGGCCCAGGAATACATTGTTTACTGTTACCCCCAGTTTATCTAATTCTGTCATTAGCCAATCCTTATTCAGCCCAATGGTTGCCAGAGGTTCCCATAAAATATTGCCATCCATGATAACTGTTTGGGGCTCTTTTTCAGCATCTTTTTTAAACATCACAGAGAGTTGTCCATTGTTTTCTAAAACAGCGAATTCTACATCAGATATTTTAAAGGCATTTTTTAAACGTAATTGTTCTAAGAGTTCATCACTGGTATAGCGGACCTTTTTTAAGTTATCCTCCATAATTTTTCCGTCTTTAATGACAACAGTACTTTGCCCCTCAACGAGATCCCGCAATTTTTTGCTTTTTAATATTAAAAATTCAAAGAGAAGAGGGATTCCTGCCCAAACGAAAAGGCTGGTATAGCCGTGTACAAGATTCACTTCCAGGTCTGTGGAAACGTAGGCAGCAATATCTCCAACGGTAATTCCTACTATGTATTCGAAAAAGGTAAGTTGTGCCAGTTGCTTTTTTCCGCTAATTCGGGTGATGAGGAATAGCACGATTAAAGCGACAATGGCTTGAATTGCAATTCCTAATGTATCTAACATGAACCATTCCCCCATGTGTAATTCATGCAAAAAGGAGTGAGCACTTAGCCCACCCCCTTTGTTGCATCATTTCATCAATTAGAACCCTTTGTATTGGGGTTCTTCTTGTTCCAATTGTTGTACACGGGATTCTAATTGTTGAATGATGCTTTGTGTAGATTGTGCACTTTGGCTGAAAAGTTGTTTTGCCTGTTGGTTTTGGGTGCTTAAGGCAAATGTTTCAAGGCTAGCTTGAGCGCTTTTTAAGCTTGCTAATGTTTGTTTAACTTGAGCAGACACTGTCATTGTTCTCACCTCCACAAAGGGTATTATGGCTATTACCCTTTAGATTTAAACAATAAAGAACCAATAAAACCGAAAATAAGAGCGGCGGAAATGCCGGCACTTGTAATTTCAAAAATTCCAGTAATAATACCTATTACGCCATGGTTTTGTGCTTCTGACATAGCGCCCTGATATAATGCATTGCCAAAACTGGTAATAGGAACAGTAGCTCCTGCACCGGCAAATTCCACCAATTTCTCATACCATCCTAAACCACCCAGAACTGCTCCAGCACAAACGAGAATAACCATAGTATGGGCTGGGGTTTGTTTTCCCACATCCATGAGGAGCTGGCCAATGACACAGATTAAGCCGCCTATTACAAAAGCCCAAACATAAATCATTGGCTTGTCCCTCCTTCATCCATTTCAATGGCTACGGCATGAGCAACACAGGGAATACTTTCTTTTTGCTGATAACTTAAGGGGGAAAGCAGTGCACCTGTGGCAATAACCAGCATTTTCCTAATCTCTCCTTTTCGCATTCGATTCAGAAAATGTCCGTAAGTGACACTTGCACAACAACCACATCCACTTCCTCCTGCAAAAACATTGGGATCATCGCCATACATTAAAATGCCACAGTCCTGGAATTTTTCCTCAGGGATTGGCATGTTATGTTTTTTCAGAAGATCTGAAGCTATCGCATGTCCAACCCGGCCCAAGTCGCCAGTTACAATAACATCATATTCTGAGGCATCAATGCCAAAATCGCGGAAATGGGATTGAATGGTATCCACAGCCGCTGGAGCCATGGCCCCTCCCATGTTGAATGGATCATTAAGCCCCATGTCTATTACGCGGCCAATGGTTGCCCGAATGACCCGGGGACCTGTCCCCTTTTTTCCAATAACAGCTGCTCCTGCACCTGTTACCGTCCATTGGGATGTGGGAGGTTTTTGGGAACCATATTCCGTAGGATAACGAAATTGTTTTTCTGCTGTTGCATTGTGGCTGCAGGTGCCTGCAATAGCATATTCAGCAGCTTTGCTATCAATTAGTTGGGATGCAAGGGCCAGGCTTTCCATAGAAGTAGAACAAGCCCCGAATAAACCAAGATAGGGGGTACTTAAAGTGCGGGCTGAAAAACTGCTAGGAGTAATTTGATTAATCAGATCCCCGGCAAGATAAAAATTGATGGTTCCTTTTTCTAACCCACTTTTTTCAATGGCTTTATCGCAGGCTTCTTCTAACAATAAGCGTTCCGCCTTTTCGAAACTATCTTGTTCGAGCCAAATGTCTCCATGAATTAAGTCAAAGTCAGCTGCTAGAGGACCCTTTCCTTCAAAGGGTCCTACGATAGCTCCTGTTCCTAGAATTGTTGGTTTGGATGGGAAAACCCAACTTTGATGGCCTTGAAGCATAATTTATACGCCTCCCAAGGCCATAAAGCCCCATTTTATAAGAGATACAATAAAAGCGGCAAAAACCCCATAAACAATGACAGCACCTACTATTTTAAACATATTGCCACCTACGCCAAGGACATATCCTTCCGTGCGATGTTCAATAGCAGCAGATGCAAGGCCGTTTGCAAAACCAGTGATTGGCACAGCTGTTCCTGCGCCAGAAAATTGGGCAATGCGGTCATAGACTCCCAGACCCGTTAAAAGAACAGAAATAATAATGAGAACAGCGACTGTAGGATTACCGGCATTTGCTTTGGTAAAACCAAAGTATTGAATAAATATACTCTGTAAAATTTGCCCAAATAAACAGATGGCTCCACCAACGAAAAAGGCACGTATTGTATTTTTAAACACAGGGATAGCCGGTTCTCTTAATTTTGCAAACTTTTGATATTCCACTTGTACAGGGGTTAGTTTTTTTAATTGTTCCTTCGTTGCCACAACATATGCTCCTTTCTTTTTTCAGAAAAAGATGTGCTTTATCTATTTTGTTTCAAATGCCCTGTTTCATGCATCGCCCTGTTTCCTTTTTTGCCGTAAATCCTTTAAGGACATATGGGATTCATCCTGGGCAAATGCCTTTCTTTTTTCCATGCGCCGCAACCCTTCAGGGGTAAGGGTAAATCCTTCATCTTGCATAATCGAAGCGATTCCAATGGGTTTTCTAAAAGAGTTGTTTCCTAATTTTTCAATAAAATAAGGGTCAGCCTGGCCGGAAACATAGTTTTTGGGTTCAGGGTAGGAGGTAATCACACCTTCGAAATTACGCAGAATTACTTTATCAGGGCATTGGGAGATCAGGTAATTGGGTTGAAGAGGGATTTTTCCTCCTCCACCGGGCGCATCGATCACAAAGGTAGGAATGGCGTTTTTTATTTGACGTATGGATACGAATAAAAAAAAAGAGCAGACCCATTTATTCGGCCTTCGCTCTTTTATACTCTACTCCGTATTCTTTATATAGGTTTATAAACGCCCTCGCCATTAGTTCCATGTTTGGTTTGTTTTTTTCCTTTCCGATGCCCTGCGGTATCCCAGTCAGTTTTTTACTCGCATTATTTCCCGCATTGTTCCCCATGGTGTTACTCACGTTGTGCCCCTCCCATAAAGGTCTCGTAGTTATCGTATGGGGTATCATATGCGGCTCATTGTTTGTCTGATGCTTTCGATATCCCTTTTACGATATCCCCAGTTGAATGAGCACGGGTGCTGGAGATATCGGGACAATTTTCCGTTATGATTTCATAAAAAAAGGAGCCCGTAGGCTCCGCATCATTCCGCATCTATTCGGTTTTATTATCGGGTTCCTTTGCGACATTAAAGGCCGAGATTTTTCTTTAATTGAATGTAGGCGATTTTGTCCTTCATACTACCGCTTTTTCGGGCTTTCTCAGATGCGATAGCGAGTAGCTCCTGTGGAGACTTATCGTTAGCTTTTTGCTGCTTAGTAGATACGGCTCCGATAAGTTTCTGTTCGGCTTTCGGTTTCAGTAAGAACGGGTTAGTCTTTACGAGGCCTTTAACTACCTCGTCGATACCTTTTACGCCCTCCTCCGTAACCTCTACCGCAGATAAATCGGCGAGTTTCATAGCTGCATCGACGTACTCGATACCCGCTTTCTGAGCCGCTTTAGCGAATTCTCCCTCGATACGGCTCTTACGCATAACGTCCTTTAAGCCCTCGAGCTCTTTACGTAAGGTCTCGGCCTCGGTCTCTTTCGTTTTTGCGAGCTCCTGAGCTTTCTCGATATCGGTCATATTGGCGATACGTTGCTCCTCGAGTAGTTTCGCATACCCATCTACCTTTGACTTTAAATCGGCATAGTCAGCGTATTTTTCTTGTTCACGAGATACTCGCTTGCTGATAATCTCGTCGAGCTCCGATTGAGTGAATGTTTTATCGTCTTTGCTGTTCATGTTTTACTGTCCCCTTAATTTAAAGTACGAGCTATTAGTTATTTATTTGTTATCGCTGTTCTCGAAATTAAAGTAGCTTTCTGGGTCGTTGATATACCGCTTGGCCGTCGGAGAAATCTCTAACATAGCATTCTGCACCAGACTAATTACTACGTCTGCCCCTCGCAACCCCTCAGCGATCTCTATGACTCGTCTGGCCTCTTTGGCCCCGTCGGGCAGCGACTTACCTAATAGCTCCTCGTTATATCTGCCTAAATCACGCTTTAAAACGAGGTCTGTCGGATTCGATGCGATGATAGTCTGTGATAGCGAAAGTACTCTATCTTTGATTTGTACGGCTAATGCGGGCTCGTCTGCTACTAGGTCGATTAATTCACAGATTGAGTTTTTACCCCTCGGTTTATAAAAAATTTATGCGAATTTTTTTCGGTTAAGGAGTGGTCGAGAGAGGTTCGTCTGGGTCGATACTGCTACGATTACCCTATGAGGTAGATTATATATAAGCGACTCATAACCCTAAGACGCAGAGAGGGCGTGCAGGCCCATGGGGAGTAGGCTGTTTTCTGGGATAATTTTGCCTATTTTTAGAGCTGCTTTTTTGCATACTTTATACTGTTTTTGTATATGTAACAAAAGTACAACGTGTTACATTCACTTTCGATAGAACGAAAAAGCCTCGCCATTACTACGTTTATCCGCTATTCGAGAGAGGCTCGAAAGCAAGGTCGTTTATGCATACGGTAGAATGCGGGTTTATACCGCCATATAATGAGAGTGTATCGGTATATTTATGCAGCCCGTATTAGCCCGAAAAGCTACGGAATTGAGCGGAACCCCTTGAGTTTGCGGGCTGCCTCGCCCTAGAACATCGCTGCGGCTGTACGATATTGCTACGAAAAAACGGAGGTACTGCGAATAATACTCGAATCTGTTTCGATTTGTAACGGTATGGCCCTATATAACCCCCCATATCGCCTATTTTCGTATACGGATGTATACGTATTTTCGACTATTACATCACGATATAGACCGCTTAGACCCGCATTATATCGAGTATTTTCGATTTAAGTATCGGATAACGCCGTTGTTTACATCCGTTTTTAAGTAACTTCGTTTACACGGTGTAAATACGCAGTAAAAACACGTAGTAGGCTACGCAGTATTATCGAGTAATACAGATACCTAATAACGAGTGATACAGATGGTATATGCGATATATGGATATTAAAAGCGAAACATAACGAAACAACAAAAAAGCGATACCTCGAAAGGTTCGCCTGTAAATTTATAGGTTTATCGCATTAAAGGTTTTTCGAATAGTAGGAACGTATCGGTTGTACTTTGTTCATTTATTACCGCCTCCTACATTTCACATCCAACCATCTATATCAAATTCCCAGTCTTCAAAATACCTTTTACCTGTTGCATCCCCAAAGAATGGACGTAATTTCACTTTACCTCTATAACCTTGCTCAATTAATTGAGCTGTTAGATTATTAACTTTAACTCCGAAACTTGTTTTTTCAGATATATCCAATTTGATAGGTATCGCATCCCCATAATCAAAAGGAAAAATTATCTGCATTTTATTTGGGAGTAATACTCCTGCAGTATCTAATTTAACTGGGATAGGCCCTACATTTACAGCTGTAAAATAAACCGTTGTATCACCTGTAGACTGCCCAAATACAGGGAATCCTATTTGAGTAATAACCTTAACATTTGATTGCGAATTTTCCCTTGCTAATTTTAAAGATACCATTACTGCCCAAAATGTCGCAGCTGCTCCTAAAACTTGACCGATTGCCGCTATTGCATCCCATCCCCATTTAAATCCGCTAACTGTTTCATTTGCTGTATTAGCCGCTGCGTAAACTGCGTCCATTATAATCAAATCCACGTTATCTCCCCCTAAAACCGTTTCAATAACCCTATAATAGCAAAAAAAAGAAAGAGGCGTTTATTACTCTACAACCTCTTTTACAATCCGTTCCTTTTTCTCCTCTAACAATTTGGAGGTGGACAGTGAGCTCTTGTTTTTGCCTTTGAGCTCCTTTTTATAAATTTATCGCATCGTATACCTCGTTAATGTTCTCCTGCGTGATACCGATGTATCGTAGCGTGACGGCCTCGCTCGAGTGGTTAAAAATCCGCATGAGCAGCGAGATGTCTACTCCGTTCTTATACGCCCAGTATCCAAAACATATCTTAACTCAATTGAAGAGATTCCTGCTTTTATTAGGTATTTATCTTTTAATACATATCAACAAAGAATAAAATGATTTCTATCGGGGAATGTGAACAATTGAGGGAATGAACAGCAAAATCTATTAAGAAAGCTAAGATCATCGTGCTCATTTTCTACAGATAGTTTTTATATGCTAAGACAAGTTCGTTTCATATTCTTTGATTACTTTGTAAAACGAGTTCTTTTTCACCTGGAGTAATTGCATTAATTGAACTCCTGTAACCTCTTTATTTTTCCATTTTGGATAATAAGAATTTAATAATTCACGCTGTTCATTTGAAAGAGAATTTAAATTAAATTTTGGCCTACCCAAGTGTTTTCCCTGAGCTTTCGCCACTGCAATGCCTTCAGCCTGTCGTTGTTTAATTTTCTTCCGTTCCTGTTCAGCAACATAAGAAAGCAAACTAAGGAACTGATCTTCCATAAGTTTTCCGATGTCACCCATCTCTCTGTATTTTCGACTATCGAACAACGTTTCGTTTTCGAGTACTACAATGTCAGCTTGAATTTCCCTTGTAATCTTTTTCCACTCAAGAATAATCCCATCATAATTCCTGCCTAAGCGATCCAGGGCATCCAAATAAAGAAGATCTCCTTTGCGAAGAAATCGCTTCATGGTCTGATAACTTGGTCGTTCAAAATCTTTTCCACTTTGCTTATCGATAAAAATCATCCGTTCTTCAATTCCTAATTTTACCATCTTTTTTATTTGGCGTTCCTCGTTTTGATCTTTGGATGAAACACGCACATACCCAATCTTCAAAATAAACTCCTCCAAAAAAGCTTCCTTTTTTTTTATTATACTTCATTTTGTTTATAAAGGTATACGATTTTTCGAAAACGTCTGTAAAATCAGAAGTATACTTTTATAAACGCGATTTTATACCCTAGTAAATATGTCCTTAAAAGTCTACTTTTATAAACGGAAAAGAATTGGAATGTATATAGTAGGGTAGTATCAAACAAGAAAAATGTTAGTTGAAAAATAATTTATTTAAGATTAAAAAATCATCCAATTGAGTACGGTAACATTAAGCAAATTCAAGGACCAGGCGGGATGGTTAAAAAAGCAAAATTACAAGTTGTATTTTTTGGAAATAAAAAAGAGAATATAGGCGTCTCACTCGCCAACAAAACATGAAAAGCGTACGCTTAGAAATGATAATTAAATAAAAATGAGGAATTACAAATACTAAATGAATTCCTTATTTTTATTTTTTTCTAAAAGAGGCATATTTCATATGCTATTAAAAATAAATAGATAATTTGGTATAATTTTAATATTAATGCAAATTGCGCTTTAAATCTTAAATTTATTGTCAGTACTCTTCTTTGTTTAAAACTCGATTTACTAACCTAATCATTGAGAATTGATTATTAATTTAGGAGGGGATAAAATTGCAAAATTCAACACAGGTAGATAACATTAAAAAGTTTAATCAAAAGAAAAAAATACAGCGCTTAATGGGCTGGACTATTGTAACAATACTTATTGTTTCTATTATCATTATTACTTTTTTTTCAAGCGCTAAATCAGGAAAAATAGATAATGCTGAACAATTCATATATGAGAAACAACCTGCTTTAGGTTCAAAAGATGCCCCTGTAAAGATTGTTGAATTTGCTGATTTTAAATGTCCTTCCTGTAAGGAGTTTGATCAAAAGATCTTTCCAGTATTAAAGAAAGATTTTATAGATAACAAGATTGTTCAGTACTATTTTATTAACTCTCCTATACTTAGCCAAGATTCGAGAACAGCAGCAATGGCCAGTGAAGCAGTTTATAGTCAAAATCCAAAGGCATTTTGGAAGTATTACGATGCAATTTTTGCTTATCAGAAAAATGAACATTTAAACTGGGCCACGTCAGATTATTTAGTTCAAATTGCAAAACAATCTAATATTCAGGTAGATTACGATAAATTAAAAAAAGATATTAATAATAAAATCTTTGTGCAGGCTGTCAAGGATGATGAAGCTATTGGTAGGAAATTAGGTATAAACAGTACCCCAACTATCTATATCAACGGAAAAAAAGTTTCCTCGAAAGATACATTTAATTATAGTGCTCTTAAAGCCCTAATTATAAAAACTATAATGCTACATAAAAACTAGACAGTAAGAAAGGAGATCCTTAGTTGTAA